>JAIYDW010000245.1 GCA_027487315.1 Verrucomicrobiaceae bacterium | reverse complement strand
TGTGCTTTTGATACGAAGGCGGTGTTGGTATTGTGGGAGAATGGATTGTGGAATGGGGTGCTTGAGGTGGGGTTTGATGAGGTGGATGTGTTGAAGTGGAAGCCGACGAAGGCGCAGCGCTGGGATGTGGTGGCGGCGAATTTGTTTGCGGACATTTTGGAGAACGCGTTCCCGACGATTTTGAAGGTGGTCAAGCCGGGTGGGGTGGTGTTTTTGTCGGGGATTCTGCACACGCAGGCGGATGAGTGTTTGAAGGCGGGGGAGGCGGCGGGGTTGGTGATTGAGCGGCGGATGAAGCTTGGGAAGTGGGTGACGGCGAAGGCGCGGCGGGTGGTGGGGTGAGGGGTTTGGGCGGGCGGTGTGGGGTAGACAGGATTGCTACGTTACGCTTCCCTACGGGTTGGCCATGGCGGGCTGTCTTCCTGCGGTCGGCTAGCAGGATCGGGAGAGATGGGAGATGGGGATTGCAAAAGAGGGGGATTGGGTTGAGGTTTCATGCTTCCTCTATTTTCCATGAAGATTCTTGTGACCGGCGGTGCCGGATTTATTGGTTCCCATACGGTTGAACGTTTGCTCAAGGAGCAGGCGGGTGAGATTGCGATTTTGGACAGCTTCAACGACTACTACAACCCAGAGATCAAGAGGTCGAATGTGCGGGGGTTTGCGGATCGGGTGACGCTTTTGGAGGGGGAACTGAGTGATGCGGCGTTTGTGTCGGCTGCGATGGAGTCTTTCAAGCCGGATGCGGTGATTCACCTGGCTGGTCGGGCCGGGGTGAGGCCTTCGATTGAGCAGCCGGAGCTGTACATTGATGTGAACATCAAGGGGACGTTTTATCTGCTGGAGGCGGCGCGGAAGGTGGGGACGAAGCACTTTGTGTTTGCGAGCAGTTCATCGGTTTACGGAGTGAACAAGAAGGTGCCGTTCAGTGAGGAGGATGCGATTTTGCAGACGATCAGTCCGTATGCGATGACGAAGATGGCGGGGGAGCAGATGTGCTCGAATTACTCGCAGCTGTATGGGATGAAGACGGTGTGTTTGCGGTTTTTTACGGTGTATGGACCGAGGCAGCGGCCGGATTTGGCGATTTCAAAGTTCACACGTCGGATTGAGGATGGGCTGTCGATTGACAAGTATGGTGCGGGTCACACGGCGCGGGATTACACGTTTGTGACGGACATTGTGGACGGGATTTTGGGTGCGCTGCGGTATAGCGAAGGGCCGACTTGTGATATCTTCAACTTGGGGGGCTCGCAGACGGTGACGTTGAATGAGATGATCGCGACGATTGAGGCGGCGGTGGGGAAAAAGGCGATTGTGAATGAGTTGCCGGAGCAGCCGGGGGATGTGCCTTTGACCTCGGCGGATGTGAGCAAGGCGACGCGACTGCTGAACTTCAAGCCGACGACGCACATTCATGAGGGGATTCCACGGTTTGTGGAGTGGTTCCGTCAGATGCGGGCGGATGGGGTGGCTTGTTGAGGGGGGGACTTCCGGCTAACTAGTTGGTCCAAGGCTTTAAGACTGTGATGCGTGTGATGCGAAACTCATTAGCAGGACCATCCAGCCAGTAACGAATGAGAACCGGACGAACGCCCTTCACGCTGATGTGTCGGCCTGTTTGGTCTGTCTCAGCAAAGTCTTCGGTGGATCGAGGCGACTGTTGGCGAAGTTGATCAAGGATTCCCAGGATTCGCCGCCGAAACGATGGTGCAAGCGCTAACAGCGTTTCGACAGCCTCGCCATCAAGAACAAGCTTTGGCGACAGGACCATGAATCACTTCCCCTGACGCTCCAGTGCTTCATGGCGTTCGATTAACTCCTCAAACGACACTTTCTGCCCGTTGTCCATCCGTTGATTTGCCGCCGCGATTGCTGCTGAGTGATTCGGATCCCGTACATCCACGAGGTGTTGGATGAAAGCGGCAATGTAGAACTGCTCGTCTTCTGTCATTCGTGCGATTTCTTCAGTGACTTGGGCGACTGACATACTGGAGTATGCGACAAAAACGCGGTGATGGCAACCGGGTAGTCTTCGTTGCATGCTCTGTAATGAGGGGGCAAGCCAGCGGCTTGCAACACGGGGGGATAGGAGGATTTGGCTCTACGCTTCGGGGGTGAGGAAGGTGAGGGTGGGGTGGCGGGCGCAGAGGGACTGGGCTTCGGGGTCGGTCATGACGGCGAAGGCGGTGGAGAGGCCGTCGGCTAGGGCGGCGGTGGGGGCGAGGGTGTAGCGGCGGCGGGTGGTGAAGGGGACGGGCCGGAGGGTGCGGGGGTCCATGATGTGCTGGCCTTGTTCGGCCTGGCCGGTGGCGCTGAGGGCCTGGTCGATGAGGGGGATTTCGCGGTGGCCGTGCTCGGCGTCGAGGCGGACGATCCAGGCGGGTTCGTCCGGGGGTTTGCCGAGGGCGAGGAGGGTGCTGTCGCCAGCATTGAGGAGTGCGTTTTGAATGCCCCAGTCATTGAGGACGGTGACGGCTTGGTCGAGGGCGTAGCCTTTGCCGATGGCGCCGAGGTCGAGCGTTAGAGGGGAGGTGTGGACGGTGATGGAGAGGTCTTCCTCATGGAGGTCGAAGAGGTGGCAGCCGATGAGGGGTTTGATTTCTTCGAGTTCGGAATCTTGTGGCGTGCGCGGGGAGCCATCGGGGTTGCGCCAGAGGCGCATGAGGGGGGCGATGGTGATGTCGAGGGCGCCGGCTGTTTCCTGATGGAGGGCTTGGGCGAGGGAGAGGCAGTCCCAGGTGGCGAGGGTGATGCGGCTGCGCTGTCCGGTTTTGAGGTTGCCGAGGCGCCAGATCTCGCTGGTGGGGCGGAAGCGGCTGAGTTCTTCTTCGAGGCGTTCGACTTCGAGGCGGATGGCGTTGGTGACTTGAGCGGCGTAAGTGGCGTCGATGTCGGGTTGGGCGATGACCACGGAGAAGGTGGTGGCCATGGCGTCGAAGTGATTGGTGTGATGGGAGTCTGCCGTCATGGAGGTGACGCGGGGCCGGGGCTGACGGAGGCGGGTGGGCCTTGAAGGGTGCTGGGAGTGGGGAATGGGGGGCCGATGAGGGGGGCGGGAGGAGGAGGGGGTTCGGGGAGGGGGGCGGGTTTGGGTTTTGGAGGCGGGAGGCCCTGGCGTTTGGCCATGAGGTGATCCCAGAGGTCGTGCTTGACGAGCATGATGAGGGGGACGCCGGGGCGGAGGCCGTGGAGGCCGGTGTCTTGATAGTCGGCGAGGTCGATTTGGGCGAGGATGGCGTCGCGTTGAGTGGCTTCGGCGATGATGATGTCGCCCTTCAGATGGGCAGGAGGGATGGCGTGGTAACCGACATTGGGGAGGGTGCGGAAGTACCAGGGGAGGGGCCAGCCTTGGTCGCGATTGATGACCTGGATGGAAGGAGGGGAATCGGGTTTGAGATCGGCGAGTTCGCGGACGGTGGTGACGAGTTGGAGGAGATTGGTGGTGGTGTGGGAGTAGACGTAGGGGTTGCGGGGATCGGCTTTGTAGGGGCCGATGGCGAGCATGGATTCATCGCAGAGGTGGTAGACGCCAAGGCCGATGGCGACTTGGAAGCAGAGGTTGGGGAAGCCTTTGTTGAAGAGGCCCCAGAGAGCGGCGGCACCGACACCGGCGAGGAGCGTGAGGGCGGACTGGGCGGTGAGGATGGACCAGGGGGTTTTGTAGGCGAGGATGGAGTAGGCGGTGAAGAGGCCGAGGGTGTAGAGGCTGAGGAAGATGAGGAAGCGGTGTTTTTTGCCGTCTTTGTGGGTGCCGAAGAAAGCATGCAGGATGCCAACGAGACCGAGGCCACCGATGAGGGCTTCGGTCCAGACGAGGCCGTCTTTGCGCCAGAAGATGAGAGTCAGGTAGTAGTGCCAGGGTTTTTCATGGCCGCTGCCTTCGGAGCGATGGAGGTAGTTCGCGTAGGTGACGATGCTTTCTTTGACGCTGAACCAGTCGCGGAAGAAGCCGGAGTAGGAAGCGACCGAGACGAGGACGGAGGAGATGAACAGGATGTGCCAGGGTTTCCACTGAGAGGGGCGGCGGTTGAAGCTGGAGAGTCGGAGGCGTGAGGTATCGCGTTCCTGGATGAAGAAGCAGGCGAGGGTCCAGGCGATGAGGGCGGAGGCGACATTGAGGACGAATGTTTCCTTGGTGGCATGCTGGAAGCCGACGGAGGCGCCGCAGAGGATCAGCCAGAGTCGATTGCCGGTGAGAGACCAGCGCCACCAGGAGGCGAGGGAGAGGGCAACGAGGAGGGCGAAGAGCATCTCCATGATGTAGTAGCGGCTGTAGAAGACCATCATCGGCGAGACGGCGGTCAGGAGCATGGCGATGAGGGTGGCGCGGCCGCCGAGGAGAGAGAAGAAGAGGAGGGTGGTGAGGATGACAGCGATGCCGCAGAGGGCGGGGATGTGGCGGAGGTCGGCTTCGGTCCAGGTGTCGGGGGCGCCCCAGCGGGCGAGTTTGGCGTAGAGCCAGGAGGCCTGATGGAGGCCGGGGCCGTGGTAGTCGGAGGGGTCGTAGTCGAAGCCTTTGCCGGTCCAGAAGTCGGCGAATTTGGTGGCGAGGATGGCCTCGTCGGTGTGCATTGGGCGGGCATCGAGCGCGATGGTGCGGTAGTAGGTGCCAAGACCGAGGGAGAGCGCCAACAAAAGGATGAGGGCGGGCAATGAGAGGCGGTCGTTTTTCTGAGCCATGGACGGGTGCAGTGGAACGGCAGGGGGCGGGACTGTCAAGCGGGGAGGGACGGGAATGCGCGACGCCGCCGGGTGCGGAGTTGGGAGGGCGTGCGGAATGGATTGGCATGAGGGCGTGTTTAAAAACTTGGCACGCCTCTGCGGCGGTGGAGGTGGGCGACTGGCTTCGTTCCAGGGTTTGCCGTTATTCATCAATAGCGGCAGCACCCTGAGCCTTGCCATTCACCCTCCTGCACTCACCGCCACGGCATCCCAAGTTTTTAAACACGTCCTAGACCAAGACCTGCAGAGGTGTCAGAGTAGGGGGATTTTTGCTGCATGCCATCGCGCTATCGACTTGCTGAACATCCTGACTTCACGGAAACGTTGAGCCGGGAAGATTTGGCGGTGCTGGTGGAGAGGGGATCGCTGGGACGGGGGGAGATTTGTGAGGATGTGGAGAGCGGGCGGTCGCACACGGTTGGGGAATTGACTCAGGGGAGAGTGGGAGGTTCGAGCGGTGGATCGCGGATTGGGCGGCCTTCGTATGTGGAGATTCGGGCGGATGGGGTGCGGAGTGAGGAATTTGATGATGATGAGGTGACGGATGAGGAAGGGGAGGAGCAGGAGGAGGAAGATGGGTTTCTTTACACCTCGAGTGGTGAGCGGATTTTGTATCACGGGAATCCTTCGTGGTTGAGTTATTCGAAGGCGCTTTTTCTGGCGGTGCTGCTGGCGGTGTCGGGCGCTTTGGCGGTGCCGTTTGGGCTGCGGTATGCTGCGTTGGGATTTCTTTGCTCGTCGTCGGTGGTGTTGTGCGTGGGGATTGCGAGGTTCTCGCGGGATTATTTTGTGACGGAGGATCGGGTGGAGGTGCTGTGGGGATTGATCGGGCGGAGTTCGAAGGAGGTGCGGATTCGGGATATCCGGTCGATCGATGTGAGGGAAGGGTGGATCACGGGTTTGCTGGGGCTGGGGAGCGTGGATTTTTCGTCGTCAGCGAACGCGGGGATTGAGGTGGCGTTTGATCATGTGCGGAAGGCGCACCGGATTAAGGAGTTGGTGCGGCGGTTGCAGCGGATGAATGACGGGGACGATGATTAGCCGATGCTCTCGGCGTAGCGGGAATTGATTTCAGCGATGGCCCAGGCGGCGTGTTCGGCGATGAGGGGATGGGGGTCGGTGGCGGCGATTTGGAGGGCGGGGAGGTCGGCGGGGGTGCCGGTGTTGCCGAGGGCGACGCAGACGTTGCGGAGGAAGGCGGGGCGTTTGATGCGTTTGATGGGGCTTTTGGCGAAGAGGGAGCGGAAGGCCTGGTCGTCGAGGGCGAGGAAATCGCGGAGGTGATGCTGAAAGATGGTGGTGCGGGCTTGGAAGGTGGCGTCGCTTGAGGTCTGGGCAAAGCGGTTCCAGGGACAGGCGTCGAGGCAGTCGTCGCAACCGTAGATGCGACCACCGAGGGCGCGGCGGAACTCGAGGGGGATGGGGCCTTTGCTTTCGATGGTGAGGTAGGAGAGGCAGCGGCGGGCGTCCATCCGACGGGGGGCGGTGATGGCCTGGGTGGGGCAGGCGGTGATGCAGCGGGTGCAGGAGCCGCAGTGGTCTGGGGAGGGGGAGTCGGGGGGGAGGTCGAGGGTGGTGATGATTTCGGCGAGGAAGAACCAGGTGCCGAGCTGGCGGTGGATTTGCATGGTGCTTTTGCCATTCCAGCCGAGTCCGGCTTCGTTGGCGAAATCACGTTCGAGGACGGGGCCAGTGTCGACGTAATGGCGTTGGCGACCGCCTAGTTCGATGAGGAAGGCGTCGAGCTGCCAGAGGCGCTTCTCGATGGTGTCGTGGTAGTCGTCATTCCAGGCGTAGCGGGCGATGCGATAGGTGTCGTCGGGTTCGGGGCGGGCGGGGCCCTGCCAGTAATTGGTGGCGAGGACGATGAGGGATTTGGCGTCGGGAACGAGGAGGCGGGGATCGGAGCGGCGGTCGAGGTTTTTGGCCATCCAGGCCATGTCGCCGTATTTGCCATCGGCGACCCATTCTTCGAAGATGTGGCGATGGGCGGCGGGGGCGGCAGGGGCGATGCGGCAGTCGGCGAACCCGAGGAAGAGGGCGCGCTGGCGGATTTGGGACTTGAGGTCGTCGGGCACTCGTGAAGGTGCGAGGTTGGAGGGGGTTGGGCGAGGGCTTTTTTGGTGGGTGGAGGAAAATGAGGCAAAGGGGTGGACAGGGGGGCGGGGATGGGCAAGCTAGGGGCGGAATTTACCTTTATGAGCACTTTTTCGACCCAACTGACCGAAGACATGAAAACCGCGATGCGCGCCAAGGACACGGTGACGCTGAATGTGGTGCGCAATTTGAAGTCGGCGCTGAAGTATGCGGCGATTGAGAAGTTGGGGGCTGAAGGAGAGCTTGATGATGTGGAAGCGATTGCGGTGGTGCGGAAGGAGATGAAGAAGATGCAGGACAGCGTGGAGGGAGCAGAGAAGGCGGATCGGCCTGAGGCGGTGGCGGCGGCGAAGGCGGAGATTGCGGTGCTGGAGCGGTATTTGCCGGCGGCGATGAGTGCGGAAGATCTGGAGGCCCTGGTGGATGCGGTGATTGCCGAGGTGGGAGCGACTTCGAAGAAGGAAATGGGAGCGGTGATGAAGGTGCTGCAGGAGAAGGCGGCGGGGCGGGCGGACAATCGGTTGCTATCGGCAGCGGTGGGCAAGCGGTTGGTTTGAGAAAGAAAAAGTGTTTTTGTGTGAAACCTCCGATGGGTTCGGGGGTTTGACTGTTTGTGATGAACCCACTTGAACCTCAAGATCCGCTTTGGAAGCTGCTCGGCAAAGGCCGGGAGGCGGATGTGCGGCCCAATTTTGTGCAGAATGTGGTGAGGGAAGCGCGCCAGACGCCGCAGGAGCGTGGTTGGTGGGTGGGGTTGAAGGCGTGGTGGACGGATACGACAGGGATGGTGCCGGTTGGCCGATTGGTGGCTGGTGTGGCGGTGCTGTTGGTTTTTGGGATGGTTGCGGTGAGTGGGTTGAAGGAGTCGGCGGTGGAGGTTCCGGTCGTGGCGGTGGCTGAGCCGGAGTCGAGTGCCGCTGCGGTGGAGGCGCCGTTGGTGCCTGAGGTGGAGACGCAGTTGGAGAGTTTGGATTATTTGGATGAGTTGCTGGCCTTGGAAGATACCAGTGCGTTATCGGATCGTGAGATTGCTTATTTGCTGTATTAGAGCCGTTCAGGAGGCTGAGTTGGGATAGGTGGTTGAATGTGGGAGGTCCGGCATTAAAGATGCTAACCTTCTTTCCTGGAATGCCACAAACTGACTCTTCTGCCGTGCTCCAACCTGCCGCGTTGCGGGATTTGGGCTTTGATCTTCTGCAAGCTGACCTGCGTTATTTGATGGACGCGTATCGCAAGACGTTGAGGCGTCTGGGTGAGGGGGCGTTGGCGGATCGGTTGCCTTGGGGTGATGATGAGATTGTGGCGCCGGAAGGAGTGAATGGGCGGGCGCTGGGACAGGCGTATTCGATCGCGTTTCAGTTGCTGAACATCGTGGAAGAGCGTGCGGCGGCGCAGGTGCGGCGGTTGCGGGAAAAGGAGTCGGGGCCGGAGGCGGAGAAGGGGCTGTGGGCGGACAATTTGAAGCAGATGCTGGCACAGGGGTTGGCGGTGGAGGAAGTGTTGGAGGCTTTGAAGTCGGTGCGGGTGGAGCCAGTGTTGACGGCGCATCCGACGGAAGCGAAGCGGGAGACGGTGGGGGAGCGGCATCGGGAACTTTACAGCCTGATGAACCGCCATGAGAACTCGGCGTATACGGATCGGGAACAGGAGCGATTGGGGAGGCAGATTGAGGTGGAGTTGGAGGCGTTGTGGCGGACGGGAGAGATTCATGTGACGCGGCCATCGATTCAGGCGGAGTTGCAGAATGCGATGCACTATTTGCGGGAGGTGTTTCCGGAAGCGCTGGCGAGAGCGCATGTGCATTTGCGGGAGGCGTGGGAGGCCGCGGGGCTGGATCCGAAGGCGGTGGATGAGTTGCCACCGTTGGTGCGCTTTGGGACGTGGATTGGCGGGGACCGGGATGGGCATCCGTTTGTGACGCATGAGGTGACGCGCGCGTCTTTGAGGTCCCTGCGGAAGAATGCGCTGAGGGTGCAGAGGCGGGCGATGGAGAAGCTGGGGCATCACTTGCCGTTGAGCGTGTTGTTTCAGAAGGTGCCGGAGGTGTTGGTGAAGCTGAAGGAGCGATTGGTGGCGGAGTTGAAGGAGGCACCGGGGGTGGATGTGGATTACATTCGGGAGCGGAACCGGGAAGAGCCCTGGCGCGAAGTGGCGTTTTTGATGCGGGCGAAACTGGTGGTGGCGTCGGAGCATCCGACATCGGCGGCGGGGTATCGGCATCCGGAAGAGTTGTTAGCGGATGTGGAGTTGCTGGCGGAGTCGCTGCGTGAAGTGGGGAGCGAGGCTTTGGTGGAGCAATGGATTGTGCCGTTGAAGCGGCAGATCCATGCGTTTGGTTTTCATTCGGCGGTGTTGGATGTGAGACAGAATTCGGCGTTTCACGAGAAGGCGATGGCGCAGTTGCTGGCGATGGCGGGAGTGCCTGATGGGGCGAGTTTTGCGACGTGGCCGCTTGAGAAGAAGCGGGCATTGCTGGAAGAGGAATTGAAATCGCCGAGGCCGTTCTTGGCGCCTGGGCTATCGGCGGGACCGGAGGCGGACACGGTGCTGGCTTGTTACCGAGTGTTGGTGGAGCATCGGGATCAGTATGGGTTGGCGGCGTTGGGGTCGTTGATTGTGTCGATGACACGCAATGTGGAGGATTTGCTGACGGTGTATGTGCTGGCGCGTGAGGCGGGGCTGGCGGATTGGAAGGATGGCGGGTTGTGTTGTTCGATGCCGGTGACGCCGTTGTTTGAGACGATGGGGGATTTGGAAGCTGGGCCTGGGATTACGGAGGCGTTTTTGAAGCATCCGGTGACGGTCCGCAGCATGGCAGGTCAGGAAGCGCCGAGTTTTCAGATGATGGTGGGCTATTCGGACTCGAACAAGGATTGCGGGATTTTGGCGAGTCAGTGGGCGATTCACCGGGCGCAACGGGAGTTGAGCGAGGCGACGGCGAAGTTGGGGGTTAACGCCGTGTTTTTCCATGGTCGCGGTGGGACCGTGGGGCGTGGGGCGGGGCCGACGCATTGGTTTATGGATGCGATGCCGCAAGGGGCATTGGGAGGCTTTTTGCGGATGACGGAGCAGGGGGAGACGATTGCGCAGAAGTATGCGCACATGAATTCGGCGGTTTACAACGTGGAGGTTTTGATGGCGTCGGCGGCCTCGACGACGGCGAGGCATCGGTCGGGACAAGGGCAGGTTGAGTCGATGGGAGCGGTGGTGGAGAAGTTGGCGGGGTGGAGCACGGAGACGTATCGGGCCTTGTTGCACGCGGAGGGGTTCATGACGTTTTACCGGAATGCGACGCCGATTGATGCGTTGGAGAATTCGCGGATTGGGTCGCGGCCGGCGCGGCGGACGGGGCAGCCGTCGTTGGAGGATTTGCGGGCGATTCCGTGGGTGTTCTCCTGGACGCAGAGTCGGTTTTATCTGCCGGGGTGGTATGGGGCGGGTTCGGCTTTGAAGCGGCTGATGACGGAGGACTCCGAGGGATGGGCGCTGGTGGAGGGGAACATGAAGAAGGATCCGTTTTTGCGGTATGTGATGACGAACATTGAGAGTTCGTTGGTGAGTGTGAACTTGGATTGGATCCGGGAGTACTCGAGTTTGGTGCCGGATGTGGCGGTGAGGGATCGGTTTTTGGCACAGATCTTGGCGGAGTTGGCGCTGACGCAGGAGATGGTGAATCATTTGTTCAAACGTCCGTTCGCGGAGAGGCGTCCGAGGTTGGCGTTCACGTTGGCGTTGCGGGAGCAACCATTGCATGTCTTGCATCGGCAGCAGATCGAGTTGCTGAAGGTATGGCGAGCGAAGGTGGCGGAGGGCGATGCGGTGGGCGCAGAAGGGATGATTCCGGATTTGCTGGTATCGATCAATGCGTTGGCGTCGGGGTTGAGAACCACGGGTTGATCGGGCCGTCCTGTTTTTTCTGGTGTCTAAGGAATTGACGATGGGGCGGGAACATGGGACAAGGGAGGGTCTTATGAACGGGAACCAAAAGAACAGGTTTGAGCTGCCGACAAAATGGGCAATTGGATTGCTGGCAGGGGTTTTATTAAGCCACTGCGAGAAACCGACAGTCCCTGTGCCCCCGCCACCAGTGGTGCAAGTTCAGGAGGTTTCCAAATCGAAGGTGGAACGCTCAACCACGTTCATTGGGAAATTGGACTCACCGCAGAATGTTGAAGTGAGAGCCCGTGTGGAATCTTTTTTGGACAAGATTTTGTTTGAGGAAGGTAGTGAAGTCAAAGCGGGTGACCTACTGTTTGAATTGGATAAGAAGCCATATGAGGAGCAGTTGGCGGCGGCCAAGGGAGCTTTGGCGCAGGCGCAAGCAGGGTTGAGCAAGAGCAAGATTGATGTGCCGAGGCTCAAGGTGCTCGTGGAGCAGAATGCAGCACCTAAGCGGGAGTTGGATGCGGCGCTTTCGACCGAGGAAGCGAACGCTGCGAATGTGGCTTCGGCAGAGGCGAAGGTGAAGTCGGCGGAATTGGATCTGGGGTATTGCGAGGTGAGGGCACCGTTGTCGGGACGGATTGGGGCGAAGTCGGTTTCGGTGGGGAGTCTGGTCGGGAAAGGAGAGCCCACCCTGTTGGCGACGATCTCGCAGGTCGATCCGATTTGGTTTTACTGTTCCATCAGTGAAGTGGACTACTTGAATGCTGAGAGGATGGCGAGTGAGGCGGGACGCAAATTGGGTGAACTGCCAGCGCATTTGATTCTTGCCGATGGATCAAAGCATCCGGACGCGGGCAAGTGGGTTTTTGTGGATCGCGTGGTGGACATCACGACAGCGACGATTCGGGTGCGAGCCGAGTTTCCGAATTCCCGCAGGGCCTTGCGTCCGGGGATGTTTGCGCGGGTTCAGGTGAGTCTGCCGAGCGAGGAGGAACACATTTTGATTCCTGAGCGTGCCCTGGTGGAACTTCAGGGGAAGAGTTTTGTGTGGGTTGTCAGTGCGGAAGGGAAGGGCAGTCAGAGACCGGTGGAAGTGGCGGCGAAACGCTATGGTTCGAATGTGATCGTCTTGAAAGGGCTGGAGGTCGGGGAGCGAATCGTGGTCGAGGGATTGCAGAAGTTGCGTGAGGGAGCGCCGGTGCAGGCGATGACAGCGGAGGGGATGGCAGCGGCGGCTGCCGCGAATGCAGCAAAGGCGCAGGAAGCGAAAGACGAAACCAAGAAGGGTAAGGAATAACGACTATGGCTGACTTCTTTATTCGTCGCCCAATTGTTGCGATGGTCATTGCCATCCTGACGGTGATTGTCGGTTTGATATCGCTGGCTCGGCTGCCGATTGCGGAGTATCCGCCGGTCAGTCCGACGATGATTCAGGCGACCACGACGTATCGGGGTGCGGCAGCTGAGGCGGTGATGGAATCGGTGGCGACGCCGATCGAATCCAAGGTCAATGGAGTGGACAAGCTGCTCTACATGCAGTCGTTCAATGCCAACGATGGCAAGATGACATTGAACATGTATTTCGATGTCGGGACGGATGTGGACATCATGCAGGTCAATGCGCAGAATCGCGTGGGGCAGGCGGAAGCGCAGTTGCCGGAGGCGGTCAAGAAAGAGGGGGTGATTGTCAATCGATCCAGTCCGGACATTTTGATGGTGATCGGGTTGAATTCGCCCAAGGGAACTTACGATGCCACCTTTCTGGGCAACTACTGCGACATCAATTTGGTGGATGGGATCAAGCGGGTGAAAGGGGTGGGGGACGTGAAGAATTTCACGGCTCAGGACTACGCGATGCGAGTGTGGTTGAGGCCAGACAAGTTGATGGTTTTGGGGGTGACTCCCCAGGACATTGCCAATGCGATTCGGGAGCAGAATGCGCAATCGCCTGCGGGTCGGGTAGGGGCGGAGCCGGCGCCGGCAGGGCAGGAGATGCAGTTCAACGTGCGTGCGCAGGGATTGCTGAAGGATCCGAAGGAGTTTGAAGAGATCATTGTTCGTTCGAATGCGGATGGTTCGCAGGTGAAGATCAAGGATGTGGCGCGGGTTGAGCTTGGGGCGCAGACTTATGATTTGCGGGCGAGACTGAACAAGACGCCAGCGGGCGCGATTGGGATTTATCTGGCGCCGGGGGCGAATGCGATCGAGACGGCAGGGAATGTGAGGAAGATTTTGGAAGAGGCGAAGACGCGGTTTCCGGCCGACATGGAGTATGAGGTGACTCTTGATTCGACACTGCCGATCAAGGCGTCGATGGAGGAGATTGTGCACACGTTGTTTGAGGCGGTGCTGCTGGTGCTGCTGGTGGTTTATGTGTTTTTGCAGAGTTTCCGGGCGACCATCATCCCGATGTGCACGGTGCCGGTCTCTTTGCTGGGGGCATTCATCTTGTTCCCGGCACTCGGTTTTAGCATCAACGTGCTGACGATGTTTGGGCTGGTGTTGGCGATTGGGATTGTGGTGGATGACGCGATTGTGGTGGTCGAGGCGGTGCAGCATCACATTGAGCATGGGATGAGTCCGGTGGAGGCGACGCGACAAGCGATGAAGGAAGTGTCGGGGCCGGTGGTGGCGATTGGTTTGGTGTTGTGCGCAGTGTTTGTGCCGGTGGCGTTCATGGGCGGGGTGACGGGGCAGTTGTACAGTCAATTTGCGCTGACGATTGCGGTGGCGGTGGTATTCTCAGTGATCAACGCGTTGACGCTGAGTCCGGCGCTGTCGGCGTTGCTGTTGAAGAAGCCGACACCTGGACGGGGGCCGATTGCGGCATTCTTCAAGCTGTTCAACCGGATGTTTGACTGGGTGACGGAGCGCTATGGGCGGATCGTGGCTGGGATGGTGCGGAAGGCGACCTTTTCGATGCTGTTGCTGGTGGTGGTGATGGGTGGGATTTTTGTGTTGGGCAAGCATGTGCCCGGTGGGTTTATTCCGGACGAGGACAAGGGGTTCTTGTTTGTGGCGGTGCAGCTTCCCGAGGGGGCGTCTTTGCAGCGCTCTGATGAGATCCTCAAGCAAGTGGAAGGGATTGTGTTGAGCACGGAAGGCGTGAGGTCGGGCTTGGGGCTGGCGGGGTTGAATATTCTGAACACGCTGAACTTTCCCAATTCGGCCATGATGTTTGTGGGTCTGGACCCTTGGGAGGAGCGGAAGGATCCGGCATTGCATGCCAAGGCGATTGCGCAGGGGTGGAACAAGAAGTTTGCGGCGATCCCCGGGGCGCGGGTGATGGCATTTGGCCCGCCGCCGCTGCCGGGTTATGGCAACGTGTCGGGTTTCACGATGCAATTGCAGGATCGTTCGGGTGGGTCGGTGGATCAATTGGCGGTTTATATCAAGCAGTTGCAAATGGAGGTGTCGAAGCGGCCTGAGTTGGCCGGGATCAATACGACGTTTAACCCAGCGACACCTCAGGTGAGTGTGGAGTTGGATCGGGAAAAAGCGCGGACGCTGGGGGTGCCGGTGGACAGTATTTTCCAAACGTTGCAGGCGTATTTGAGCGGCATGTATGTGAATGATTTCGTGCGGTTTGGGAAGGTGTACAAGGTGTTCCTGCAAGCGGAGCCGGAGTTTTCCAATCAGCCGGAGAAGCTGGGCGATTTTTATGTTAGGAACAGCGGTGGGCAGATGGTGCCGTTGAACACGCTGGTGAAGGTTAGTAAGATGTCGGGACCGAATTTTGTGAGTCGCTTCAATTTGTACAACTCGGCGGAGATCATGGGGGCACCCGCTCCAGGTTACAGTTCGGGAGAGGCGATCAAGGCGATCGAGGAGGTGATGAAGACGATGCCGAGTGAGGTGGGTTACGAGTGGTCGGGTCTGACACTGCAGGAGAAGAAATCGGAAGGGCAAGCGGCGGTGGTTTTTGGTGCGGCGGTGCTTTTTGTGTTCTTGTTGCTGGCGGCGCAGTATGAGAGTTGGGGACTGCCGTTTGCGGTGTTGCTGGCGACACCGACGGTGATATTAGGATTGATGGTGGGGATGTTTTTGCGGCACTTTGATTTGAATGTGTATGCGCAGATCGGGCTGATCATGTTGATTGGATTGTCGGCGAAGAATGCGATTTTGATTGTGGAGTTTGCGAAGATGAAACGGGATGAAGGTGTGCCGATTTTGGACGCGGCGATTGAGGGGGCGAGGCTGCGGTTGAGGCCGATTTTGATGACATCGTTTGCGTTCATTTTGGGTTGCGTGCCCTTGATGCTGGCGACGGGTTCCGGGGCGGCTTCGAGGAGCACGATGGGAACCGGGGTGGTGTATGGGATGACGATTGCGACCGTGATTGGATTGTTTTTGATCCCGGTCTGTTATGTGTTCGTGCAGAAGATCATCGAGCGAGGCGGGAAGAAAGTGGCGCCGCCTGCGGTTGCTGATGGTTCACCGGCTCATTAAAGACTTAAGAACAGGACGGGCAGTCGGGACGATGGGGGAGTTTGATGGAGCGGCTGCGGGCTGTTGAGTGGTCGATGGTCAGGAGGTGACCGGCGAGGGGTTCGCCGATGCCGGTGATGAGTTTGATGACTTCCATGGCGCCGAGGCAGGCGGCGGTGCCTGAGACGGCGCCGAAGACGGGGAATTGGCGGGTCCAGGAGGCGGGGACTTCGGGGACGTAGCAGCGGAGGCAGCCGGTGCGGCCGGGGATGAAGGTGGTGACGCTGGCTTCGAGGTTGTGCATGGCGCATTCGACCATGGGTTTGCGATGGCGCATGGCGGCGTCGTTGAGGGTGAGGCGCTCCTGGAAGAGGGGGGCGGCGTCGACGATGATGTCGGCCTGAGGGACGAGGGCTTCGGCGAGGTCGGGGGTGATGTTGGAGGGGTGGCCTTCGAGGATAAGGGTGGGGTTGAGATCGCGGAGGCGGCGGAGGATGGAGTCGATGCGGGGCTGGCCGATGTGGTCGGTGGTTTGGAGGAGTTGGCGGTTGAGGTCGGCGGGTTTCAGGGTGCCGCCGTGGGCGAGGATGAGGCGACCGACACCGGCGGCGGCGAGTTCGAGGGCGACGAGACCGCCGAGGCCGCCGACGCGGGAGATGAGGACCGTGGAGGCTTTGAGTTTGCGCTGGCCTTCTTCGCCGACACCGGGGACCCACATTTGCCACTCGTAGCGGGAGCGGTCATCTGGGGTGAGGTCGGGGAGGGGCATGGGGAGGTGTGAGTGGTAAGTCGTGAGTGGTCAGGGGGAGTCGATGTGGACGGCGTGGTTTTCTAGGCGGAGGCGGAGGGTGGCTAGGGCTTCGGTTTCACGGCGGGAGTGGGTGACGTGGAGGACGGTGATTTGGTGCTGTTGCTGGGTGCGTTTGAGGAGTTGGATGAGGTCGCTCTGGGTGTCTTCGTCGACCGCGGCGAGGGGTTCGTCGAGGAGGAGGACAGCGGGTTTGGCAGCGAGGGCGCGGGCGAGGGCGACGCGTTGTTTTTCGCCACCGGAGAGGCCGGTGGGTTTGCGGTCGAGGAGGTGGGTGATGGCCATTTCGGAGGCGAGTTCCTGGACGGTGGCGTTGATGGTGTTGGGTGGGGCTTTTTGGATGCGGAGGGCGAAGCCGATTTGGTCGGCAACGGTCATGGTGGGGAAGAGGGCGCCGTCCTGGGGGACGAAGCCGAGGCCGCGTTGGCCGGGGGGGATGCGGGTGACGTCGCGGTTGTTGAGCCAGACTTGGCCGTGGTGAGGGGAGCGTAGGCCGCAGATGATTTCGACGAGGGAGGTTTTGCCGGTGCCGGTGCGGCCCATGAGGACGGCGTAGGAGGCGGCGGGGACATCGAAGGAGACGTTTTCGAGGGCGAAGGCGCCGGCTTTCCAGGAGATGTTTTGGAGTCGGATCAAGCGGGTGGTGGAAGGGAGTTAGGCGCGTTCGCCGGTGAGGCGGATGGCGATGAGGACGGCCATGGAGAGGGCGATCATAAGGAGGGAGACGGCGACGCCTTGTTCGAGTTCGCCGACGGACCATGCGAGCCAGACGGAGGTGGGGAGGACTTCGGTTTTCATGCGGGTGGCGCCGGCGAAGACCAGGACGGGACCGAACTCGCCTAGGCTGCGGGCCCAGGCGACGGAGGCGGCGGCGAACATGCCGCGGCGGGCGGCGGGGAGGGTGACGTGCCAGACGGCTTGGGCGCGGGTGCAGCCGAGGGTCATGGCGACGTCTTCGGGGCGGGCGGAGAGGTGGTCGAAGACGCCGCGCATGGTGCGGATGGCGAAGGCGGCGGCGATGACGAATTGGGCGAGGGCGACACCGGCGACCGTGTAGGTGAAGGGGATGAGTTTCTCGATGCCCTGGCCGATGGGGGTTTGGAAGAAGATCAGCAGGCAGAGGCCGACGACCATGGGGGGGAGGACGATGGGGATATCGAGTGCGGCATCGACGAGGGAGCGGCCGGGGAATCGGGCGCGGGACATCAGGTATCCTATGGGGACGGCGACGATGAGAGAGGCGAGGGCGGCGAGGGTGCAGGTGATGAGAGAGAGACCGGTGGCGTAGCGGATTTCGCGGGAGATGAGGACGGACCAGATCTCGGTGGGGGAGGTGTAGGTGGCGGTGGCGCCGAGCATGAATCCCCAGAAGAGGAGGTAGGCGGCGCAGATGAGGCTGAGTGCGATCCAGAACGGACGGTGCATTGGAAGTACTCTAGGCGGTCGTGGCGGCGAAGTAAATGGAGGCTATGAACCTCCGGCACCTTTGAGGTGGGCGGGGATTTCGAGTTGGTTGCTGGGGATGGGTTTTGATTCGCCTTTCCAGATGAAGCCGGCGTCTTCGAAGGCGGAGCGGTGGGCGCGGAGGTAGGCCAAGAGGCGCTGGCTGAGGTGATAGTGATGGGAGTCTTTGCGGACGGCGAAGGGTTGGACGGCGCGGGCGATGTCTTTGGGGAGAGGGATGGCGTCGAAGTGTTCGGCGACCTGCTGGATGCTGACCTGGTAGACGATGGCGGCGTCGAGGGCACCGGCGCGCATTTGATTGACGAGGAAGTCGGCGGTGGGGACTTGGACGACGACGTTTTTCATGACGCTGTCGAGGAGGTTGGTGGACTTGAGCATGGCCTGGGTCATGAAGCCGAGGGTGGATTGTTCGGCATTGCAGACGCCGAGTTTGAGGCCGGGTTGGGCGAGGTCGGCGAGGGTGGCGATTTTTTTCGGGTTGCCTTTGGGGGTGGCGATGATGATGGCGGTCTCGGTGAGGAGGACGGCTTCGGGGAACTGGTCGGCGACGGGAGGGACGAAGCAGACATCGCAGGCGTAATAGGCATCGGGCATTTTGGAGCCGGAGGTTTTGTCGAGGGCTTTCATGGTGGCGCAGAGGATGCCGCAGCCGTTGAAGACGGTGGTGACATCGACGCCTTCGCGGTCGGCGAACTGTTGGACGAGTTTTTCGATGGCGGGGCGATTGACGCCGCCGGAGTAGAGGACGAGTTCGGGTTTGGGCGTGTAGGGATCGCCGAGGGCTGGGATGAAGTGGTGGGCCTGCATGGTGGGGGCGCCCTTGTTGGGGGAGGCGAGGTAGCGGGCGAACTGGAGAGCGAGGGGGGCTTGGGTGGAGGCGGTGAGGATGGCGGCGCTGGCGTTTTCGCGGTGGCCACTGCCTTCGGGGAATTCGATGGCTTCAAGGTCCTTGAATTGATGGACTGTGGAGTCCCAGACGATGGCGGCGTCGATGGCACCGAGGGTGATGTCGGCGGCGACTTCGGTGACGCTGGGTTTCATGACGGTGGCGGCGCTGGCGAGGGTGGTCCAGCGGGCGTCGCCGAGGAGTTTGCGGGTGACTTTGCTGATGCTGGCGGCGTCGGGATTGGCGAGGGCGAATTTGGAGGCCTGGAGGGTGGTGAGGTCGGTGATGGCTTTTAGATTGCCTTTTTTGACGGCGATGACGGGGTGTTGGACGGCGATGGGGAGGGTCTCGTTGATGAGGTTGAGTCGGGTGGCGTCAGCCAGGGAGGCGTCATCGGCGGCGATGAAGAGGTCGCCTGTTTTAGCGACTTGGATTTGGCTGAGGAGGGTGCCGGTGCCGCCGTATTGGAGGGAGATTGGGGTGCCGGTTTCTTGCTCGAATTGGAGAGCGAGGGCTTCGATGGGTTTTTTGAGTCCGGCGGCGCAGTAGACGGTGAGGGGTGGGGTGGGATTGGGTTTGGGAGTGAAGGCCTGCCAGGCGATGAGGGTGGCGATGGCGAGGAGGAGGAGGGCTAGGAGGCGGCGCATTTGGGGAGGGGGAAGCGATCAGTAATCAGTGATCAGTGATCAGTGAGTGGTTAGCGTTTGGGGCGGAGGAGGAAGAAGGCGGTGATGGCGAGGGCGAGTGAGGCACCGATGATGAGAGGGGTGGGTTTGCTTTGGGCTGTGGCGGGTGGTTCGGGAGTGCTGGGTGCTGAGGTTTTGACGGTGACGGGAGTGGCTTGGGATTGCTGTGGTTTGGTGGGAGATGAGGGTTCTGGGTTGGGCGTTTTGTCTTTGCTGGCGGTGGCTTGGGCGAGGGCTTGGGTCCAGTCGGTGTTCATGAGGATGTCCCAGCCGGGGTTTTGGTCTTTCACTCGGCAAGAGCAGCGGCCGATGAGGAACATGGAAGCTTCTTCGAGGCTGGCGTCGTCCAGGGAATCGAGGGCCCAAGCACCGAGGACGCGGCCACGTCCGAAGATGGCGGCGGCGAAACTGGTCTTGGTGGGGTCGATGTCACCGGATGGACCGGCGAGCATTTTGAGGAGGAGGGCTTCGGCGGGGTCGTTGCGGTTGAGGCGGAGGGCGGTGAACTTGAGGAGGAGGGCGGGGCCGGGGCCGAGTTGGGAGTCGGGGTCGTTGGGGTCCTGGATGGGGAGGGCGGCGACTTGTTCGAGGAAGCGGAGGCGTTTTTCGATGCGTTCGGCTTCGGCGAGGTCTTCGGGGGTGTCGCTGTGGGCGATGACCCAGATGACGGATTCGCCGACGAGAATGCGGGAGAGGATTTGCTGGCGTGCCGGGGAGTCGAGGATCTGGGAGAGGGTGGTGGCGTTGAGTTCACCGGACCAGATGGTTTGTCCCCCGAGGCGGGCGGTGCGGAGTTGAGGGGAGGTGATGGAGGGGTCTTTGGCTGTGGTGATGGCGAGGTTTGCGATGCCGTTGGCGCGCAGGGGGCGGAGGAGGTCTGATAGGTCAGGGTTGGCTGCCGTGTCGGGGGGGAGAATCAGTTCGAATTTGTCCGATTCCCAGCGGTCGAGGGCGTAGCGGAAAACGGGGATGGTGCATGCGCAGACGTCACTGGCGATGGTTGTCAGGGTGAGGAGAAGGAAGGCGACGAGGCAGGCGGGTTTCATTTCGCCGTTAGGAACGTGGGCTGGGGGGCAGAAGTTGCCTGTGTTTTGCGCTGGATCGCAGCGGAACTAGCTTTTGGTATTGGCGAGGATGAAGTCGATGATGGGTTGGGAGTCATCGAGTCCGTGAGGATGATGGCCGACGCCGGGTTTGCAGATGAGTTGGATGGGGCCGCCGAGGGCGGTGTAGCGGTCGTGGATGAGTTTGGTGTTTTCATCCCAGGGGACGACGTCATCGGCGTCGCCATAGACATGGAGGAGGGGGATTTTGTGAGGGGCGAGCTGAGCGAGTTGGTCGACGGGATTGCCTGGCCAGGCGAGAGCGGCGGCTTCGTCGGGGAAGTTCCAGAGTTTGAGGACGAGTGCCCAGTTTTTGGGGTCGCCTTTGCCTTTGCCCTTGCCGCCGGGCCAGCTCTTGAAGTCGCAGACGGGGGCGTCGCCGTAGATGCAGGCGACGCGGTCGGGATGGGCGATGGCCCACTGGTAGCAGTAGAGGCCGCCGCGGCTAAGGCCGACGAGGGCGGGTTTTTTGGCGAAGGCGTAGCGGGTGGTGAGTTCAGAGTAGAGCGTGTCCCAGTGTTTCATGGCCTGGGGGCTGCCGAGCATGTCAGGGACTTTGAGGTAGACGATGTGGTAGCCTTTGCCGAGGAGGGCGATGTCGGGGTTGGGTTTATGACCGAAGAATTCGCCGTGCCAGACCCATGGGGTGCCGGGAGCGGGTTGTTTGGGGGCGACGACCGTGGCGAGTTTGGAGTCGATTTCGAATTCGTGTTTGGTGAAGCCATGCCAGTCGCTGGTTTTGCCGGGGAAGGTGGCGGTGGAGAGGTTGGCGAGTTGGCGGGCTTTGGAGTCGAGTTCAGCGGATTTGGTTTGGGCTTCGGCGAGGGGGAGCCCGGGTTTGACGCCGGGGCGTTTGTGACCGGTTTGGGTGAGCCAAGCGTCGCGGAGGAGGGCTTGTTTTTCTTTGATGAGGGCGAGAATGGCAGGGCCGTTGGGGTGATCGGGCGAGCCATCGGGTGAGACGGGAAGGTTCCAGGTGGAGAGGAGAGGGCGTGCCATGACGAGGTGGCCGGCGCTGTCGGGGTGGATGCCGTCTTTGGAGAAGGTGAAGGAGGGATTGGTTTTGCGGGCCTCGGTGATGGCGGCGTTCATGGGGCCATGGATGTCGAGCACGGTCCAGGCGTCCGATTTGGCTTTTGAGAGAAGCCAATCGGAGTAGGCATCAAGGACTGAGTTGTAGCCTTCGAAGGGAGTTGGGTAGGCATCGAGTCCGGCTGGGAGGGTGCGGGACTGGATGGGGAGAGGGTCGAAGACGGGAGGAGTGAGGTGGATGATTTGGGCACCGGCGGCGCTGACTTTTTCCCGGAGCTTGATGATGCCATTTTGATAGGAGGCGAGGCGATCGTCAGAGAGCGGGAAGTAGATGCCGTCGTTCATGCCGTAGCAGGCGATGATGAGGTCGGGTTTGGTCTGGGAGAGTACGCGGTCGAGGCGTTCGTGGAGATCCGGGCGGGGGAATTTGCCGCCGGCGTGGCCTTCCTCGGAGAGGCCGGAGACGGTTTCGCTGGAGAGGCCGAGGTTGAGGAGTTCGAATGTGAGATCCGGGTGTTTGGCGATGAGGGCGGCTTCGATGTCTGCGATGTAGGTGCCACCGTAGGTGATGCTGTCGCCGAGGAAGACGATGCGTTTGGCCTTGGGGAGTTCGGCCTGAGAGAGGGTGACGAAGGCGAGAAAAAGGAGGAGGAGACGCATGGTGGAGGGGAATAAACAACCGGCCCGTCATCCAGGGACCGTCCGGGTGGGCGGGTTCGCTGGTGGCGGGCCGGGAGGAAACGTGGTTTGGAGGGGTCGACTTTCTAGTTGGCGGCAGCGGGTTCAGCTTTGGGAGCGAGGGCGAGGACGTTTGTCAATTTGGCAGCGAAAGCTTCCGGGCTGTTGCCGCCGACTTGTTTCTCGAGGGGCTTGCCTTCCGCGTCGACGAACTGGATGTGGGGGATGCCGGAGACGCCGAAGGTTTCAGCGGCTTTCTCGTTGCTGTTGTCGCCGTCTTCGATGTCTATATAGGCCCATTCGAACTTGTCGTGGAAGGCTTGGACTTCCTTGCTGGGGTAAACTTCGTTTTTCATGGACTGGCAAGGAGGGCACCAGGAGGCGGAGAAGACGAGGACGACGGGTTTGCCGCTTTTTTTGGCATCAGCCATGACCTTGCGGTAGCTGTCTTCGAACTTGGGGCTGCCTTTGGGGAAGTCCTTGGCGAGGGTGGGGAGGGCGAGGGAAACGGCTGCGAGAGCGAGGAGGAGTTTTTTCATCGTGATGAATTTGGAATGAGATTGAACTTAGACGCCTACAAAGAACGTCTGTAGATGAGATAAGTTAGTGGAGAAAATATTCGAACTTTTTTTGGGAAAGGGTTTTCGGGGAGGGGTGTTTTGGGGAAATTGACGATTAGGGAGTAGTAAGGCTTGCCAATTTGGCCGAAATCCCTTATTCCGCTGTAAATCCGTGTTTGGGACCTGTTCAGAGGGCTCTTTTTGGGCTGGTTGCCTCAACACTGTGATCGAGAACTCCCGTTTACCATTCAAATCCCACAAGCCTAGATATTCATGAAAAAAGCCACCCTACTCGCAATCGCATCGCTCCTGACTTCCACCGGACTCGGACTGGCCAATCCGGCTATTGAATCTGTGATGAAGGATGCCTTCAAGGGAGACACGAGCCTCTACAAAAAGGTCGCAACAGGCAAGGGGACGGAGGCGGATGCCAAGCGGTTGGCCGGGTATGTGAAGACCCTGACTCAAAATGAGCCACCCAAGGGAGAAAAGGCGTCTTGGGACAAGAAGACGGGTGAGTTGCTGGCGGCGGTTGAGATGCTGGCCAAGGGCAACAAGCAGGGCATGATGGCGGCTCAGAAGGCGGGCAACTGCAGGTCCTGCCACACTGCGCACAAGCCTGATTGAGGTTGATGTCGGGCTTCGGGCCTGAAGCTTTCCCATTTAAGAGCCGTTCATCCATCCGGGTGTGCGGCTTTTTTTTGGGGAGAATTGGGGATTGGGTTGTGAGAATCCCTTGGCGTTCATTGCTTGCGTGCTTGCAAGGGCGCAAACGAAGCGTACTATCCGGCGCGATGCATCGTTTTCTTCTTTCAGCGGCCCTGGTGGCTTTGATCTGGTTTGGCTGCGGTGGTGTGGGTTGGTCTCAAGAGGCTGGCTCCGCTGCTGGCAAGGTTCCACCAGGTGCGCAGGTGACTTTTCCTGCGGGTGAAGCGGTGCCGAGCAATCCGTATGCGGATGCTTTGACGATCAATGGGTTCATCAAGCGGACGGGCATCATGGCGTATCCGTTGATCGCGCTGTCGCTGGTCGCGGTGTTTTTGCTGGTGCTCTACACCTTCACGATTCGGCAAGGGGCGGTGGTGAGTGATGCGTTTATGAATTCGGCGGACTCGCTGATTCGGAAGCAGGATTACCTTGGTTTGCTGGCTGTCTGCAATCGGCGGAATGAGGCGATTGCGCGCATCACATCGAAGACGCTGGATTTTGCGACGCGCAATCCAACGGCGAGTTTTGAAGAGGTGAAAGAAGTGACGGAGGCGGAGGGGAATCGGCAATCGAGCATGATGCTGTCGAGGATTGCCTACCTGGGAGATGCGGGGGCGGTGGCGCCGATGCTGGGGTTGTTGGGGACGACTTTGGGGATGATCACGACGTTCCATGAAATCTCGGGGAAGGAGTTTGGGGGATCAAATCAGTTGGGATTGGCGCAGGGGGTGTCCGAAGCGTTGCTTTGCACGGCATCGGGGTTGGTGATTGGGATTCCTTCGCTCATCGGCTATGCGATTTTTCGGGGTAAGGCGAATCGGTTGATTTCGGAGATGGAGGCGGCGACGACGCACTTGATGGCGCTATTGGCGGTGCAGTACAAAAGGGCTGCGCGTGCGGTAGCGGGGCGTCAGGGTGGAGGAGGCGGAGGCGAGGGGCCGGTGATGTGAGAGGGACTTTGGCGGCACTGGATGAGTGCTGTTGATCTGAATTCAACAAGATGAATTTTCGCAAACAGAACACGATTGAACCGACGCCGATGCAGTTGGCGCCTCTGGTGGACGTGTTGTTTTTGCTGGTGATCTTTTTTGCGGTGACCCAGCACTACGCGAGGCATGAGACCTTGCTGGATGTGAGTGTGCCGGCGGCGGAGACTGGGGAGGATCGGCCGAGGTCGACGGTGGGAGAGATCATTGTGAATGTGAAGAGTGATGGAGCGATTCTGGTGAATGGGCAGACCCTGACGGTGGTGGAATTGGAGCAGAAGTTGAAGAACATTGCTGAAGTGTACAAAGATCAGGCGGTGATTTTACGGGGGGATGTGAAGACGGAGTATGATCACATTATCCGGGTGCTGGACACCTGCCAGAAGGCTGGGATTTGGAATGTGGCCTTTGCGGCCCAACCCCCGGAGGAGGCCGCGGCCCGAAAATAAGATGAGCATGATTGCAGGCTGGACGAGGAATGGATGGAGGGCACTGGTGACAGTGTTCCTGATGGTGAGTGTGACAGTAGGGTTTGGCCAGGGAGTGCCCAGGGCGCAGGTGGTGGAGGATGAGACGCCGGCGAATGGTTCGATTCCGCGCGCGGTGCCGGTGGGGCCGAACGGTCAGGTGCCGCGGGCGAATGTGGTGGACGAGGCCCCCAAGCCGAAGGGGCCGGATGAGGATTTGTTTTCCTATGGGACGCTGCTTTATGAGCGGGGTGAATATGGCTTGGCGATCAAGTCGTATTCAAACTACGTGGAGACTTATCCGGGGCGTCGACATGCGGGGACGGCTTTGTTCCGCATAGGTGAGTGTTTGATCAAGCAAGGGCAGGAAGATCAGGCGGCGGGGTATTATGAGGAGGTGGTGAGGAGTCACGCCAAAAGCGAAGGCGCACCGTCGGCGGCTTATCGATTGGGAGCGATTCGATTCAATGTGAGAGATTTTGAGGGCTCGGTGAATTACTTCGGATTCTGTGAGCGGACGACCAAGGTGCCTCAGGTAGCCTTGGCGGCGGCCTACAACATGAGTCGGGGTTATCAGATGATGGGGCAGACGCGGAAGCAGTTGGAGGCGTTGCAGAGGGTGATTCAGGTGAAGACGGACAATCCTTACCGAGATGCGGCATTGATGACTTTGGCGAAGAGCGAGTTGGCAGCGGACAAGTTGGAGTCGGCGCTGGCTCTGTTCCAAGACTTGATGGATACGGCGGCGGATGGGTCGTTGAAGGCGGAAGCGACTGTGAATGTGGCGGTGTTGATGGGCGAGTTGAAACGGCCTGAAGAAGCGGTGGCGCTGTTTGACAAGGCATTGCTGATGAAGGACACGACGGTTGAGAACCGGGCGCTGGCCTTGGTGGGAGTGGTGCAGTCGCTTTACGACAAAGGGGACTACAATGGGGTCATTGAGCAGTATACCCGGAATGCAAGCGTGCTGCCCAATGGAACGACGCGGGGTAAGATGCTGCTTTTGGTTGGGAACGCGTATCGGATGAAGAAGACGTATTCGCGCGCGGTGGAGTTGTATTTGATGGTGGAGCAGGAGTATCCTGATGAGGACGTGGCGTTTGAAGCGGGTTATTGGAAGCTGTATTGCTTTTATCTGTTGGAGGACAAGGATCTGGGTGAGTTTGCAAATGCGTTTTTGAAGCGTTGGGCGAAGACGAAGGAGAGTCACGAGTTTGTGGCGAAGGCGGCTCTGATGAGGGCGGATCATTTTTTCAATACGGGAGCTTATGAAGAGGCAGCGGGGGCATTTCTGGATGTGCCGATGGAGGGATTGTCACCCGCTTTGCGATCGAATGCGCTGTTCAACATGGGTTATTCCCAGGTGGAGGCGAAGCGGTTTCAGGAGGCGATTGGCACATTGACGCGCTTTTTGAATGATAACTCGAACCATGAGTTCACTGAGAATGCGCTGGCGCATCGGGGGTTGGCGTATCGGGAAGTGAAAGATTTTGCGAAGGCGAAGGAGGATTTTCGGAAGGTGGTGAAGGAGTTTCCGAAGAGCGGGCCCGCGGAGTTGGCGTGGTATCAGTTGGGGTTGATTGCGACCACGGAGCGCAATCCAACGGAGAAGATTCAGGCGTTTGAGAATTTGGTGAAGCTGTATCCGCAGAGTCAGGCGGTGCCGCAGGCGTGGTTTGGGATTGGCACGGCGGCCTATGAGAACGAGGATTGGCCGAAAGCTCAGGAGGCGCTGCGCCGGGCGATTCGACTGGATGCGAAGGCCTATTTGGAGAGTGCGAGCCAGATGTTGTTGCTGACTTACTATGCGCAGGAGGACGACGATGGGTTGGCGGCGGCCATTGACGAGTTTGTAGCGAAGTTGCCGTCTGCGGTGGTGCCGCCGAATGTTCTGGGATGGCTGGGGTTGACGAAGTTTTCGAAGGACCAGTTCAAGGAGGCGGCGCGGTATTTGACGATGGCGGCGACTCTTGACGCGCCGGAGAACACGCAGGCAGCGATTTGGAATTACTTGGGGATGGCCCAGGTGGAGACGGGGGATTTCAAGGGAGCAGAGGTTTCAATGAAGAACTTTTTGGCGGTGACGCCGCAACCCAGTTCGGAGCGGGGGAAGGGACTGCTTTACCAGTCCAGGGCGCTTCTGGGGCAAGCCAAGTATGAAGAGGCGGTGGCGTCTGCGGATGAGGCTTTGGGGTTCATCAAGACGGGACGACTGCACGCCGATCTTTTGATTCTCGAAGGGGACATCTTGTTTGCGAAGGCGGCGATGCTTGAGAAGTCGGGGAAAACGAATCTGGCCATAGAGGAGTATCGGGCAGCGGCGGCGAAGTACATTGTGCCGAGTCAATTCTTTGTGGATCCGGTGATCACGCCGATGGCTGTTTGGAAGACGATCCTGGCCTTGGAAAAATCCGGGGAAGTGGATCGGGCGCGGCAGTTGCGGAAGGAATTGCAAGAGAAGTATCCGGCTTTCAGGCCTTAGCCCGAATCATCCAGTCTAGGGTGGTCAAAGGTGGCTCTGGAACTCTAGCGCAGGAGTGCGAGAAGTTCGCGCATGCGGAGTTCGATGCTCAAGAGGCAAGATTGGACGAGGCCGAGCCAATTGCGATCCATGGTGATATCGTGTTGTTGGGCAAGGCGTTCGGTTGCGCTCAGGGCGGCGCTGAACAGGGGAAGTGATTGTTCGAGGTCGATGATAAGGTAATCCCACTTTTCACGCCGTGAGGTCACGAACTGGCGGAGGGCATGGCCGAGGTGAGCGGCGAGGTCTGCGACCGTGGAGAGGAGTTTGAGAACGGCGGGCTGGGAGCTGATCTCGTTTTGGAAAAGGAGCAGTCGTTCAAAGCGACGCAACTCGGTTCCGAGGGCTTCGCTGCGTTGGAATGGATCCGGGAGAGGTGAGGACTCGCTGGTGTTTTCTGGAGTCTGGGATTTGGGATTTGAGCGGGTCGGCTTAGGTTTGGTGGTGAAGGGGTCGGCGGCGGTATCGGCTTCGGGAGGGAGGTCCAACAGATTGCCTGAGAAGGGATCGGCAGGGTTGTTTTTGGTCGCGGAATTGTTGCGACTTTTGAGGAGATAGTCTCTTCGACGGGCGCGATTGGCCCGAAGGAGGCGGGATTCTTGTTCACGTGTCAGTTGCCAGCGGGGTGGGGAGACAGTGAGTTGCAGGTGCCAGGACTGCATGAGGATGCGCTGGTTTTGCTCGTTGAACCACTCGAAGAAGACGAGGTTTTTGAGACCGGGAGGTTCATGGAGGACGGTGAGGCCTGGGAGGCTGCTGCGTTGAGCGGAGCGGCGGCGGGGCAAGGTGGCGACTCGATAGGAGCCGGTCATGAGGCCAGCGTGGCCGTTTTGGACCAATTGAAGAGAAGAGAGGGCTTGGGTGTCGGCCTCCGGGCAGGGGTTGTGGAAGTCGACGCGGCATCCGGCGATGTCTTGGAGAAAGTTGCCTTCAAGTTCGATGCGCATGGGGGTGGAGCGCCCGGCGAGATGGAATAGACCGGTGATGAGCCCAGGGACTTCGTTAGAAAGGTAGCCGCCCAGGACGGAGGATTCGAGGCAAATTATCATTAGTATTCATAAAATATAGAATGTGAAAATTACTTCTGCAAGCCGGACCAAGAGGCGGAGTGAAAAAGATTGAACTCGGGAGCGCAGGTTGAGTGGCATCAGGCGACCGGATCCCATGGTGAAGCGTCATGGTGACTGGTTGCAGTGGGGTAGCGGTGGTCTTGAATGCTGACGAGTCGCGACTGAAGCACTGCGTTTATCGAAATGGGGCCCACCAGTGAATGGTGGGTTCTCGCGGTGTCTTGAGATGGCTTTCATTTGCAGGGGAATGGGAATTTGCAGGGGTGTGTTTCTGGGATTGATCTTTGGGGGGAGTGCTTTGAGTGTTGGGGATGGCAACTGTTGTTGATTTGAGTTTGGTGGAGGCGCTGCGGGCGGTCGTGGGGGAAGCGCATGTGCTTGTGGAACGGGAAGATGTGATTCCTTATGGGTTTGATGGGACGGCAGCCTTAAAAGCGAGGCCCGGGGCGGTGGTTTTTCCGCATTCGACGGAGGAGGTGGCGGGGTGTGTGCGACTGGCGAGGGAACGGGGTGTGCCGGTGGTGACGCGGGGATCGGGGACGGGATTGAGCGGGGGGAGTGTGCCGATCGAGGGGTGTCTGGTGGTTTGCGTGGCGCAGATGGATCGGATCGTGGAGGTGGATGAGAAGAATCTGACGTTGCATGCGGAGTGTGGGGTTATCACGAAGGCGATCGACGATGCGGCCCAGGCGGTGGGGCTTTTTTATCCGCCGGATCCGGGGTCGATGAAGATTTCGACTATTGGTGGAAATGTGGCGGAGAACAGCGGGGGGTTGAGGGGTTTGAAGTATGGGGTGACTCGGGATTATGTGATGGCGATTCGGGTGGTGTTGCCGGATGGGACGGTGACGTGGTTGGGGAACAAGTGTGTGAAGGATGTGGCTGGGTATTCGATGAAGGATCTTTTTGTGGGGAGTGAGGGGACACTGGGGATCATCACGGAGGTGATTTTGAAGTTGGTGCCGAAGCCGGTGGCGCGGCGTACGATGCTGGCGCTTTATGATTCGATGGGGGCGGCAGCGGAGACTATTTCGGCGATCATTGCGGCGAAGATCATACCGTGCACTTTGGAGTTTCTGGACAAGGTGACAGTGGGGTGCGTGGAGGATTACGCGAAGATCGGGTTGCCGACGGATGTGGAGGCGCTGGTGCTGATGGAGACGGATGGGCATCCGGTGGTGGTGGAGGAAGAGGCGGAGGCGATGATGCGGATTGCGAGGCAATGCGGGGCGCGGGAAGTGAAGGCGGCGGCGAATGAGGCGGAAGGGGCGCAGTTGGCAGCGGCGCGGCGGAATGCGTTCAGTGCGCTGGCGAGGATCCGTCCGACGACGATCTTAGAGGATGTGACGGTGCCGAGAAGTGAGTTGGCGCGGATGGTGGGTTTCATCGCGGAGGTGGCGGTGAGGCACCGGTTGCAGGTGGGGACGTTTGGGCACCTGGGAGATGGGAATTTGCATCCGACGTTTTTGACGGATGAGCGGGATGCGGAGGAGATGCACCGGGTGGAGGCGGCGCTGGAGGAGATTGTGAATGAGACCATCCGGTTGGGCGGGACGGTGACGGGTGAGCACGGGGTGGGGCTGGCGAAGAAAGCGTTTGTGAAACGGCAACTGGGGGAGGGGAGTTACGAGTTGATGCGGAGCATCAAGCGGGCGCTGGACCCGGCGGGGTTGTTGAATCCGGGGAAGATTTTTGATCTAGGTTAGCTATTCGGCGGCCTCTTTCTTTTGGCGTATGACGCGGTCGACGGCGTGTTTGGTGACGATGTTACCGAGGGAGCCGCGGCTTTTGATGGCGAGGGAGGCCATGGGGATGGTCAGGGTGAGGTTGCGCAGGTAGAGGGCGGGCTTGAGGATGACAGAGAGGTTTTGGGCGTCGCTTTCGGCTTCGGTGGTGTGCTTTTGGAAGTAGAGGATGCGTGAGCCGGGGGTGCCTTGGGTGATTGTGTAGGCTTTGTCGCGCGTGATGCCTCCCATGCGGAAGCGCTTGGCGTAGGTGCGGCCGGCACGGCCGTCGCGGTAGATGACGGTATAGATGGCTTCGTCGTCCTTTTTGAAGAGTTCGAGATGGAGAGGGTTTTTGCCGACGAAGAGTTTGGGGACGACTTTGGAGACGGTGACGTTGCCTTCAGGGGAGAAGTAGATGATGTCGTCGAGGGGGGAGCACTTGAAGAGGGGCTCGCCTTCGCGTTTCAGGCCGTAGCCGGCAAAGCCGTCCTTGGCATTGAGGTAGAGGGTCTCGTTGGCCATTATGACCTCGGAGGCGGCGACACGGTCGAATGTGGTGATTTCGGTGCGGCGTTCCTGGCCTGGGCCGTAGGTTTTTTTGAGGCGCTCGAAGTGGGCGATGGTGAAGCGGGTGAGTTGCTTCAAGTGACGTTCGACTTCGGCGATGTCTTTTTCGAGGGCGGCGATGTGTTCGTCAGCCTCGAAGGAGTTGAACTTGGAGATGCGTTTGATGCGGATCTCGGTGAGGCGGGCTATGTCGTCGTCGGTGACTTCGCGTTTGAGGAGTTTCAGGTAAGGTTTGAGGCCTTTCCAGATGGCGGCGATGACGGCCTCCCAGGTGGTGCATTCTTCGATGTCGCGATAGATGCGTTTTTCGATGAAGATCTTCTCGAGGGAGGAGAAGTGCCATTTTTCTTCGAGTTCGCTGAGTTTGATCTCGAGTTCCTGACCTAGAATTTCGCGGGTGTGTTCGGCGCAGACTTTGACGAGGTCGTTGACGGAGATGAAGCGGGGTTTGTTGTCGTGGATGACGACAGCGTTCGGGGAGAGGGAGAGTTCGCAGTCGGTAAATGCGTAGAGGGCCTGGATGGTTTGGTCGGCGTCGATGCCCGGGGGCAGGTGGACCAGGATTTCGACTTCAGCGGCGGTGTTGTCTTCGACGCGGAGGACTTTGATTTTACCCTTTTCATTGGCGGCAACGATGGAGTCCATCAGGGAACCGGTGGTGGTGCCGAAGGGGACTTCGACGATGCGAAGGACGTTCTTTTTATCCCCAAGTTCGATGCGGGCGCGCACGCGGACGCGGCCGCCGCGGAGGCCTCCGTTGTAGTCGGAGGCGTCCATGATGCCACCCTGGGGGAAGTCTGGGAGGATGTTGAAGTCCTCTTTGCGGAGAGCTGAGACGCAGGCGTCGCAGAGTTCGATGAAGTTATGGGGGAGAATGCGGCAGGAGAGGCCGACGGCGATGCCTTCGACGCCTTGGGCGAGGAGGAGCGGGAATTTGATGGGCAGGGTGACGGGTTCCTTGTTGCGTCCGTCATAGGAAGCGGCCCAGTGGGTGACTTTGGGGCTGAAGGCGACGTCGAGCGCGAACTTGGAGAGGCGGGCTTCGATGTAGCGGGGGGCGGCGGCGTTGTCGCCCGTGAGGATATTGCCCCAGTTGCCCTGGGTATCGATGAGGAGTTCCTTTTGCCCGAGTTGGACCATGGCGTCGCCGATGGAGGCGTCGCCATGGGGGTGGTATTTCATGGTGTTGCCGACTACGTTGGCGACCTTGTTGTAGCGGCCGTCTTCGAGTTCGTCCATGGAATGGAGGATGCGGCGCTGGACGGGTTTGAGGCCGTCATAGATGTGGGGGACGGCGCGTTCGAGGATGACGTAGGAAGCGTATTCGAGGAACCAGTCGCCATAGAGATCGTCGATTGGACGGATTTCGACGGGCGCGGTGTCTTCGAAGACGGGTTTGTCAAATGCGCCGCTGGATTTGGACTTGGAAGCTTTTTTGGCCACTGTGAAAAATCAGGAAAGGTTTGGGAAAGGGGGTGAGAATAACGGGAACGGTGGGGAGCGCAACTCTGGTGTTCTTTTGAGTGTGAATGAAGGGGGGATGGGTTGGGGCGAGGGGAGATTTGGTAAAAGGGCTGAGGAAAACGGGGTGTTTCTGGAAATTAACTATGAAAATTATAAGATTATGTTAAACTATTAAAGTTGGTTGTGCCGAAACCCGATGAAGCTGTCATTTCCATCACTTTTTTTTGGCTTTGCCTTTGGTCTGGCTGGGGCTGTCGGTGCTTTGGATATCCAGTTTGACTATTCGTATGACACTCAGGGTTTTTTTGCGGAACCATTAAGGAAGCAAGTTTTGGAGGCTGCGGCGAAGTCTTGGGAGTCCAAGTTAGAGGGAGTGCCATTGCCTGCTATACCCTTGGGAACAGGCATCAACACCTGGTCTTTGAAATTCAATCGGCCGGACACAGCGGCGGACTTGGGAGCGCAAAACACAAGTCTGGTGAACAAGCCTCTGCCCGAAAACACGGTTATTATTTATGTGGGAGGTCGACCTGATGTGTATGGAGGGTTTGCGGGGTATGCGGAATATGAGTACACCATGTTTGGGACGTCGGCCTGGGTGGAGCAGATATCGAGTCGGAACACAGGCACGCGGTTTTGCAGTTTCGGGGGAGCGATTGCCTTTGATTCGGATGCCGGGTGGTATTTCGACTCGGATCCGAGCACGACGGAGGCCTTTCCGCAGCTTTTGGATTTCTACACGTTAGCACTGCATGAGATCGGGCATTTGATGGGGTTCAATCCGGGATCGGCCGCCTACAATCGGCTTAGTTTGGGAGGGAAATTCAACGGGGAGCGTACGGTGGCGGTTTATGGGCAAGCGCCAGAGATCAGGGGAGACGGGCATTGGCCGAATGGCTTGCGATTTGAAGGGAAAGGATTGGTGATGAGGCCGAACACGACAACGGGCGAGCGAGTGGAATTGAGTCCACTGGATGTTTCGGTGCTGCGTGACTTGGGGTATGTGGCAGCGAGCGGAGTGAAGGTGGTGCTGGGACCTGCGGCGGCAGTGAGTGCCGGGGCTCGGTGGACGTTGAATGGGGGCGCTGAACGAGCGAGTGGCGTGGTGGCATCGGGATTGAGTGAGGGGCAGTACACCATAGCGTTCAAAGCGGTGCCGGGTTACTTCACGCCGGAGTCGCGGGTGGTGCAGGTGGAGTCGGGTGTAACGACGGTTGTGAATTGCGATTATGTGCCGGTGCCGGTGCCCAAGGTATTGCAAGTTTCCGAGTCGTGTTTGGTGAATGTGGGGGCGAATGTGAAATTGGAAGTGGGAGCAGAGGCTGGAGGTGCCACATTGAATTATGTTTGGAAGCGGGCAGGTAAAGTTTTGCCGGGAGTTCAATCATCCAGCTATGGGATAAATTCGGTTCAAACGAGTCATGCTGGGATTTACATCGTGGAGGTCAAATCGGCAGGTGGGACCGCAGCAACGAAGAACATGAATGTGGGTGTGGTAGGCGGGGTGGCGGGTCCTGACATAGTGAATGAAGATGGGGCGATCACTTTGACGCAGACGGCGGTTGGTCCTGGAGTGCAGTATCAATGGTGCCTTGGGAATGAGCTGTTGAGTGATGATGTGGCGCTAGGGATTTCGGGGGCTCGCAGCTCGACGTTGAGGATCAAGAGGAGTTCGGCGTTGTTTGACGGGCTTTTCCAATGTCGGGTGAGGATGCCGGATGCGGTGGGAGGTGAGGAGCGCGAGCTGTTGGGTCCGGCAAAGAGAGTGGCGGTCCGTTTGCGTCCCGTGGTGGAGACTCGGAGTTTGGGGCCTTGGAAAGTGAGTGGTAGCCTCTCTGAGGTTTTAGCTGCACGAAATGGACCGACCCAGTTCCGAGTGGCGGGTTTGCCTAGCGGGGTGGTGTTGAATCGAATTGATGGTCGACTGAGTGGGCGACCCATGAGTCCAGGGACCTATCGATTGGGGATTGCGGCAGGCAATTTGGCGGGTTGGAGTCCGGTTCAGTACATTGATGTTGTATGCGACGATCTGGTTGCGCGAGGGAAAGGGATCTTTGCCGGATTGGTGGACCGTGAGGCATCGAATGGAGGGCTGGGAGGGGCGCTTTCGTTCAGTGTGAGTTCGAGCGGAGGATTGAGTGGATCGGTATCGATGGGGAGTGAAGTCAGGAGTTTTCGAGGGGTTTGGGAGAGTCTGCCGGGGCCAAATTTGACAGCGGAAATCGCGATCGGAAGAGGTAGGGGAGTGACACCCTGGGTTCTGCAGATGGAGTTGGATGCGGAAACGGGAAGGGTGACTGGGCATGTTTGTGAAAATGAGGTTGAGCTGGCTGGGGTGGAGGCGTGGCAAAGTGATTGGAACGCGAGGAGTCTTCCAGCAGATGGGTTCAAGGGAGGTTACACGATTGGGCTGCAGTCCCCTGAAGTGACGAACGCAGCTGATTCGGAAATCTTTATTCCGGAGGGAGTGGGGTATGCAGCCTTAACCGTCACGACGGGAGGGGTGGTGAGTTGGGTGGGAAGGCTGGCTGAAGGCACAACATTGACGCGCAGTCTGCGATTGGGGCGAGAGGGGCAGATCTCGCTGCACGGCTTGCTTTTCAGTGGCACGGGTTCGGTGCAAGGGTGGGTGACGATTCGGCCCGACTTGGTGACGCCATCGCAATCTGAAGTGGATGGCGAATTGAATTGGGTCAAAAATGCGCAGGAGAATTCACGTTCGACGAACTACCGCGAAGGTTTTCCTTTGCATACGCTGACGGTGACCGGGGGAGCGTATGTTGCCAATCGGCCTGTCATGGAGCAGTTGGGATTGGAAGACGTAGTGCCCAATGCTCGGTTATCGTTTGAAGGTGGGTGGGGTGGAGGGGTAGTGGATAACGGATATTTTGATGTCTTATTGGGGATCTCGAGCGCCAACCGGATCCAGCCGCCGGATTCTGATGAGAATCCAGACTTGGTGAGTGTGACGGGTTTGTCGGCGCAATCTGGGCTATTCAGGGGAGAGTTTAGTCAGCGGGGAAGCGGGAGGAAGGTGCTTTGGTATGGGATGTTGGTGCCTGAAAGGAAGCTGGGGATGGGGTGGTTTTTGAGGACGGTGACGGCAAGCGATGGGTCTGTCTCGCTCCGCTCTGGGCGAGTGGACCTGCAGGTGAAATGAGAAAAGAGGGGATGTTGGGCAAGTTTCTGGACTTTTTTGTCAATTTCCCTCTAATACTTGGTGCTGTTGTCTCGTTTGCCGTATGGATTCCGGCTTTCTCAGTTTTTTAAATCACTCAGTTCCTATCAAACCATGAAAAGAAATCGCATCATGCTCACCGGGCTCAGTGCCCTTGTAATGGCCAGTGCCAGCGCCTTTGGGGCGGATCTGCGTACCTGGACGGACGTCCAAGGGCGTCAAGTTGAAGCGTCGTTTGTGAAAATGATCGGCGACGACATCCAACTGCAGACGGCAGATGGTCAGTTTCACCAGTTTCCGTTGGCTCGGTTGTCGACAGAGGATCAGGGGATTGCGAAGAAAATGATGGCTTCGGCGGCGCCTGCAGTAGAGGTCTCGCCTGAGACTCCGGCGGTTGGAACTGGCATCACAGGTTTTCCCTATCCGAAAGAAGGCTATGGTGCGGCGGCGCGGCAGGTTGATACCCTGGTAGCGAAGGGGATTGTGACGAAGGGCAACAAGCAGCGTGCGGAGGACGGGTTGCCTCCACTTAAGGGGTTCAATCCTGCGGCGAATGACGAGCAATTTGTTCGCCGAGTGTATTTGGACGTGATCGGACGGATTCCCAGTTACGAAGAGACGATGGTCTTTTTGAAGAACGCGGATCCGATGAAGCGGACGACTTTGATCAACACGTTGTTGGATTCCGAAGGGTATGCCAGCCACATGTTCAACTACTTTGCCGAGATGCTTCGAGTGAAGCACAATCTTGAGCAGGCGAACCTGCAAGGTGATGACTATGTGAACTGGTTGCGCCGGCAGATGGACGGCAATCGCCCATGGGATCAAATGGTCAAGGCGATGATGGTTGCGGAAGGCAAGATGTGGACAGAGGACAGCAACAAGGCGGATGGCTGGGACGACAAGGGAGCGGCGGGTTACTTGCTGCGCGATGCAGGCATGCCGCTCGATAACTTGGCGAACACTTTAACGGTGTTCCTTGGAACGGATGTAGCGTGTGCTCAATGTCACGACCACCCCTTTGCCGAATGGACCCAGATGCAGTTCTATGAGGTGGCGTCGTTCTTTGGAGCCACGAAGACCCGCACGCGGGACCGGAATCAAGGTCTGATGGGAGAGGTTGAGGCGATGGTCACGGAATCGGGTCAAGACATCACCCGTCTTCGGAATGGTCTGCGCAACTACGTTCAAGCCAACAGCTATGCCGTGGAAGATGTGGACATGAACGACATGAAGTTGCCTCACGACTACCAGTACCCTGACGCGAAGCCTGGTGATCCGGTAAAGCCTAAATTGATTATGTGGTCCGACAAGGACAAGGGCAATCCGGCTTACAAGGTCAGCAAGGGCGACAGTGAGAAGCTTCGGCAGTCTTTTGCCAGCTGGATGACTCATCCGGAGAATCCTCGATTCGCGATGACGATTGCGAATCGTCTGTGGAAGCGTGCGTTTGGTGTGGGCGTGGCTGAGCCTGTGACCAACATTGATGATCCAGAAGCGTCTGCGAATCCTGAGTTGCTGAAGTACCTGGCTGAAGTGATGAAGAAGGTGAAGTTCGACATGAAGGAGTTTCAACGGATCATCCTCAACACGCGTGCTTACCAGTCGGAAGCCACAACCGAGGCGATCGCAATGGGCAGCATGTATTTCTTCCAAGGGCCACAACTTCGCCGCATGAGTGCCGAGCAGACCTGGGACAGCTACATGGCGCTGGTTCTCGGCAAGCCAGAGGCTTACAAGGCGCCTTTGAGCGATCTGTATGGAAAGTCGATTGACCTGAATCTGAACAATGAAAAACTGACTGCAAAGGACGTGCTGATCAAGTACAGCGCTTATCGTCAAATGGCCGACAAACAGCGGGCACTGATGGGTGGTGGTCTGGATGCGGCGGGTGGTGACTCGATGATGATGATGGGTGGGGAAGACAAAGGTGGGATGGCGAAGGAAGAGCCTGCGGCTGCTGCTGGTGGAGCGGGCAAGTATCTTAGTTATGGCGGATGGCGGCTGCTGCGGGCGTCTGAGTTGTCGCAACCTGAACGTGGGGGGCACTTCCTTGCGGAGTTTGGGCAGTCTCCTCGGTCGTTGATCGACGGTGGCTCCAAGGTGGGTTCGGTGCCACAGGTGTTGATGATGATGAACGGCGGTGCTCAAGAGATGCTGACGAATCGTCAGTCGTTGATCTTCCGCACGATGGACAAGGTGACCAATCCAGCAGACAAGGTTGAGACCCTGTTCCTGAGTGTCATGAACCGCAAGCCGACCCTTCAGGAGAAGGACATCGCCAAACGCGAGATCGGGACTCATGGGGAAGAAGGTTATTCCAGCATGATCTGGGCCTTGATCAACACCCGCGAATTCATCTTCATCCAGTAATCAAACCTCTCATTCGAACCAACGCGAAAATCAAAGATATGAAAACGACACTCAACAAATTCGACGAATTCTCCCGCCGCCAATTCATGGAACGGGTTGCCAAGACGGCCCTGGGCGTGACCCTTCTTCCTGTGGGAGCGCAAGTGGCGCGAGCTGCGGCGGAAGGTGGCTCAGCGAAGCGGGTGATTTATTTGTTCATGGAAGGGGGGATGTCCCATATTGACACCTTCGATCCAAAGACAGGTGCTACAAAGGGGGCGTCTGATCCGGTCAAGGCCAACGCAGGGTCGGGGAACATCGACTTCCTGGGTGGGTACATGCCGAAACTGGCGAAGCAAGCCAACAAGCTATCGATCATTCGCTCCATGTCATCGAAGACAGGGGTGCATGAGAGTGGTCGTTACATCATGCGCACGGCGTATGAGCCAAGGGGAACCATCGTTCACCCTTCGATGGGTGCTTGGGCATCTCACTTCAAAGGGCGCATTGAAGGCGTGACCCTGCCGGACAGCGTGACGATCGGCAACGGGGCGCACCCTGGAGCTGGCTTTTTCCCGCCCGCGCTAAGCCCGATTCCGATCACGAATGCTGCGAGTGGATTGCAGAACACGAAGTCGGCCATTGGTGATGAAATGTTCACCAAGCGTGTGGCTTTGATGGACGAGTTCGACACGGCTTTCCGGAAGAAATTCCAGAGCGATGATGTGAAGGCTTACACGGAGTTTTACGATGAAACGATGAAGTTGCTGAAGAGCAAGGACCTGGGTGCTTTTGATATCTCCCAAGAGCCTGCGAACGTGCGTGAGAAGTATGGCAACAGTGGCTTTGGTCAGGGTTGTTTGCTTGCCCGCCGGTTGGTTGAGAATGGGGTGCGTTTTGTGGAAGTTCAAGCGGGTGGCTGGGACATGCACAACAACATTGACACGGCCATGACGAACAACGGTGAGATGCTTGACACAGCATTCAGCGCGTTGGTGGAGGACTTGGAAGCGAAGGGCATGTTGAAGGACACGCTGGTGGTTCTGGGTTCTGAGTTCGGGCGGACGCCTGAAATCAACGAGAACGCCGGACGTGACCACTACCCGCTTTGCTACAGCACCGTGTTCGCAGGTGGTGGAACCAAGGGTGGATTCATTTATGGATCGTCCGACAAGGATGGCAAGCGTGTGGCTGACAAGCAAACCGCACCTGAAGATTTTGTGGCGACGATTGCTTACGCAATGGGCCTGCCGATTGGCGAAGTCGTCATGTCGCCTTCGGGTCGTCCGTTCACAGTGGGACACAAGGGTGTGCCAGTGAAGGATCTCTTCGTTTAAGTCGACGATTTGAAGTTCGAAAGGGCTGTGATGGGTTCTCCGTCACAGCCCTTTTTGTGTTTCGGAGAGGAGAGGTTGTCGAGGGAAGTGCGAGTGGCGTATCATAGCGAGACATGGGATCGTTCGACAGGCCGGGAGACTTGATTGTGGTGGAGTATCCGCGCGGGATCTACCTGCCTGAGGCGGATCTTTGGTTGGATCCTCACTTCGGGGTGGAACGGGCGTTTGTTTCCCATGCGCACTCGGACCATGTGGCGCGGCATGGAGTGACGTTTTGTTCGGCTTTGACGGGACGTTTGATGAGGGCGCGGTTTGGGGTGAAGGAAGCGGAGGATTTGCGCTTGTTACTCATGCGGGAGGCGTATTGCTGGGAGGGGTGGGAGATGCGGTTGTATCCGGCGGGTCATATTGTGGGTTCAGCGATGCTGCATCTGACGCGGGTTCGGGATGGGGCGACTTTGCTTTACACGGGGGATTATAAGCTGAGGCAGGGGCTGAGTGCGGAGCGATGTGATTTGCCGAAAGCCGATACCTTGATCATGGAGACCACGTTCGGGCTGCCGCAGTATGTGTTTCCACCCTTGAAGGAAGTGGTGGAGCAGGTGCTGAAGTGGGTGAGGGAGACCCTTGATGATGGGGAAATCCCCGTATTGTTGGGCTATTCTCTGGGGAAGGCGCAGGAGATCCTGCGCGCGCTGAAGCCGCTTGGAGTGCCGGTGATGCTGCATTCTGCCGTGTGGAAGATGACGAACGAGTTGAGGGAGGAGTTGGGGGAACTGCCGGAGATGCGGTTGTTTGAGGCAAGTGAAGCAGACGGGCATGTTTTGGTGTTTCCTCCCAGCGCAGTGAAGTCGACGGTGCTGCGAAAGCTGAAGATTTGCCGGACGGCGATGCTTTCGGGGTGGGCGCTGCAATCGGGGGCGCGTTTTCGCTATCAGGTGGATGCGGCGTTTCCGTTGAGTGATCACGCGGACTACCCTGAGTTGCTTCAGACGGTGGAGGAGGTGGAGCCCAGGAAGATCTGGCTGGTGCATGGCTTCACCCGGGAGTTTGCAGCGGACTTGCGTCGGCGGGGGCATGAGGCGTGGGCGTTGGGGCAGGTGGACCAATTGGAACTGGGGTTGGATGCGGGTGTGGTGGGTGCGATGCGCGAAAGGGCGATCGGGGAGGCGGCGGGGGAGGTGGTGATGGAGGGCGGGTTTGCTGGATGGGTGGCGGCTTGTGAGTCAGCCATGGCGGAGTCTGCGCGGGGGCGAAAGGTGGCGGTGCTGGCGGATTGGTTGCGGCAGTTAGAGGGGGGCGACCTCATGGCTGGAGCGAGATTTGCAGCGGGATTGGTGTTTGATCCGGTGGATGATGGGGGAGCGTTGCAGGTGGGTTGGGCTTTGGTGCGTCGTGTGTTGATGGATTTGGCGGCGTGTCCCGAAGTGGAGTATAAAGCACTTTCGCGGACGCAGAATGACGCTGGGAGGACGGCTTTCCTGATGCTGCGCAGGCGGGATGAGTTGCGTGGGCGACCGATTTTGGAAAGGGGGCCGACTTTGGAGGAGATGGGTGGCTTTTTTGAAACCTTGCGTTCGGTGTCGGGTGGGGTGGCGAAGTCCAAGCTTTTGCGGGATCAGTTGGATAGGCTGACGGCGCGGGATGGGAGTTGGTTGATTCGATTGATCACGGGGGATTTGCGAATGGGATTGAAGGAAGGGTTGGTGGATGAAGCGATTGCACTGGCGTTTGAGCGTCCGGTGGAAACGGTGCGTGAGGCAGTGATGTTGGGCGGAGATCCTGGCAGGGCGGCGGTGATGGCAAAGGAAAATCGGTTGGATCAAGCGCAAGCCCGGTTGTTTGTGCCAGTGAAGGTGATGTTGGCGAGTCCGGAAGAGACGGCTGAGGCGATTTGGGAGAGGATGCGGGATGCGGACGCGGTGGGGGACGGGGTGTGGCTAGAGGACAAGTATGATGGGATCCGGGCGCAGGCTCACTGTGGTGTGGGGCGGGTGGAGATTTACTCGAGGGATTTGAAACGGTTGACGGATTCGTTTCCAGAGATCGTGGCAGCTTTGCGAGAGAGTCTGGGGAAGGAAGAGGTGATGTTGGATGGCGAGATCATTGCATATGCGGAGGACAAGAAGCTGTCGTTTTTTGATCTGCAGAAGAGGTTGGGGAGGCGGGATCAGGCGGATTTGTTTTTGCCTAGCGAGGTGACGGTTCGCTATGTGGTTTTCGATGTCATGTGGAGGAATGGAGAGTCGCTTTTGAAGCGGAGTTTGAAGAGGCGGAGGGAAGTGCTGGAGGGGTTGATGAGGGATGACGGGGCGTGGGTTCGGCGGTTGGAGGTGAGGCGGGCGGGAACGGTTGAAGAAGTTGAGGCAGCGTTCATGGCCGCACGGAGGCGTGGGAATGAGGGGTTGATAGCGAAAGACCCGGCGGGAGGGTATCAACCGGGACGACGAGGGAAGGTGTGGTTGAAGTTGAAAAAGGCCTTTGCGACACTCGATGTGGTGGTGGTGAAAGTGGAACAAGGGCACGGCAAACGGAGTCACATGCTGAGCGACTACACGTTTGCGGTTAGAGATGAGGGGGGAGGCGGCTTGCGAGTGATTGGGAAGGCGTATTCTGGGCTGACGGATGTGGAGATTGAGGAACTGACGCAGGTTTTCCTGGAGAACACGGTGAGTGAGAAAGGGCGAGTTAGGGAGGTTTTACCGAATGTGGTCTTGGAAGTCGCGTTTGATTCGATTCAGGCGAGTGCGAGGCACGACAGCGGCTTGGCTTTGCGGTTTCCCCGGATCAAAGCGATTCGGCGGGACAAGGCGGTTGGGGAGATCGACACCTTGGCGCATGCGAGGCGTTTGGCTGGGGTGTCTTGATGGAACTGAACGAGCTTGCGAAAAGTGGCTGGAATTCTTATAATGCCACCATGAGACTGAGTTTAACACTTTCTGTTCTGGGTATTGCGATTGAGATGGGTGTGGGATCTTTGGTGGCGGCAGAGCCGTTGCTTTCGCAGCGAGAGGCGGTGGCGGAAGTTTTTGGCAAGGCGACCGTGACAGCGACGCGATTGGTGAAGAGTGAGCGGTCCAAGGTGGATCCTTTTGTCTGGCTGGTCTTTGCCGAGGATTTGCACCGGAAGGAGAACTTGGTGAAGGTTCGGTTGGACCGGCAACCAGGGAAGGAAGGGTGGCAGGTTACTTCAGGGGGAGCTGGCGAGTTGCTGCAAAGGGTGCCGCCGATGCGGTTGGATTGGGCGAAGGTGAAGGTGGGACCGGCGGAGGCGAGGCTGACGGCGGAACAGGGAGCCAAGTTAGCGAAGTCCACGTTTGAGCAGGTGGAGTTTCAACTGGCGACTCAGCCGACGTCGGGAGTGCCTGAGTGGGGACTGACGTTGTTTGATTCTCGGGGAATTGAGGTGGGATTTGTGGTGGTGTCAGCTGAGACGGGGGCGGTGATTCATCAGGATTTTGGAGTGGTGGCGCCTCCGCCTGTGGCGGGAGGCCAGCGTGAGAAAAGCGGTCAGGCCATTGAGAGTGGGGAAGATGCTGCGAAGGCAGTGAAACAGGGTGCGCGCAAGGCGTGGGATTGGACGGAAAAGGCTGGGCGTGAGACGGGTGGATTCTTCAAGGAGCTTTTTCGCTGAAGTGTGGAAGGAGATGGACCGGAGGTGGCGGATGGATGACAAAACTCACAAGGGATCTTTGTGCTTTGTTTTGGCCTGAGATCCTAATATTTGACGGGTGGAGTCGTTTGATTCGGAGTCCGATGACCCCTAAGTGTTTTTGCATGAAGCCTGTTCTGTTTTTCTTTGTTTTTGGTTCCACTGCGTTGCTGGCCATTGATTTCAAAAAGGACATTCGTCCGATCCTCAAGGAGAACTGCTATGAGTGTCACAGCAAAGAGTCAGGGAAGGAGAAGGCGGGTTACATCTTTGATGATTTGGAAACGCTGAAACTGGATATTCAACCGAAGGGCATCATTGTTCCGAAAATGCCGGAGGAGAGTTATCTGCTAGAGGTGATGACGATGGATGTGAGCGAGAAAGCGCACATGCCGCCGAAGGAAACGATGAGTGCGAAGGACATTGCGAAGATCCGGGAGTGGATCGCGGAGGGGGCGTTGCTGGAAGGGGAGGGCGCGGCGACGTTGCCGGCGCGAGCGGCGGCGCCGGCGGGTCCGTTGGATTGGACGAACACGGAGGGGAGGACGATCAAGGCTGGGTTTGTGCGTTTGGACGGGGAGAATGTGGTGCTGAAGATGCCTGCCAATGGACAGGAGATACCGTATCCGCTGGCGAAGTTGAATGCGGCGAGTCAGGCGCAGGCGAAGGCGGCGGCGGAAGGGAAGTGAGGAGGGGTTGAGAAATTGAGGGGAGGAGTTAAGGGTGGCGTGCGTTTGTACTTCTGAACGCGCCTTTTTTCACGCCCATGATTTTTTCTCTCTCCTCCCGCATTCTGCGCACGGTTGATCCGGTTTGTTTGGCTAAGATTGGTTGGAACTTTGGGTTCAAGGGGGCGAGGTCGGTCATGATGTTCAAGAAGCGGTTCGACACGACGGGCGAGGTGTTTCCGCCGTTTCTTTACCTTTCGATTCTGAACTCATGCAATTTGCGCTGCCAGGGCTGCTGGGTGGATGTGGACAAGCCGAGGGAGTCGATGAATTTGGATGAGTTGAACAAAATTGTTCATGATGCCAAGCGGCGTGGGAATGCGTTTTTTGGGGTCTTGGGTGGGGAGCCGTTCATGCATCCGGAGTTGTTTGATTTTTTGGCGACGCATCCGGATTGTTACTTTCAGATTTTCACGAATGGGCAGATGATAACGCCGAAGGCGGCGGAGACCTTGAGGAAGTTGGGCAATGCGACACCGCTGGTGAGTGTGGAGGGGACATCGACGGTTTCGAATGAACGTCGTGGTGGGAAGGATGTACTGAACCGGACGTTGCGGGGGTTGCAGAATTGTTTGGATGCGCGGTTGATGACTGGGGTGGCGACTAGTCTTTGTCAGACGAACATTGATGATCTGCTAACGAAGGAGTGGCTGCAAAAGCTGATCGACATGGGGGTGCACTACACCTGGTATCACACTTACCGGCCCGTGGGTCCGCAGATCAATGAGCAGCTTGCGTTGAGTCCGGAGCAGATCACGCAGGTGCGACGGTTTGTGACGAGCATGCGGGCGACGATGCCGATTGCGATCGTGGATGCGTATTACGACCACAATGGCAAGGCGCTATGTCCGATGGCGACGGGGATCAGTCACCACATTGGGCCGACGGGAGGGGTGGAGCCTTGTCCGATCATTCAATTTGCGACGGACAGTGTGCGGACGGATCGGGATTTGTTTGATGTGCTGACGGGTTCGGCGTTTTTGAAGGATTTTCGGGAGACGGCGGCCAAGCATACACGTGGTTGCATTGTGCTGGAGAGGCCGGATTTGGTGAAGAGTTTGGCGGAGCGGCATGGTGCGAAGGACACGACGATTCGGCAGGCGGCGTTTGCGGAGGTGAGCCGGATGCAGCCTAGGACGAGTCAGTGGAGGGAGGAAGAAGAGATCCCTGAGCAGCACTGGATGTATAAGGTGGCGAAACGGTTTTTCTACAACGACTTTGGCGTGTACAAGGAGCTGGATCCGGCGGCGCATTCGCCTGGAAAGTGACGGGCTCTTACGCGGTGGAGGGGAGGACTGAGGAGGGGTGTTTTTTGGAAGTGGGGGTTGCGTTTGGTGGGTGGGGCGAGTTTGGTTTTGGCACGATGAAAACGCTCAACCTTTTGTTTGTGGTTCTCCTGTCTTTTGGCGTCGTATCTTGCCAAGGATTGCAGGCGGATGTTTCGGGCGAGGGTCTAGGAAAACTGGCGCTCGATAAGGAGGCGGTGGTCGTGCTTGAACTCCTCGGGGAGCCCGAATCCAAAGGCGCGGATGTGCTGATGGCGGCGACGGGAGAGTGGGTTCAGGAGTGGGCGTTTCCCTCGCAGGGGTTGACGCTGATGATGGGTGCCACTGAGAAGGGCGGGAAGAAGACGGTTTGGAGCATCACGGCCGATGAAAAATGCGAACTGGCGACTGAGAGAGGTGTGCGAATCGGAAGCAGTGAGGCTGAGGTCAAGACAGCCTACGGGAAGGTTTATAACGCCGAGGAGAGTCGCGAAGGGGAGACGTTTGTGGCGGGTTCTGTTTATGGTGGAGTGATCTTTGAATTTGAGAAGGGGAAGCTGGCTGGGATCTTCATCGGTGCTGCTGCAGAGTGAAGAGGTTCGTTGGATGAATTGCCCGTTCGGAATTAGCTGAAAAAGGTATCGCCCTATTTTGCCATTTTGCTACTTCACCATCAAGGCCTCCAAAACAGCCCTCAGGTTCCGAAATCTTGTTCACAGAGGGTTCAAGTTGAACCCCGAGACTTTGGGAGAGCACCTGCTAGCTCGGCGACTTCTTTTGAAACTCACCCAGGAGCAGGTAGCTAATCTTTTGAACACTGTGCGACAGAGCTACGAACGCTGGGAGCGGGATGAAGTCGCTCCAATTGCTTCATACTGGCCACGCCTGATTGGGTTTCTCGAGCAATATCCAGGTGCCTCCGAAACTTCTGCTGATCTCGTGTTGAAAGCACGCAGATTGCTAGGTTTGAGCCAGTATGGGTTTAGTCGGAAGATTCACACTGACGCCGACAATGTCCGAAAATGGGAGCATGGAGTGACTGAGCCTAACCTTGAGATGCTGAAGATGATCAAGGTTCTTGCATCTAAATCGCAACGCGCAAAGCACTGATCTCACAAGGAATTTGATTCCAAACCGGCTACTTTCCGTTTAACGCTTCCTTCACCCCCGAATCTGGTCCTGCATAGATCCAAATCCAGTACTCTCATCCTTAGTGATCCCATTTTTCTATCCCTTGCCCGCTAATGTAAGTTACTGATTCTCGATGCCCGCTCCCACACGTACTCAAGTAGCATACGTTCGGATTCAAAATGGCATATCTCTAACCTTTTGACATATCTTAAGAAATTGAAAATTTAATTCAGGAAGTTTCCTGATCTCGTATTTCAGTAAGCAGACGGATGTATTCCGTGATGCTGTGGTCATCAAACCATGGCAGGAGACCTTCCAGCATCATGCCCTCCATACCGAGAATTCCCGAATCCGTCTGCAAGCTGAGTTGCAAGGTGGCAAATTCTCCGGCTGTTAGTGAGGGCAACTCGCAGTCAATGAACATGGACTCCGTCAGCCCTGCGCCGACGACGGCCAGGGCTGTCTCAAAGACCTTGCTGTCCAGTGTGGCATTCTGCGCCAGCGAGGCCATGCTTGATGCTGGCACTAAGGAGCTTTCCAAGCCCAGTCCCAGCGCGCTGGTCGCCTTGATTGACCATTCCATTTGAAGCGTGCGTGTGATACGGGCCGACTCCAAGGCAAGCTCCAGGACCCCGGGCCGCACGATGCGCTTGACGATGCCCGTGTGGTTGTAGAAAAACGCTTCCGGCGGCAGCCGGGTCACAATGTCACTTTGATTGACGAAGCGATGCAGCCGCCCTGGCAATTCTATTGCGAAGCGTTCAGCAAAGCCGCTCAGGCCCACCCTGGGCTGACCGTAAGTGTAGATGGAGGAACGGATTCCTTTCATCTTCTGGCGGGCTGCGGCAAGCAGGGCGAGACCGCCTCCCAAACTGTGACCGGTGATCCAGACATGCCTGGCCTTGGCAGCCGCCACGTCAAAAAGCTGGAGATCCTGCTCCACCAGTGCCAACCCCTCAGTAAAGCCTTTGTGCGTCTGGCCCCAGGGATGGGCCACAGTCAGAAGCTGGGCATCTCGGATCCATTGTTTAATGTTGCTGGTGCCTCGGAACGCGAGCAGGGCCATATCCCCCGCCGTGCACCAGAAGCCCTGGATGTTAGACCGGTCAAAGGCTTCATGCACTTTGAAACCGCGCCCCCGAGCCCAGGTTTCAGTGACTGCCTTCTCGCCGTAGGCGGCGGCGGAGGCTTCGGCGAGGAAGACGGCGATGTCTAGGTTGAAACCGGAACGAGTGAGGCAGGTGGCGTCCGTGGTGGGCATGGAGGTGGTGGGGTGGAGTTGGGAGATTTGAGGTGGGCAGGAAGATCGGCGGGTCAGCGGCGGCGCGGAGGCGATGCAGCGAAGGCGGCCTTGGCTAGGGAGATCTGGATGAAGCGTTGAGGGGCCGTGGCATCCGGCGTCGGGTAGACGCGGACTTTATTGGCGGGAAGGCCAGCCTGAATGAGTTCCGCCATCACCTTTTCCGCGATGGCCTTGTTCTCCGAATTTTCGTAGAAATAACGGACTTCACTGATCGTCGAGGGGACCTTGTTGCGCGGCTGGGCCTCCGGCACAGGCAGGCGAACGCCGGCCATTTGCAAAGCCTTCACATACTTCGCCGCGCGGGTGATATTAAGGGCGTTGTCCGCCGAGACAAAGATCTCCGCCAGAACACCGGAGAAGTCGTTTTTAGTGGCCGGAGTGGTCTGATAGATCTTCAGGCCATGTTCGGCCAGTAAAGGCTTGATGGATTTCAAAATGGACGTGTCCGTGGTAGATGAAATCAGCAACCCCACGAGCCTTTTGCTTCCTTTGGCGATAACAGGAGCGCCTTCATCACCTGGCTGGGAAATCCGTCGGTCCGTAACGATAGTGCCGTCGTTACGGGTGTCGAGGATCTTCCCCTCACTGATGCCGGAGCCGCTGCCGAGGAGGATGACCTCCATGCCGTGCACTGGATTGGGCTCGATCCCCTTGATCTCTCCCAACCCGTCCACCACATTGGAGGCGGGCACTCCGGCATTTAGCTTCACCAGGCCCAGATTGGTCAGGTCGGAGGCATCCAGGCTGGTGATGCCGCTGACAGTGCCGATCTGCGCCTCCTTTTTCTCACGTCCGGTAAAAACGGGTGTGCCCGCACCGCCGGAGAGGATGTAGGCCGGGGAGACGATGTAGAGGTTATTGGCCGCATCCTGGACGAAGACGCCCAGGCTGCCGCGGCTCTCCCCGGACTTGGACCGGGTAGAGATGCCGTTACCTGGCTGCAGGGCCTGCTGTGTGCCCAAGTCAAAATTGGCCAAGGATTGCGCCAGTGGGGCGTGGGTGATTTCTTCGGTGGCCTTTTTCGTATCATCCTGGACACCGGTCCGGTAAGTCGTGAGGATCTCCCGGGCCTGCGGGGCAAAGCTTTTCCCCTCGGCGATATTGTTGGCCACCTGGGTTATCTGCTGCTCTAAGAGATCCGCCTTAACCTTGTATTTTGCGGCATCTTCCAGGCTCGTGGTCAGCAGTTTCAGTTTCTCCAGCGCCTCATCTTTTTCGGCGGCGAGTTTGTCCCTGGCCGACGTTAGATCCCTGCCCCTGGCTTCGAGTTCGACTTTTTGCTTTTGCAGTTCCTCCTTCTGCTGTTGATCGATTATTTCCTTCGCTCGAAGACCTGCGATGGCCTTGTCCCGGTCTTTGACCAGCACTTCAAGTTCCTTTTTCTGGTCCTCAAGTTGGTCGGCCTGGGTAGTCACCTCGATATTTTTTTTGTCCACATCCTGATACTTCATATAGATCCACACAGTCATGCCGAGCAGCACCACAATAGCGATGCCGGCAGCGATCAGTCGGTCATTCCAGACGCCCTTCTCGCGGGCAAGGCTCCCCGCCAAAAAGTCGTTTTCTACGGGCTCCAGATCGCGGTAGCTTTTGGCTTCCTCGAGTTCCTTACCCCGGTTTAGCAGCGCTGCGGCGGAGCGGTTCCCTTTTCGCCAACTGATGGCAAATTCCCGGAACTCACGGCGGTGCTTGATGCGTTCCGCCAGGAAAGGCCATTCCGTGAAGAGCTTTTCATGCCGCAGGGTGAGCTGCCCATCCTCCTGCCGTGAGACCAGGATCTTCATTTTCAAAAGCTCATCGCAGACCGCCTTCTCCGCCAGATCGTCCAGATCGGAGGGCTGCACCAGGGCGGTGTAGGGCTCCACGGAGCCTTTTTTGAGATGCACCAACCGCAGCAGTAGTTTGCCGAGAAGCTGCTTCTGTTTTTTTGACGCCTGGTCGGTGAAGAGTCCGGCCAGGTCGATGACCTGGCTCAGCTCTGCGTCCTGGCTCTCAAAATGGGCCTCCAGGGCCTGGACCTCCTCCTGCTGATAGGGCTGTAGCAGTAGATAGGACGGAGCCTCCCGGGCCAGTTGCGGATTCATGCTCAGGAGGGTGGCGGTCCAGTAGTCCAGGATGCCCCGAACCGACTCACGCGCGTCGGGATCGCTGTCGGGTAGGAGGTGGCCTGTGGCACTGACCGCCTTGAGAAAGGCGATCACCTCGGCCTCTGCGATGGGCCCCGTGGAACCGCGACGCTGAAGCAGATTGGAGTGCTCCGTGCGCACCTCTCCCGCGGAACGGAAGGCCTCAGGGGCGAGTGTTTGAGAAGGCTGGGACATAGATTAGAGGTTATTGAGCAGGTTTCTCAGGGAAGCCCCTATATCAGCAGCTTCCTTGCACTTATCCTTCAGTTCCGTATCGACCGAAAAGAAGTAGATCATGCACCAGGCCCGGTGGCTTTCAAACGGATCCCTGGCGGCGGACCAGTCGGAGAGACCATGCGTGTCGATGGCCGTGGCCAAGTCTTTCAGGGTAGTGCTGACCTCCGTGTTCGGCTCGATCATGATCATGTTATCCACCTCGTTGCGGATGCCCTCCCAAAGGGCGGGAAAGTCCCCGGGATCCGCCGAATTTTTGGGCAGTTCATCCGCCGCGACCAGGAGTTCCTTGTCGATCTTCTGCCAGTATCGATGCCGGTGGATCAGCGCCTGGATCTGCAGCTTGATCTGGTTGAGGGAGGTGCTGGCGCTTTGCAGAGAGTCTTTTAACGATGCCGCTGCGGCAGGCACGGCGATGATATCGTCGAAGAGCTTCTCCAGCCTTTCCAGCTCCAACGTGCTGGCATAGGCGGTCAGCAGTCCATCGATCCGTGAGGGCTGCCGGAGGTGCATGGAGCGGAGGTTATGGATGATCTGGATCCCCAGGGGATTGGGTCGCGGGGGGCCTCCGGGGTTGGGGCTAGGAACCAGCGGATCCTTACGTAGCGCCCCGAGCCTGGCCCCGATCCCGGCCAGTTCGTCCAGCCAGTCCTGCTCAGTCGCGCGTTCAGCGGCCAGAGAGGGATGGATGCCGTTGAGGACACTTCGTCCCAGATTGACTAGGCTTTTGATCTCATCCTGGCATTGTGCGGCGGTCAGTTTGAAGGTCGGAGCCGAGATATTCCGTATGGCCGGCTCAATGATTTTCAATTGTGCCGGCAGCCGGTGCAGGCAGTCATGCAGCAACTTGTAGGCATTCATGGTGAAGATGTCCTGGGTGAGCGATTCCAGACTGCTCTCCAGGGTCTTGGCTGCAGCTTTGACAGCAGCGTCATGCAAGCTGGCCTGCAGACCACCCAGCCCCTGGGCCACGGTCTGCGCCGGGTGGACATCCTCCTGCTCCAGGTCAGACAGCAGCGGCGGCAGGGTGGACTGGACTTCGGGATTGCCGGGCAACTTATCCAACACGGCAAGGATGAATACCCGCAGGGCCCCGCGTCGTTGAAGCTCCTTCACCAAATCGATCACCTGCTGATACCAATTACTGTTCAGCACCACGATCTTTGACATGTCCAGTCCTACGCGGGTCAGCACCAGGAGATAAAGCCCTGGGTCCGTCGGTGAAAAGACCTTCCCCACCACGGTGACGACCGTGCCGATCTGAGCGTCTGTGAGTGCCATAGTGGGTCAGTCAGCCTTCGGGATGACGTTCACGTGACCTAGGCGATGTCCACCCCGGCGGCCTGCAGTCCGGCGACCACGCGGGAGATGCGGATGCCTTCATTCTTGCTGACTGGCGGTTTCCCCACCACCTCCTGCGGCCGACCACCGGCATGGTGCAGGGCGATGAGGCAGCCATCGGCATTCCAGACCGGGGAACCTGAGGAGCCGGCCTGGGTGTCCGTCAGGTAATGGGTCACGCGGGTATCAAAGAAGGAGACTTGGTTGCGCACAAAGCCCATCCGTTTCCGCTCACCCCCGGGGTGCTGGATGATGTAAGCAGGCTCATGGAGCTTCGGCTCGCAGGCTTCACTGAGTTTTAGGATGGGCCAGGCATCGGGCATCGCGGTCGTTGTCTTGATGACGGCCCAGTCGTCCGCCTTGTCGGTGACGATGCTGGCGACATCGCAAGGGATGAGGGTGGATGACAGCGCCCCGCCCTGGCCATTGTCCTCATAGCCAAACTCTGCTGTGACGGTCGAGCATCTCTGTTTCGTGTAGGGATTGGTCAGCACATGCCAGTTGGTCAGCAATAGGTCCGGCCCGATGCGAAAACCCGTGCCATGGCCGGTCTGGCCGTTAAAATCCACCACCAACCGGCAGACGGAGGGCGCATACTCCATGAGTTTTTGCAGGGTGCTGATCAGGCCCCGCACCTTGCCGATCGGCAGGGTCAGGTCATCGTAATACAGCAGGGCCTCCGGCTCCATCACCTCGTCGTCGTTGGCGATGAAGTTCGGCGCACCGACTAAGTCTCGAGGATCGGAGCCATAGGCGGGCCGCTTGTTTTCCAGCAGGTCTGCCAAGAAGACTTTGTGGGGGCTGCTGTCCTTCAGCAGGTCATGCTGCTTCTGGACCATCGCCCGAAGTAGTCCCTCCGTGGAGGCTTTCGTGAGGATCTCGATCCAGACGTAAACCACGGGCTGTTCCCAGTGAATGTAACCGGGATCCATGCCGACCGTTGTGGCCACAAACTGGGCGGCCTTGGACGTGGGGTGAATCTGGCTGAGCCGGGTCAGCAGCTCCTGTGCCGCCGGTTCGGTCCAAGGATAGGGGAACATGTCAAGATTGAAGGCCATATGAGGAGGAGGGAAAAGGAACTGAATCGGTAGAATTGACAGGATGGGCTAGGTGCTCGCAGAGAGCCTCCAGCGGGTCGGGGGCCAGCACGTAAAACATGAAGAAGATTTTAGCGGGATCGAGTTCGAGTTCGAATAATTCAAACAAACGGACTGCGTCGTTTTCTTTCAGCGAGACGGATGATTCCATGCCTCGCTCCAGGCACCTCAAAAAGGAAGGAACCGAGAGGAGACGGGGAATTTGTGATAGGATCAGTTCCTTGTTCTTCCTGATCCTGTTGCCGGGAAGGGTAACCTTTTGCAACTCACGCTCAAAGTAGAGATGTAGTAGCAGTTCATCTAAAGACTCAAAGCGAGCATCCGGGGTGGACAGAGGGACGCCACGGAAAGGCATCAGACTGGCGACGACGGAGAGCTGGAGCTCATCCGGATATCCGTGTCTGGCGAGAGCGTGTTCGCACACCTCGGCCAGATATAGGTCCGTGGTTACTAGGTCCCAACGTCGGGTGGCAAGAGCCTGTAGATGCCAGCCCAAAGATGATGTGTCCATGTTGTTTAAATCTCCAGGATTGAACACCTGTAGATTGTTATCCATGCTCGTGGCCTTGTAGGATCTTATTCTCTCGATGCTGTGCCGGAAGTGTGTCAAAGCCTCGTGGTGCATTGGAATCACCGTCGATCTCCTGTAGGACTCGATATTGCGATTCCGATCAAAAAGGAAGTTTAGGCTCGGCAGCGTGACGTCTGCCTCGGTCAGAATCCTTCTCAACTCATGAAATAAGAATTCCGGCGCTCCTTTTAGTTCTTCCGCGAGCGTCTTTTCCCCCTGGAGGTCTATGGTCAGCCGAATGCGCGCCGAACGGATAGCTAGAGCCTCAATTCTTATCGGATGTTCGTTGCCAGAAGGCCAGTCATCCGCCAGAATTTTTGCCAGCCATTGGTCGGCGGTCTCTAACTTACCCAACTCTCGTGCCAACAGGGCACCCAGCACCGTCCGATCACGTCGAATATGTCCGGCACTTTCTTCAGCAGCATTGAGGATGTTCCAAGCTGCTTGCAAATCCCCTACTTTGAAGCACGCCCAGGCATCATAGAATATGAGGGGACTGTTTTCACTGCGCTGCGTCTTTTCCCCCAAAATGCCGAAAAGAGTCCGCTCCAGGCCTCGGCTCAGGGATGACCGAATCCGCTGGACCGCCTCCTGCTCCCAAATTTTCAAGTCCCCGTCCCCACCGGTCCCAGCGAGTTGCTCACGCAACCACTTGCGCTCTGCCTTGGCGTCTTCCGGCAGTTCCTCTTCTGCGAATTTCAGCAGGCTAGCGCATTCCGGCAGCCAGGCGGCCTTAGCCCTGGCTAGGTTCTTCAGTCGCAAACTATGATACACGAGTTCCGCCGCATTCTCTGGCTGAGTCAGATCCTGCTCCGCATACCAGGCGACGGCCCGGGTATCCAGTTCCCTGACCAAGGCTTGGTCTTCGTGCTCCAGCAGGCAGAGGGTGGCGCAACGCACCTCCGGTCTCAGAGCTAGGCTGCCATCCCCCCCCGTTGGAAGGGTCAATGCTTCATCATCCACCAGACTGATCTCATGCTGGAGCCGAGTGTAAACGTCTTCCACCTCCATGCCTTTGAGGGCTTTTCCCGTTATCACCGCGTTCAGGATCTGGGGATCGAGCCGACGCAACACCAGCGCCTCCCTGGCCACGGACATCAGTTCAGGATCGACCACCCGGTCCAAGATGCGCTGGTAGAGATAACCTTCAATCAGGATGTCGTGGAGATTCTGAGGCAGGTCTTCGATTACTTTGACTTCCCCCTTGTCCACGAGATAAACGGCCATCCGCAGGATCAGGGGCATCCCCCTAGAGATTCGGGTGATCTTCATCACCACCTCCGGGTCTTCGATGCCGTGGGTCCTTAGCCATGAAACGACGTCTTCTTCGGCCAGCTTTTCGAGAGGCAGGCTGCCTGCCTTCCGATCATTCAGCTTCAGCTCCCTGACCGGGGCGCGGCCGCTGACAATGACCCGAAGATTCGAAGCCTGGGATAGGATGATCTCCAGCACCTCCCAGATCTCCTGATACTGCTTGAAGTGCTGCGCCACCTCAAAGCCGTCCAGCACGAGGAGGCAACCGGGGCCTTCGGCGATGGCGGTTCCGATTTCCCCGGCAAACCTTTTCCAGTCCGCCTCCGAGATGGTCCTGCCGGTAAAGTCCGGCAACTGCAGGGCCATCTGCTCCATCATTAGGCTGAGGATGGACACGGCGTCATCAGGGGCTAGATCCGCCCGATCAAAGTCCAGCCACAACAGCACCGCGGTCTCTGGCAGGCTGAGGGCGAATTTGGCGACCAGGGCTGACTTTCCCATCCCGCCAATGCCGCTGACTACCATTGGCCCCATCTCATCGTTTTCATACCAGGCCTTCAGCAAGGCCAGCTCCTGCCTACGGCCCCGGAAGTCCTGCCCGGTGATTTTTTCCAGCCGGCTGCGCACCCGGCGTTTTTCCAGGTTCTGGTTCACCTCCACCGCCGTGGGCAGTTGCGGCTCGACCGGCCCGAACCAGCGCACCGCCTGCTGCCAGTAGGGCAGCAGTTCCTCCTTGATTCGGTCCAGATCATAGGGCGGGCCTTCCAGGATGCGGTCGATCACCTGCTGGCCCGGAGAAGAGATCACTTCATCGAGCTTTTCATACACGCCCCGCAGCGCGTGCAGATCACCCGCCTGGGAAAGGATCCGCTGCCTTTCAGACGCCTTCAACATCCAGTTCGATGCGCCCGGCTGCACCACCACCAAAGGCTGCACCTGGGCGGCATGCTCCAGCGTCCCCGGGTCAAAGCTCCACTGCACCGCCGCTTTGATGAGGGACTCGATTTCCACAACGGTCTCCTGAGGCCGGGAACATTCCGGATCGGGTCTGGCGACCGATACATCCGCCAGCCGATGGTAGGCGGCGATCTCCCCCCAGGCCGGAGAAATCCGTAGCGCGTCCAGCATGGCCGATAGGGTCACACCCTTGTTCAACTGGCGCTCATGATCTGACACGACATGCATGCCGATCACCGCCCAGTTCCTTTCGCTGAAAATAGCCCCGCCGCCCGAGCCACCTTCGGTATCCGCATCATAGTGCAGCCACCCGGCCTCAGCTTCAACCATACGACCGATGCTCAGACTTACCTTTCGCATGCCCTGGGGAAAATGAAGCACAAACATCGGTTCATCCACCACAGAGCTTTCCATCCCCAAGGTCAAAACGCGCTCAGGGAAGGCGCTCTGAAGACGCAGCACGACAGGACGCACTTCGGCTGAAAGGATCGCTGAAGGCAGGTCCTTGCTGATCAACTCCATTTCAAACCTGTCGTCATCGTCTGTGAAACTTCCGGTTAGGAAAACTTTACTTGGATTATTGGCCAGCGCATAGGCTGGCACGATGACCAGGGAATCAGTGATCAAAAAGCCGGAGCACACGCTCGCATCTTCGGCAACGTCACTGGTGATGCGGATCACCCCCCGGGCCGCTTTTTCCAGTCCCTGGGAAAAGGCGGTGACATCATGAATGCTGCGGCGTCCGATAATCATATCCCACCTCCTTCCATTCGGGGTGTCTGCGGGGCGGCAGCGGCGTAACTGGCAGCCGTCGCCTTCATGAGATTTATCGCCTGGATGACTGCGTCATGAATCCTCTGCAGCCGGTCTGCCTGGTCCTCACCCGGAGGCACGGGTTTGTCTGCGTTGGCAACGATCTCCTGCGCCCGTTTCTCCAGGTCGGCATCCAGCATCTTCAGATCATAACTGTCCGCGCAGACCTTGAGCGCTTCTTTGACCTCCTTGGCCGTCACCTTGGAGGCGTCCATCCGCTCCGCGATCCAATGCTCCTTTTTCCATCTGACGGGCACGCTGTCCGGATAGTGGATAAACATCAGACGGAACCATTTCCTGAAATCATGGTTAGGCATCTGCAGGACAAACTGGTCAAAGAAATTGCGGATCTCCTCGTCCAGTCTGGCGGTTCCATCCAGTGCTGGGCCGAGATCGTCCACGGCGATCCAGACCTGCTTTTTGCCTTTCGATGCACACTCCTTGAGCTTGAAGCAGACCTGGCGATACCAAGCCTCCGGGCTCGTGTGTCTCGCGGGCATTTCATTCGATGACTCCAGCGTGCTGAAAAGCAGGTTCACGACATCATCCACCGTGACCACCAGGTCCTGGCAGACATAGACGGAAACGGCCGACATGTCCTGCGCCACGCTGTCAAACACATACCGGCCATGGCTCTTGCCGCTTCGTGAGCCACCACGCACCACCAGCACTTTTTTCAGACTGGTCGAAGACTCGATCAGCTCCATTTGCGTGCGCAGCTCCTCCTGGTCCAGGACCACGACATCCTCCGAGATGACTTTTTTCCGGACCGCCGGAATGGCCGCCTGGATCCTGGCAATTACCTCTCCCATGCCGGGGGTCTTTTTGAAGTCCACCTCCACTTTTTCCACAAAGGCCTGCAACACGCCCTTAGCGGTGATATTTTCCAAAAACTCCTTCCAGACAAAGTCGACGGGCTGGCCCAAATGAAGCGGAACCAATTCGGCCGAGCAGGCGTTATAATATCTGTCGATTAGCGGAATGCCGCGAAGAGTCTGATATAGGAGCTTGTGGAAAGCGCGCGCTTCCTCCCGATGCCAAGGATAGGCTGGAACTTGGAAAAAGGGGTGCGCCATGAATCTCGCTCTTTTGACTTTTCGGCGAAGAGATCCTGATCTCAGGCAGTCTTCACGCCTGCCTTTTCCCACAGGGCCTTCAGCGTGGCCACGGCCTGCTGCCGGGCGGCATCCGGGCCCGGGGTGGCCGTGCCCTCAAATCCGCTGCCCCCATCACTGCTGCCGCCCAGACTCATGCGAAAGACTATGGGCCGGTGGTCGCTGATGGTTCGGATGTAGTCCGGGTAGGCGCTGTCCGCAGCCACGACAAAAAAGCTGTCCGCTCCAGACCCAGCGGCCAGGTTCGGAGAGAGGTAGATGTGATCGATCAGGGACAGGTAGGGGCGCTTCAGGTAGGTGAAGACGCCGTTGGCCTCATCCTCCGCGCTGATCGCCACGAAACCGCCGTCTGAGAGTGCGGCGAAGTCCTGGCTGGCGATCTCGGCATTGAAGTCGCCGCCGATGATGTATTCGGAATCCGGTTCTGCGGCCAGGCGTTGGTTGACAGCGGCGGCAATGATCTTGGACGCCATGGTCCGTCTGAGGCTGCCTTCATCCATGGCCTTCAGGTGCAGGGGCACGATGTGGAAGTCCAGCTTTTTGCCCGGGGCGGCATCCGCCACGCTGCGGAAGCGGAACAGTGCCGGATAGCGGTTGAAGATCTGGCCATGCACGGCCTCCAGCCCGGTCTGGGCAAAGTCCCTGCTGTGCAGGCTGATCCAGGTCTCAGCGGGCTCCCCCCAGGGTACCTGGCCGCCTTCCACCGTGGTCGTATTCCACAGCAGGGTGCAGCTTTGTTTGCTATCCGCTGCATCCGGTTCGGCCGCAGCGTAGGCAAAGTCAAGGTCGTAGGCGCTTTTCAACTCATCCACCACTGCCTGCAGGCCATTCGGGGAGGACTCCTCCAGGCACCAGACATCCAGCCGCATGTCATAGATGACCTGTGCCACGGCGGCGGCTTTCCCTTCATAGCGGTTGCTGAGCCATTCCACATTCCAAAAGCCGACATCGATGTCCTTGTCCCCGCCCTGGTAGGTATTCACCAGTTGCTCCAGCCCGCTGCCGGCGGCCTGCGACGGACGCCCTAGCGTGCCAAAGAAGCCGAGCCGCTCATCCACCCCGTCAAACACCCCCAGCACGCGTGCGGCCATGGCCGCGTCCGCCGCCCTGGCCTGCACACGGTTCTCTAGGTCCGCGGCGATAGCGGAAAACTTGATGCCTTCATTCAGAATGGGGAAGCCGGGAATGTCGGTGGGCTGAGAGGCATGATGCAGGGCCACGAGCTGCCACATGTTATTGGTCACTCCGGCACCGGAGCTGCCGGGCATCGTGTCAGAGGTGTAGTGGACCACCAGCTTGTCCTGCCCTTTGACCTCGTTTTCCTTGATGCTGACCACCTTCGGTTTGCCGTTCGGGTGGCTGACCACATTGGCATACTCAGTCTTGGCGATTTCGAAGGCCTTGCGGGTGACCGGCACGCTGCCGAACTCCCGCGCGGGGTCCCCGTCCACCGCCACAAAGGTGTAGTCCAGCCCGCCCACAGCAGGACTCGTGATAAAGAGGATGTCCGGCCGCAGGCGGAAGCTCTTTGTGGGTGCATTGAGACCGGCCACGGTCTTTTGAAAATTGAAGACGCACTCCCCACTGGTGGCCACATCGCGGCTGTTCAGCACGTGGTTGTTCGTTACCAGGATGTTTCCGCCGATGAGGAAGCCAGTGCCCGTCCATTCCGGCAGATACACCCCGTTGTAGGCCACGCCGGAGGCCTTGATCAGACAGGTGGCCCGGCTGACCACAACGCCCTGCTCCAGGAAATAGGCCGGCAGAAAGTCCGCCTTGCCGATGATGGCCTCAAACCCGCCCATGGAGGAAGAGGCTTCCTTCATCTGATCCTCCGTCAGGACGCCGCGGATGAACAAATCCCGCGCCCGGTGCTTTTGCGCCTTGTCCGCAGGTATGTCCGCCGCCGGCCGATCAATGATGGCGAGGGGGGCCGCCCCTGCACTTTCGAAACCGGAAATCTCAAAAGTGGGTGCGGGGGAAGGAGAGGAAAGTGGGGTTTCACGAAGGAAGCTGGGCTGGATGGGAGAACTCATAAGGGTAGACGTGGTTTGATTTTTGAACTGGATTTAGTTAGCCTGAAAGTGGACGCGCCGTCACTTGATCAGCGCGCTGATAGTCGCGGCCACCTTGCCGAACCATTTGGAGTTCGGGTGAAACTCGTCATGCCAGCCGTCGGCGGGAACCAGCTTGCGATTGTCCACAAAAGAAACGGTGATCCCGGCCTTGCGGGCGGCGGTGGCGGCCCTACTAACAGCAGTGTTGATGTCATCCACGATGAGGGTCATAATCTGCATCTGCAACGCCCGGTCAGTGATGCCGATGTCCTCCATGGGCCGTCCCAGCCATGGGCCGCGCTTACTATTTGGGATAGCGTAACTGTAGCCATGGCAGATGATGTGGATAGTCGGATCTTCATGGTAGATCAGGTTGAATATGTCCTTGAAAAGGCGCAAGAGGCGTGCCTTAAAAGCTGAGTATTCTGCATTCATGTAGTTTTTTGGCTTCAGCTTTGGGTCAAAGGGCTTCAGTAGTTTGCGCAGACCGTCGCCATCCACGAGGTCGTTGCCACCGCCGCTTAGCAGGAAGTATTTCGGACGCTCCGTTCGAATCGTTTCCAGAAACTGCGGTCGAGCAACCATGTTGCTCAGCACATCCCCTGCTGCACTGAAGCAGCGAACAGCAACGTCCTTGCGTTCGGCGATGTGATCGATCACATCATGCAGGATGAAAGGATATTGAAACCAGGAGTCCCCCTCCGCCATGACGCGGATAAGCTTGTTGCCGCCGGGCTTATTGATTCGTCGATAATACTCGTTTTTGCGCATTAGGTAGCACCAGGCATTGGCAGTGTTCATCATCTGCGCCGACTCCAGCGTTGCCTCTTCAGGTGGGACCTTTACCCGGGCAGGATCAAGTTGGAAATGTGGCTCTAGGGATTCCTCATTATTTGGGGTGCGCACGAAGAATTTTTTCAATTCATCCTCCTCAATGGAACCCTCTATTACACGTTTCTGGAGCTCCATAAAGTTGACCTGTGCCGCTCCTGAATCTGACTGTTTCGTGATAGTTTCCTTTTTTGCCATACAAAGACTTATCTAATGGATTTGCTTCTCTCGCGAAAGAAAAAAGTCCTTTTGTGCCAAAAATGACACGTCTACGATCACATCAATACATCAGCCTATTCCGCCAGTTCACGATCAGGCTTCTACAGAAGCCCTGAGGTTTCGAACTTTGGTTCACAAAGGGTTTAAGTTGAACTTAGAAATTTTGGGACAGTATCTCCGATCTAGGCGACTTCTTTTGAAACTCACACAGAAACAGGCAGCGTATCGTTCGAACACCGTGCGAAAAAGCTACGAACGCTGGGAGCGGGATGAAGTCGCTCCAATTGCTTCATACTGGCCACGCCTGATTGGGTTTCTTGAGCAATATCCAGGCGCCTCCGAAACCTCCGCTGATCTCGTGTTGAAAGGACGCAGATTGCTAGGTTTGAGCCAGTATGGGTTTAGTCGGAAGATTCACACTGACGCCGACAATGTCCGAAAATGGGAGCATGGAGTGACTGAACCGCCTTAGGTTATGCTGGCAAAAATCCAGCAGATCGCCACGCCACTTGTCCGAAAACCGCTGATGTGATAGTGGTCAAAGTGTGACTGACTCGCTCGAATCATCAATCACAGACAAATCCCGCCTGACGGTGTTGATAACCGGGCTATGCGGAGGAGTTCCAGCCCCACTTTTTGTGGAGTTCCTGCAAAGTCCCGCTATCGGATTGAATTTGGCTCACGTGCTTCTTCTGGTCACTCTAGCATTGAGTTTCATGTCTGGCTGCATGGCCGTTCTGTTAAGCTGTAAGCAGCTTGCGGGGAGCGAGCAAGCCTCCGGAGTTGGTGCGAGAATTGGAATGAGTGCAGGTATCTGGGCGGCCGTGGCCGCAGGAAGTGTACTGATCTTAATGGCGACGCTAGCCTCCTATTCCGCCACTACAGCGGCCCTAGATATTCTGCGTCGAGCGCAAATGTGGATGATCTTGGCGGTCGGTTTGGCCTCTGTGCTTCCGAGTGTGCTTTGCGGCTTCGTGGGTGGAATTGTGGGCGCTGGAATTGCCCCAAAAAACCTATCGGTTCAAAAGTCAGATTTGCAGTCCACGCCGCTACCCTGGTTGAAATGGATGAGAAGGTGCATTGCGGCAGTGGCCGTGCTCGCCTACGCGTCGCCACTCTCGCGAGTAGGTCAACCGATGGCTGTGGATCCCCCACCACCCGCTCCACCTGTTCTAAAAGCCCCGCCTCCACCTCCTGCTCCCCCGCCTTTCCGCTATGCCGTTCCTGAGGGCATCAAAACTGCGGGTTTGGGAGAACTCCAGCCCGACTTCGCTAAGATTATCCCAAATGTGCAAAGTTCGTCCCCGGTTGCATTGTCTCCCGATGGCGTGATGATTGCTTTTGGCGATGCTGCTGGAGGGACAACTGCCGTCGGGGTTTATGACCTGCATCGCTTTACCAAGGTGGCATCCATAGGCGTGCCATCTTTTCCCCACGGCGTTCTAGCTTGGGCACCTGATCAGAAATCCATCGCATGTACACTTGGCGATGGGGCAGCCCGACGCATCTGGATTTTGAAAATTGAGACCGGTGTAGCAATAGAGCTTCCTCGTCCGCCTGGCGGAGATGTTCCTGGCGGCGATCTATTCTGGTGGCAGGAGCATGAACTCGCTTTCTTTCCCGAGGATGAGGCTCCGCTTACTTTTGATCTTGAAAAGTTGGAACTCGGGGAGTTCAAAGAGTCCCCGAGTTTCAAGAAATTGGATGACGCCGGGAAGAAAAGCTGGATTGAAGGTCCCAGGTTGAATTGGCCGGAGCAGACTGGCTGGCGGTTGGGTCTCCGAACCATGGTCAAATCAGGGATTCCTCCCTCACGGCGGGAACCCAACTCAAATTGGGAGTTTTCAGGCCAGACCGTTTTCGCTTTTGATCATCCCAAGCTGCCTTTAGGCTTCGGTTTCAAGTCACTTCTCGCGAACGAGGGCGATAGGGTGCTTTGCTCAGCGGACGGATCCAAGTTCGTTCGACTCCAGAACGGGCAGATCGAGGTGACATTTATGAGGAAGGCAACCTGTCCGGAGTTCATTTTTGAGGTGGACATGCCACTGCCGGTGGAAGAAATCGCTGACCTCGGCCCGCATAACCAGATCGAATCCAAGGAGCTATGCTTGCTAGTGTATGCACCTCTTCGAAATCCGCTGAACAACGCGACTGTCGGGCCCGATTACAAGCAGGTGCGGGCGCTGGCTCGCTTGAGTGAGTGGAAAGGTCGCCGGGCCGTTTTCATCGTGCAGACACATGATGGGAGCAGCATGACGGAAGCTATTGCCTCCACACTGCACTTTTGGAGGCTTGGGAGCATGGCGGAGTGGAAGCCAGCCATCACCCGCAAATGGTGGGCTTCCATTAATCCCAGTTCTGCTGCCCTGCCTGCCAAGCTCCCCGAACTTGAATCTCCGCAAATTTTCAATCTAAGCCAGGATTCGACTTCATTGCTGGTAATGAAGGCTGTGAAAAAGACCGCTCCAGAGGCTCCTCGTGCGATAATGGAGGAGGATGTGAAGATCTTTTTGAGCGAACATCACGCCAAAGCCTCACGTGGTGATGTCGCCGGGATGATGTCTGACTATGATCAGAGGGTGGATTTCCTCGATAAGGGATTCATTCCAGTCAGCCAAATCCAAGCTGAGGAGGCGGAATATCGCAAAAAGTGGCACAAAGGTACCGAGGAGGTGGTCGGATCGATTTCTGTGATTAACGTGTCGGGCGTCTGGAAGGCCACCTATACGATTTCATTCTCCAATGAGAGTGCAGTTGGCGACTGGTACAAAGGCCAGGCCGATCTTTCGATGACTGTGAAAAACGAGGGTGGGAGGCTATCTATCACCGCGCAGCGAGCTTTGATTTTTAATGTGTCCAGTAGCAAACAAACTTCCGCAGCGCCACCTCCCAACCCGCCTGCACCGAAGCAACCCCAGGGGATTTCCAGCACAGTGCCAAAGCCGTACTATATCTCAACGACACGGGTCGGTGACGCGCGACCCATCGAGTTCACCGACCAAATTAGCTTCGTGAAGGGCATCACCTGGCACCGTACCTACCTGGAATTGGCTCCGGACGGAAAGATTCTCAATACTTGTCGGGCTATTTACAATGGCCGCGTGGGTGTCTCCCAAGACCGCAAATCGGCCCAAATCTATGTCGGTTCACAAGGCTGGGAACGAAAACTCGGAACACCTGAGTTCGTGCGTTTATGTGGGACAAACGCGGAAGCGATGGTTGGTAAAGCTGTCAATTTTCAGTTCACCCAGGAAGGAATGGTCGTGCCTGACCAGGGCATTTCTTTTCGACTTCAGAAGTAGGCTACGCTGGGGAATGTCTTCCCCTCGCGGCTACTGAATGAGCCGCTGTTCCTTCGAGCGGGCAGGTTTCCCTTGTTTGTAAAGCCCCTCAATGTCTGACCAGTCTCAGTTCGCCCCATTTTTGATCCAGCTCACTCTGCCGCTTTAGTGGTGCATCAGTGATCGCTACCAGCCTGCCGCAGGCCTCGCCTCACTACACCTCACAGGTAGTATTCCAATATGCACCTATGGACCTGCCCCCCAACAGCCAGTCTGACATCGGCTCCTGCGTCGCCCCTAGTGGCAGACCATCTGTTGCCCCGACCTCCCTTGCGCACGTCACAGATGCCGGATTTTGGGCTAGTGCCTCCCTTCCTTTCCACGATGACTTCCCCTTTTCTCTGGGCCTCCGATGACTCTGGAAAAGCCTTCGCTACCTGTCAGTGAGAGAAGTTTGGGTGCAGAAGTCTGGTGTGGTCATCAACCCACTCCAACCGCTCCTATGAACATCACGCTTACACATCTGAAAACGCGCATCATCAAAGTTTCGCTGTTCGCTGCTTTGGCCTCTGTTGTTATCCCGGTCGGGCTCGTCCCGTGCTCGGGATTTGCTACCAACGAAGCCGCCCATAGTGGGAAATTGAAAACAGGCACTACGATTGGTGGTGCAATTGTCGGTGGCATCATTGGCAATCAACGTGGCCGTGGCCTTGAGGGCGCGGTGCTCGGCGGAGTGCTTGGTTCCATCGCTGGGCAAACAGCGCAGGACTCCGTTATCCGCAGCGGCGAACAGCAAGATCGCCAAATAGAAGCTGATCGTCAGAGACAAGCAACTTCAGGCAGATAACCCCACTCTCCTTCCAACTATGAATCTGATCAAAACACTTCGAGTCGTATGCTGTGCCATGTTGGCGGCGCTCCTCACAAGCTGTGCAGGAGTCGGCCAAGCCGTGTCTGGTCCGACGCCCTCGGCTTGGCAACGGTATCTCCACGCGAGTCCTTTTTCATATAGCACCAGTGACTCGATCACGGTGGTGAGGAACCTGAGTGAGGAATTGAACTCCATTTCTCTCAACGGCCTCGATCCGCGCGTCGCGGCACACATTAGTGCAGTCAAGCGATGGACTGCCTCATATCCTGCTCACCGCACTCGTGCTGGCGAAGCGTACAGTGATGCCTATCAGGAAGGAAGAAACTGGGCAAAACCAAGTGGATGGGTCGGCAAAAAAGTAGGACAGGGAATGTCAGACGATGACGGCCTCTCACAGGCATTTGGCGGTCTTCTTGGAGAGCTGATCGGTCGATTGGGCAATGAGATGTATTCGCAGAGCAGCGGAGAGGCCGCCGCCGCTCGGGTAATGCGTCCCTTGATCGAACAGGCTCGATACCTCAGTGAGGAAGAGTTTGAGATCGACCGATCGCTTGGGGTCGCCCCCTCCAATCATCTGCGTCGCATGATTGGAGGATTTAGTCCGATGCAGTATTGAGCCGGAAAAGTTAAATACTAGGTCAGGAGCCTCTAAAGATGAAAAATCTGAATAACGTTAACAGCCTAAAGTGGTCGCTCAACAAAGTGCTGCTTATGGTCTTTGGGTTGGCACTTTTACTCCGTGAAGCAAAAGTTCTCTGGGGGTTCGAGACGAGTTGTAATTTCTTGGTGGTTGGCTTGGGTTTATCTTTCGCTGGGTTAGGGTTCACCCTTCTTCAACCCAAAAGATTCTCGCTCGTTGGACGATTGGCTGCGCTTTGTTTCTTTTCATCACTGTGTTGGTTCGCCATTGATGAATTGAGTGCTGACAAGACAACAGGCTTGCATGGTCTTTTTGAAATGCCAGGTGTCATTGCGGGTTCATTATTGAGTTTGTCCTTCATTATTTGGGGTTCTCACCCAAAGGTGATAGCGCTTCTAGAACACATGGGTAAATCGGAGGACTTCTGGGATGATGGCGATTGGGATTAAAGGGAATTCATCTAATCTACATTTGCGTTAACCGTAACAATCATAGATATCATCATGCTAGCCCTCCAGGGAGCGGCAAACAAAGTTCCTGATTGGGGCAAAAATCGTCTACGCAAATAAGCGGAGTTGGACCGAAAGGTGCAGAGCGCTACTGTCATTGGAGGAGCCCTCGTTGCGCTCTTCGTTTGGGCGGAAAGAAGGCGTAATCTTCCACTAGAGCCTCGCCCGCAATCAAGATCACAGCAATCCTGCCGTCAACTGGGGCAAAATTAAAACCGTTACGTCTGTTTAGGACAAGCCAAAAACCTTCCGTCGCAGGGTATCGGCACTTTGGATGATCGGTTCCAAAAGCAGCCGCGTGAGCCGCATGTGACTGGGCTTCGAATGCCAAGCACCGACGAACCCATCAGACTTCGGCGAGCAGAACCAATCATTTTAAATGACCCGACCGCCTGGTACGTTCCTCGGATACAGTGTCACTTTGGAGGGCGAAGATTGTTTGGATAAGGTGTCGGCAGTGAGCGCCGAAGGTTCTGCGCAGCATACCGATGTTCCCGGATTCAAAATAATACGTAGAAGTACCCGACCTAGCAATCGATTTGGAACACCGGAGGCCGGTATGGAGATTATTCGAGCAGACGGATCACCTGTTACCTTGGAGGTTCGACAACCCAATGAAATAGGGGCTGTTACGTTCCGTTTGTATGAAGCACCGCTATCAATTCCAAGATGATCTGGGCGGAAAACATCAACGAAGGACACGGGTTCTCGAAAACAAATAGTGTTGCGAAAGCTCTGTTGGTGTGACCTCCGTACTACGGCTAGAGCTACTATTCACAATTAGGCGAACTCGTGGCTTGCCAATTGCTGGGTGCTGAAGAAATAGATGTGTTTCACCCTAAATTCTCTCACCCCCGAAAAAATCAAAAAATATCGTTCTTTGCTGTCAGCGGCACTATTCACTTTGCAGGAACACGAAGAGTCAGCAATCAATCCCACACAAAAACATCGCATCCCAAATATGAAGATCTCGTTCAAGAGTAGGTTACTGGCAGCGCTCCTCGGCTTGGCGCTTGTAGATATCAAGGCCGTTGGAGCTGACTTCATTATCGACCGGGACAAGGTCGAGGTCGCTCCTGCGCCGCCGGAAGCAAAGTTCACCGTCCGCCTCAATGACATTGCGGAGATCATAAAGATTCAGGCGTCTGTTGGAGGGAAAGAAGTTGTGGCGACGCACAAACCAGCAAATGAGGGAAAAACGTTGGTTTATTATGTGATCGATGTGAGCGAGAATAATGGGGTTGGATTCGCTAAAGAAGCTAGCGAAGCAGTTAAAGCCATGGCCGACGGCCTTTTGGCAGACGACAAGGCCCGAACCCTATTTCAAGTTGGAATCGGCACCATCGGTAGCAAACACAAGAACTTCGCTTTTGACCTCCCGAACCAGGACGGCAGGGCCGCAATGCTGGATAAAGCTGCCAAGGAAAAGGATGCAACATCGGAAATCTATCGCTCTGCGCTTGAGGCTCTGGAGCAGTTCAAAGATCAGAAAGGTGTGGAACGAAAAGTGCTCTACATTTTATCATCGGGTAAATCAACGGACACAGACAAAACCAGAAATACCGCCGATGCATTGATTGCTGCGGCTAACAAGGAAGGTATCGCTGTCTATGTGGTCGGATTCAGCAAAACCCAAGCTGGAACCAACGCACTGCAGGAGTTGCGAAACGTCGCAAAAGAGACCGCAGGGGGCTTCAGTGAGATCATCACCTCCAGCAGTTCACGACCAGGAAGCCCCAATGCAGAGCTATACGGTCGGCTAAAGGCTTCCGCTGCCGTCACCGTGGACTTGAAAGGTATTGCAACAGGCAAGCAAGCTCTCGTGGTGAATCTTGACCTGAATTCAGGAAAGAAATTGAAGGTTGTTGAGAGGGAGATCGAGATTCCTCAGGACATTGGATCCTCCTCAGTAACCAACTCCCCTCCGGCTCTGTCCATTGAACCCGCGACTCTGCCGCCGGTGGTTTTTGGCAAGGCGTATAGCCAGACACTCACTGCGATCGGAGGTGTCTCACCATTTACCTGGACGATTAGCGGAGGCGCTCTCCCGGCGGGAATGACACTAGACAATGGATCTGGGTCGATCAGCGGTACTCCTGCCAGTGCGAATGGCTCCGGCGACAGCGTTACTTTCCAAGTCACTGATGCTAAGGGTGCCTCCGCAAGCAAGACGTACACTCTGATTTTGTCCACAGCTCCCAAAATCAATGAGCGGCCCTGGTTTCTGCCTGCCGTCATTGGTGGTGGGCTTCTCGTTCTTGGGTTGCTCGCATTCTTGATCTTCAGGGCGAATCGGGGTGATACGGTTATCCAGGACCCAGTGGAACTTTTTTACCCCCCGACCATCCGTGATGACCCTCCAGGCACGATTCCACCCCACCCGCCATTTCCAATCAATGGAGAAGATGACGAAGGCCCACCCCGTCTTGTCATCGGTTGGCTGGAGGAGTTTGATAAATCAGACCAATCCGTCGCACGCCATGAAATCACGCGGGGCAATTTCACCATCGGCCGTAGCTCAGACAGCAGCCTGCGATTCCTCGACGACAGCGTTTCGGTGCATCACGCAAACATTCACCGGCGGAGTGATCGCAGTCTTGAAATAACGGACTTGCGATCAGCCAACAAGACCCGCGTGAATGGGAAGCCCGTTGAGCATTGTGTGCTCAAGGATGGCGACAAAATTGAGCTTGGCGACATCCGTCTCAAACTCGTCCTCAACTCATCCGAGTCCTGAACATGATCGAAGTCTTCACCATAGGCAGGGCTGATGCCGACATCATCCTCAACGATGCCGAGCAAAGCGTGAGCAAGCTTCACGCAGAGCTTACCGTGAGCACGGATGGCCGAAATTACTATCTTGTGGACTGCGGCAGCTCAAACGGCACCTTCGTTCAACGGCAGGGGCGCTGGGAGCGCATTAAACAAGAAGTTGTGAAGCCAGATGAATCCGTGCGTTTTGGCACGAATATCGTCCAGATGAGAGACTTGCTCAGAAGGCTGCCGCAGCGGACTCCGCCAGCGGCAAAGATTCAATCGCCGGTTCCTGCCAAAACGAGTCTGCAACCTTACCGAAATCCGGAAAACGGCCAGGTCGAATATCGCTGACCTAGAGCTCACCAGCACCAAACCCCGATGAAATCCGCGACCTCCCTTAGATTGATACTATCCGTGAGCATGGTGATCTCCGGCTTGCTCCTGGTTCTCATCTTGCACCTTGTCCTCGACTCACAGGGCTACTACGCCCGGATGCTGCTTGATCGGCAGGCCAAGACATATCCTCTGACTGTGCAAAACGTCATGTGGATTGTCTTCTTCCTTGGGGTTGGAGAAATTCTCTTCCGCTCTTTAGTGGCAGTGCGTGAGGGCCGCCAGCTTAAACTTGGGTATCTGTCGGAAGATGTAAACGCACCCATGCTGACACCGAAAAGTATTGGCGCTGTCTATCAAAGGACCGCTCGTGCCGCCACCCACGGATACTTTTTACCTCGCCTGATTCAGCGTATCACCCTGATGTTTCAGTCGTCTAAAGCCACTGACCAGGCGCACAGCTTGCTGAACACGAGCCTCGACTTGTTCATGCATGAGGTGGACATCGGATACAACATGATCCGCTACCTGATGTGGCTGATTCCCAGCCTTGGCTTCATAGGCACAGTCAAAGGAATTGGTGACGCACTTGATGTCGTCGGCCTCACATCCCCTACGGACCCGCAACTGCTGAGCACCGTAACGAAGTCGCTGGCCGTGGCTTTTGATACCACACTCCTCGGCCTCATCATGGCGGCCGTGCTCCTTCTCGCCATGCACCTCATCCAGGGGCGTGAGGAGGAGACCCTGAACAAGTCGGGTCAATATTGCCTGGATCACCTCATTAACCGCCTGCACGCAGGCAACCAACCTCAGTAATTCCTTTCTTCATCAAACCCAAACAACAGAATAACACCATGAGCGACACAGACTATAAGAAAACCAGAATCGTAGATCGCGGCGACCTTGCATGGGGAGGCACCCCCGATGCGGGCACAAGAATCGTGCCTGAAAATGCTGAACCATCTGGCCCTACGCCTTCAAAACCAGAGGCTAACAAGACAACAATTCTTGGATTCTCCAAAGGGAGCGCCCCAGCGGCCTCAGGTGCTGCAGCGCAGCCACCACAAGATGCAATGACCGATCCCGTCGCCGCTTGGCTGGTTATCGTGCAAGGGCCTGGCAAGGGAACTTCGGTGCAAGTCGGTTATGGTTGGAGCACCATCGGTCGGGAAGCTAGCAATCGGATCATTCTCAATTTTGGGGACGCTAGCATTACGGGAGAAAAACATGCCCGCATTCTCTATGATTCAGATGACCGTGCGTTCAAAGTCACTCATGAGAGTGGAATCAACGCCACGAAAGTGAACGGCAAATCCATCGACTCAGCCACCATGCTGAAGGCAGGTGATCGCATCAAGATTGGAGCTACGATTTTACGCTTTGTTCCATTCTGCGGGACGGACTTTGATTGGAGCACTGCGGATGAAGCCGGAACCAATGACGAAAAGAAGGCATGATTCCTGAGGTCACATTTGCCGGGCGGCAGAGCCGAGGCGTGCGGGAAAAGCAGGAGGACTGCTACGGCTTCTGCACACTCGGTTCTGGTCCCAACGCCGCTTTGTTGCTTGCCCTAGCCGATGGCATGGGCGGGCACGAGCGTGGTGAGGTCGCCAGCGCTCTCGTGGTGAATACTTTCCTGCAACGCCTTGATGTGCGCTCGTCGGACCTTCGCCCTGCAATGCTTGACGCGCTACGCTCGGCAAATGGTGAAATCGCCTCCGAAAACACCCGCCGCGGAGGTGCACCTGATGAAATGGGCACGACTTTCGTAGGCCTATTTTTCCACTGCAATGAGGTGCGCTGGGTGAGCGTCGGTGACTCCCCTCTCTACCTCTACCGCAACGGTGCCATGCAACGGCTCAATGAAGAGCACGTCGTCCAGCCAGTTGGAGAGGGCTCCGTTGACTCTGCGGTGCTGACCTCGGCCCTCACAGGTGGGAAAATCCATCGCATAGATGCGCCGGAGAAGGCTTTTCAGCTTGAACAGGGCGACATAGTGATCTGTGCGAGCGATGGAGTGAACAGTATTCCGCTGTCTCGAATCGCCATCAAAATTGAGATCTACGCGGAGCTTCCAGCAGGGGAGCTTGCAGAGAAGTTGGTTCAAGCAGTCGAGTCTGAGCGCAAGTCGAGTCAGGATAATTTGACCGTAACTGTCATCAAGCATCAGACACCGGCAGTGGAGGTGTAACCCCTGACTTCATTTCACCATGCGCCGCCCGAAACGCGAGTTCACCATCTTCAGCCTCGCGGCCATCGATCTCTTTTGCTCGGCAATGGGCGCGTTCATGGTGATCTCCATCATCTTGATACCCTACTTTGGCCGAAAGGAGGCTCAACCCGTGACACCAGTTGCCCCGCAGCAGGACACGCGTGCACTTGAGCAAAAACTCGCAGAGCAAACGAAGAAAGCGGACGAGGCCAGCAAGCAGGTTGCCGACTTGAGAACTGAGATTGGAAAGCTCCAGGATCAGGCTTCCAAAAACTCCATGCTCGCGGTGTTTGGCATCGTCACGCGCGCCAAGTCCATCACGCTGGTTGTTGATCTTTCGGGAAGTCTGAACAAGCAAAACGCAGCCAAGAAAGATTATAGGCCAGTAGTTCAAACCGTGTGTGACATTATCATCGACGGGATGAAGCTCGGACAAAGACTCCAAATTGTTGGTTTTCACACGCCTGGGGGCACGAAAATTGATTTGCCCCAATGGCAGGGAGCGCCTGTCGTTCTGAACGATCACCAACGGACGGTGGCAAAAGGTTATGTGAAGAGTCTTCTTGGGAATGTCGAAGGTGGTACACCCACGGGTCCCGCTCTTCGCAAGGCGTTGACCAACGACACGGAGGCCGTCTTTCTCATTACGGACGGAGCGCCGAGTGATGGCAACCGTGTTGGCGAAGACGTATGCAACGAGATTAACGTGGATATTCGCTCGCTCAATCATGGACAGAAAGAGATCCACTGTATCGCCGTCGGTGAATACAATGCTTCGCCCTATTGCGTGAACTTCCTGATGCAACTGGCTCGCGCAAACAACGGCCAGTTCTTGGGAATGCCCAATCTGTGACTCATTTAATAACAACACTTCAACAACGATGAAACGCTGGTCTACATTTCTCTTTCTCTCGATTTTGCTGATCGCCCTTCCAAGTTGCAATCGCGACTCAACTGAAATCCCCACGGACCAGATCAAAAGCTCCTGTGTTCGATTTGTCACGGTAAAAAAATCCGGTAAAATAGCCGTGGGCTCGGGGTTCGTCATCAATGACAAAGGCGATGTCGTGACGAACAACCACGTCATCGCCGGTGCGAAGAGAATTTTTCTCCTTCACAGCGCCAACGACCGAATCATGCTCTATTCGGCTGAAGTCCTTGCTGCAGATCGTGAAGCGGATTTAGCAGTAGTGTCTTCAAAGTTGAAGGGACCAGCGTTGCCCATCAACTCCATAGCGCCAAAGGATGACGCTCACGTCCGCTCTTATGGCTTCCCTGCAATTGCGGACGACCAGGAAAGCTATGCGCCGCTCTTCAACATTATAGGCAGCAAGTTGGACGACCTAGACCTCAAAACCGATGGGGTCGACATTACGAAGCACATGCAGGAAGATAAAAGCGTGGGGCAAACAGTCATTCCTTCGGGAAACAATGGCATCGTGAGCCGCACGACAAACCAACATCTGCTGATGGTCGATGACAACGGGGATGAGACGAACGACAAGGGGCGCTCTGTAACAATCGTCGAACACAACATCAATATTGGTGGTGGAAACAGCGGTGGTCCCTTCATTGATGCAAGTGGTCGGGTAGCTGGAGTCGTCGGCCAGAATCGCTATAAAAAAGATGGAGGCGACAACGTGAAATTTGCCATTGCGGCCGTTGAAGAACTGATACCGTTCCTCAAAAACCACTCGGTGACTTTCCGTGCCGACCCGGTTGATATGAGTTCGCTAGGCAAGCCGTCCACCAAGCAGTTGATCTTGTTTTCACTCGCGGGCGCAGCAGCTCTGGTGGCGGTGGTTCTTGGCGTTGTCTTATTGTTCAAGCAGCAGCGAAGTCAGCAGAAAATTCCCACTCGTGTCTTTGAAGAAGGGTTCCATAACTGGATGAATGGAGGTAAGAAGCCACCGGTCCAGCCGCCACCGTTACCCGCGGGAGTCGCATGGGAGCTTGATGTCACGGGACCCAGCGGGTTTCGTCAGCAGGTCGGACTCACAGACTCTGACTTTGTGAAAGGGCGCGGGCGGGTGATTGTCGGCCGAAACGCAGATTTTTGCGGGGTTCCCATCAAACACGACAGCGTATCACGCCAGCAATTGCATTTGGAAGTCAGGAACGGCAGTATCTTCGTGGCTGATCGCAACTCTTCCAATGGAACGAAAGTGAATGGAGGACGGCTTGAGAGCCCCTTCAAGGAACAAGCTCTAAAAGAGGGCGACCGCCTCGAATTTGGTGAGCTGTCCGCCACCATCCGTCGGCGGTTTTAGCCTAAACCTCGCACTGATCCACCATGAGCGCAGACAACGACCCCCAATTTCCGATGGCTCTGCCCAACGGTTTCCGGATGGATCACTACGAGATCGAACGGACACTCGGGGTCGGGAACTTCGGTGTGACGTATTTGGCTCATTCGCATCGCTTCAACCTTCCATGCGTCATCAAGGAACTTCTCCCTGGTGATTTCGCGACGCGCTCCACTCCCACGCAAGAAATCGTTCCGCTTTCGACAAGTTTGCGCGACGGCTTTAAACACTGCCAGCAGGACTTTCTTCGCGAAGCCACCATCCTTCATCAGGTGAACCACCCTAACGTGGTCAAGATCCTGGATTTGTTCAGCAGCAACGGCACCAGTTACTATGTGATGCCTTACGCAGAAGGGATTACCTTTGAGGATTATTTGCTGCGTCGGAATATCGGGGTACAAGAAGATGTGATCCGACGGTGGGGAACCGACCCCCTTTATTTACCATTTAAAGAGGAGGAGTTGCTGAGTTTTCTTTTCCCACTTCTCGATGGCTTGGAAAGCGTTCACCGGCTGGGCTATCTGCATCGAGACATCAAACCAGAAAACATTATCATCGTTTCAGAGACGGGACAACCTCTCCTCATCGACTTCGGTGCTGCACGGCAGTTGATTGGAAGCCGGAGTCGCCCAATGAGCGCAATTCTCACGAGGGGCTACGCCCCATTCGAGCAGTATGGTAGCAGCCACAACCAAGGCCCTTACACAGATGTTTATGCACTTGGAGCGGTGCTTCACCGGGCCATCACCGGAACCCCTCCACCAGAGGCTATCGACCGACTTGGTGATAGTGGCGACAAGTATCAGCCCCTAGCCAAACGAAAGGAGCTGGGGGCGTATTCCGAAAAGCTACGCCGAGCCATTGATACCGCATTGATCCCTCAGGCAAAGCAGCGGCCACAGACCATCTCCGATTGGCGATCTCTTTTGCCTATCACAGTGATCCTAGAAACGAGCACGCACAGTCTACCCCCTCCGCTCCCGCCACCCTTGCCCAAGCCAGAAACACCAATCGGTGACCCTTGGCCTTTTTGGAAGACCAAACTAATACTGATCGCTCTGCCGACGATTTTGGTTCTTTGGGCGGTGCTGTATCTGGTCCTCAGCCTCCTGGTTCGCTAGACTCACTCGATCATGGCCTCGCCCAAATATCCTTTCGCATTGCGGCCTGGTTCAATGATCCAGCACTTCCGAATCGAGCGCTGCCTCGGACAAGGAGGATTCGCTATAACCTACCTCGCTACTGACACAAAGCTCGGGTGTGAGGTGGCAATAAAGGAATTGTATCCGGATAAATATGTTACACGTCAAGGTCGCAATGTGGTTCCCATCGGAGACCGAAAGACTTGGAACGATATTTTTGAAAAGTTCAGCGACGAAGCACGGCATTTGGCGCGATTCCGACACTCAAATATTGTCCAGGTTAAGAACCTGATTGAAGCTAACGCAACCGCGTATATCGTCATGCAGTATGTTGAGGGTCAGACGTTCAGTCAATACCTTGAAAATCTTGGACGACGCCCCAAGGAAGCGGAATTGGTTGCCATCCTCATGCAAATACTTGATGGATTAGAAGCGGTGCATCGCAATGGCCTTCTCCATCGTGATGTGAAGCCGGGCAATATCTACATCACCAGACACGGAACGGTTGTCCTCCTTGATTTTGGAACTGCCCGCCCTGAGAAGAAGCCGCCTAATGCAAAGTCCCTTATTTTTTATTCCGGTGGCTACACTTCTTACGAGCAGTGCATTGGAACCATAAAACTCACGCATGCTGCCGATATTTATTCGGTAGCAGCAACCTTTGTCAGAGCGATCACGGGAAAAGAGCCCACCGAATCAGTTCGCCGCAAAGATCGGGACGACTATGAGCCGCTGTCCGTTCGACACAGAACTCGTTACTCTGCGGCCCTGTTGAAAGGAATCGACGTGGGAATGGCTATCAAAGCCGAGCATCGCCCGCAGAGTATCGCTCAGTGGCGCAGCATTTTATTCGGCAAACCGTCTCCGCCACCGCCCCCAAATAAATCACATCGAGCAACATTGATCTTCACCTTTTTTGTGTGCCTCGTGGTTGCGTTTACAGCCGCTTGGATCGCCATACGAATGGGAACCCAGAAGTCTGTAACTACCGAGGCGGTCGGTAGCGAATCAGCCTCCAAAACATCAGAGCGTATTGCCGTTCTCTCGCCCCCGCAGGTTGCGCCCATTCCGCCGACGCTTCCGTCGCCCCCAAACCAGCCAGCTCAGGCAAACAAGGAGCCGACGAAGTTCGCGATAGTCCCCACTCCCGCTCCCAACACGACAGTCACTGCAGCTACCAGCACCGCAACGAACGACCTGGATCGGGACTTGAACGCGTTCCTGAAAGAAGAGCTAGAGCAGCCCATGCGCCCAGAAAATTACGCCTCGCAGATCGTTGTGAACGATAGTGGCGAAGCAACCGATCAAAAGGAGATGTCCCGTGATGAACTCGTGGCCGAAGAAGCCAGGGATGAAGCCAAGTTTGTAGGAGGAGTCGGCCAGTTCACACACTTGGGTTCCAATCGACTGAATTATGACCCTGGCACAGACACCGCTGAGATGCGTCAAATATTCAGCTACGACCGGACTTCCAAGGGCACCGGTGCTCGCCGATTTGGACTTGTCATTCGGCAGGTGGTTATCGCAAAAGCTGCCACCAAGGAACGCTGTATCAGCAAGCGCATTGTCACGGCAAGGGCCATCGGATACCGCTGTCGGCTCTCCCTAGCCGATCATCCCGCCCCAGCCACAGGTTCATCCCAGAGCAGTAGCAATGCAGACATGATTCGCTCCATTCTCCAGCGCGACCGAGAGAATGTTGAGTTACGAAGCCTCGCTGATCCAGAGGACATGAGCTTCCCTCTGTTTCGGACCGAGGCAGCTCGCAAGAAAATCGCCACCGTGCAAGACAAACAGCTCATCTTGATACCGAGTGGAGACGAGTCTGTTCAGCAGATTGTCTCGGGAACTCCCGTTGTGGACGTGTTTCCAGACCTTGAGGGGCCGGACCCTGCCATTGTGATCGTCGTAAAACCTTAGTTACCCTCTATGCCAAAGACCGAAAAGCCTAAACTTCGACCAGCTGAAGACGCCCAAACCGCGACCTCCCCACCGTGGAGCGCCGCCACACCAAGATCCGACATCGGTGGTCGAAGCGAACAACAAGATGCCCGTCACATCTTTTACAACGCGGCCAAAGGCACGATGTTGATCGTGGTTTGCGATGGCGTCGGCGGCAGCCGCAGTGGCGGTGAAGCCTCTGCGATGGTCATCAAAAGTGCTGGTGATCAATGGAGAGACCGTAATGGATTCTTGCCTAACCCGAAGGAAAATTTGCTCGCGATGTGCCACAGTGCGCACAAACGAATTTGTGAGGAGTTGGCGGCTCCTGGAGAAAAGCGGGCTCCTGCGGCCACTATTGTTGCGCTCTACTTGACGCCAAACGAAGCTCATTGGGTCCATTCGGGAGATTCGCGTCTGTATCGCTTTCGGGACGGTGAACTCGTGTCCCGAACCCGAGATCATTCGGTGGTGCAGATACTCTTGGAGCAAGGTGAGATTACTGAAGCCGAGATGGGCAATCACCCGGACCAGGGGAGGCTGTTGCAGTCTCTTGGCACCAAGGACTACCGCGAACCCACCTATGGAACTGCTCAAGTAGGCCCGACGGATACCTTTCTTCTCTGCACAGATGGCTTTTGGGAGAGGACACCTCTACGAGCCATGGCGGACGTGTTGGCCGGTGACAGCCGTAGCCTCGAAGCTCGGCTCACTAACGCCATCGCACGCGCAGTGGTCGCAAACGGCCCAGAAGGCGACAACGTGACCGCCGTCGCTGTTGTCCCTTCGCAGAGAGTCCACCTGGCGCCATCGCTGATGAAACGGTTGATGCCTTTGGCCCTGATTGGCGTCGGACTCCTGGTCGCAGCGGTTGTGGTCTTTACGACTACGAAAGCGCCCACGCCCATCCCTCAACCCGCTGGAACTGAAACTACGGAGCCAGGCTGGGCGGCAGACGTGCCACGTGTGATCCCTGTTCCTCAACATCAAGCGCCTGTTCCCTCAGAATCGAAAGAGATCGATCTTGATACCATCCTTGAGGAGACGGGCATCCGGTTCCTTCCTGTTACGACCAACGGAATAAAATTCTACATGGCGGAGACCGAGCTTACTAAAATGCAGTGGTATTACGTTGTTGTCGGTGGTATCAGTCAGGCAAGTGAACCCGACGTCAAGCTTTCGGAAGCCCAATCACCAATAAGCGAGAGGCCGAAAGATGGAGATGATGGAGAACTGCCCAAATGTGACGTTTCCCCAGAGGAAGTGTTGAATTGGCTTAATAAGCTAAATGGCTCGTTCAAAGAACTCGACGGGGCTTGGCGCTGTCGCTTGCCCACAGCCGCAGAGTGGATTGCGACCGCACGAGGAATGAATGGAGATAACCCCTACACTTGGGGTCAAGAAAAAGACCGTCTGCCAGACTTCGGTAATTGGCAACCGGTCAAAGGAAAGCTTTTGCCAGTGGGCAAAACCAACGATTTCTCTGAAGACTGGCCATTCAGAGACCTGGTTGGAAATGCAGAGGAGATTGTCACCGTGCCCTCTGACAAAACAACTGGGGAGTCTCCTGCTAAGCAATTCGCAAGATTTGGATCATCCTACAAGACGCCGAAAGATGAATTCGACAAAATGAGCAATCTTGTCCTAATGGCATCTGACGAAGGCAAAGGCTGGAAGGATTGGGTGATAGCTGCAAACGCGAAGAAAGACAGCATTGGTTTCCGCCTGGTTCTTGCCTGCCAGGATAACGACTCAGAGAAAACCGCAGTCTCTCCACCTGTTGCAAAACCCGATGTAAAAGACAACATTTCCAATTAGCAGCATACCGCACCATCAAAACCGTGATCCGTCGTCAGAATAGTTTCCATCTAACTGTCAGCGCGGGGCAGGTCCGCGCAGTGAGCATTTTGTAACATCTACTTCCGCAGTCGTTTTCAGCTTTGTCCCGAGAAGCCTGATTCATGTCCTCCGAACACTACTACGCTTTACCAATTGACTACTGTCTTCGTCAGTTCGTGATGAAGAAGCAGCTAGGGCAGGGTAACTTTGGACTCACGTACCTCGCCTGGGATAAGAACCTCGACCGGTGGGTGGCAATCAAAGAACTGCTGCCGCTGGACTTCGCCTTTCGAGCGAGGGATGGAGTCACCGTTGTGGCAAAAAGTCCGGCCCAAGAAGCGGGGCTAGTTTGGGCCCGAGCCCGCTTTTTGGATGAGACTAAGACATTGGCAAAATTGCAACACTCTTCCATCGTTCAAGTGTATGAGCAGTTTGAGGCCAACTCCACGGCCTATCTGGTGATGGAGTACATTGAAGGGGAAGACTTGGAGCAATGGCTTCGCAAGAACCCCAATCCCAGCGAGGAGAACCTGAATAGCATCACACGAAAGATCCTCCAGGCTCTTCAACTTGTGCATCGCCACGAGTATCTTCATAGAGATGTTAAACCTGACAACATTCGTATTCGAAAGGATTCACTGGAGCCGGTATTGATCGACTTTGGTAATGCCCGAATGGCGACCGGACTCAAGACGTCCAATTTAAGTGCTATTGTCACGTTTGGCTACGCTCCTTTCGAGCAGTATCAAACCACTGGCAAGCAAGGGCCATGGACCGATGTCTATGCTTTTGGAGCTGTTCTCTATCGAGCAATAGTAGGTATGCCTCCACCCCAGGCGACAGACCGCCATGGCAACGATGCAATCATCCGGCTTGCTCAAGATCCAAAGATCAAGGGATATAGCCCTGCGTTTCTCGCTATGATTGACAAAGCTCTAAGTCTTCGTGCAGACGAGAGATGGCAGAGCTGTGACGCGTGGCTAGCAGCAATCCCTGGAACAGCAATCCCCAGAGCAGCCACATCAGATCAGCCCATTGGACATGGCGATCCCTTTCCATGGAATAAGGCCCTCATTGCCTTCTTTTCAGTATTGGCTATCGGCGCAGGTTTCGCATTTTGGGCAAACCGGGGAACAAGTAAACCCTTGCCGCAACAAAGCGCGTCGGTTGGGCGCATATCTGGAACTGTAAGCAGCGATGACGATGGTGATGGTAAAGGTGACGCGGGTCTGGCCGGAGTGCGGCTTGAACTTCAGCATTCAAACGGTAGCCCTGTTGATGGTGACTCCGCAAATTTTGGAGTTCAGCCAAAAGTAACGACAACGGATTCCCATGGAAACTACCAATTCGATCAGGTAGCTCCAGGTGACTACCTGATCATAGAGACCCAACCTCCCGGTTACGACAGTATCAGCGACTCTGATGGAGGAAATAGAGATGTCCAAGGTGACAAAAGCGGACTGACATTGGTCGCGGGTGCTACTCTTTCAGGCATCGACTTTTTGGAGCGTCCTCAGACAACGCCAGGAAGCCACCCACAGTCACCGCCACAATCTCCTCAGACCACAGGAGCCATCGTGGGTTCCGTTTTGGCCGACACCGATGGCGATGGTAAGGTAGAGCCAGGCTCAGGTATTGTCGGTGTGAACATTGAGTTGCTGGATGACAACAACGCGCCTCTCAAACGGACCCAAACGAATGCTCAAGGCGGATACGAACTTAAGGACCTCAGTCCGGGCGCTTATCAGGTCAGACAAACTCAGCCCATGAACCACATGTCCCTGACCACCGCCAGCGATGGGGGGGATTTGGACGTGCTGGGCGATCAGAAGCGCATTGTCGTCGTCTCGGGCAAAACAATTTCCGGGCAGGATTTCCATGAACAGGCTCCCTACACTCCGAAACCTGTCGTCACGAAGATCGAAATGAACGAACTGCACAATGCAGCGATTTTTAGCGACCCACAGAGAGCCGACTGGATTGATGCTCTGCGCAAAGCGGTTCAGTATGGAGAACGTTTTGAGTCCAGCCGAGATACCGTTTCCGCAGAACTAAAAATTTACGCAGAACTGCTCTGCTTGCGAATGGCGGAGGATAGCACCAAGGAGGGCTGGGGTGCCCAAATGTCGCTTTTCCAGAAAGCTGCAGCCCACCCACTTCAAACCGCTCTTGCTCTCTATCTTCTTGGGAATCAGCACTTGGAGGACGCGCAAACCCTCATGAGGCAAGGTGCCATTGCTTCCGCAAGTTCCGAACTCAAAACAGCAGTCGACTACCTTAATCAGGGGATTGAACTTGGACAGCCACTGTGCAAGGCCAAAAAGGGTGCGTTGTTGACTACCCGCAGGAAGTCCTATCAGGATGCTGGATACCATGGACTTGTTGTCCCCGGCGGCTCTCCTGAAGAGGGACTTCGATTGCTCGATGAGGCGTATAAAGAATTATCTCTGGACTATCTTCATAACGCATACAAATCCGTTGGGGATGCTGGACTAAAGGATCGGAGCAGGGCCTTTGAAGCTCAATTGGCGTATGCCATGGGACTTTGCTGGCAATTTGGTCTAGGAACAGGAACCGTCGCAATTCCAGTTGAGAAGTCGTATCCATCTCTGAGATTGGTGGAAAAGCGTGCTTTCGACAATGCGTGCAACCAATTCGATCAGGCGATCGCCAAGAACAAAAAGTATGCCCCCAGTTATGGTCGGTGGCTCGTCCTGCAGGTTCAGGGCCTTGGCCCGGTAAAAGAAGAGGAGGCATGGCGGAGCAAATGGACTGTTACCATGACATCTAGAGCCAAAGACGGAGCAAATCTGGGCGATGGGTTTTGTGAATACTGGCTAGCGAGATATCAATGGAAGTCAGATCCATCCATTGCGGTCCCCTTGATGAAGCGAGCCGCCCTGCCTGGAAAAGAGACAGAACAGGATGCTGGTAACTGGCTTCGAAAGAATGGTATAAAATGACGAGTGCCATCATGCATTGAAACGAATAAACGCCTTGCGAATAAACAAGATTGACAAAATGAACCGCTTCTCACCAATTCCTGCCACCATGACACTCAACTAATATGAAAACTCCATTCCGATTCACCCAACTCTGTGGCGTTGTCACCTGCGCCATGCTGTCTCTCAGCTCTTGCGCTGAATTTCAACCCGGTTCTCAGAACTCAAGCAACGGCACTCAGGGCAAGGCTCGAGGCATATCTGCTGGCGTTGAAGGAGGACTTGGCGCGGTATTAGGAATTGTTGGGGCGGTGGTCAAAAACAATGGCAACCATGATCTGGGCAATGTCATGATGGGAGTTGGAGGGCTTTTGGCGCTGCATTCTGCCGCTCGTTACGCAGCAGATGCACGCCAACGCGAGGCGGCACAGAGTAAGGCTCGGGGACGGACCGGGACTTATTATGTTAAGGTTCCACCTAAAAAGGGGTACAGCGGACCCAGTGGAACGCACTTGGTTCCCTACAAAAACGGGGCTGTTGCAGGTGACGTGAAGGTCGTTCAATCAAATCCCAAAGCAGGACAAGCAATCTCAGTTAACGGAACTCAAGGTACCGTCTTATGAAGAGGGTCGATTCTCTTCGACCCAATCTTCGCCTTCATGATTATTCGCCTTTCCTCCATCATTTTCTGTGGGCTGTTTGCTTCGCAGTGCATTTCCACCCGCAACTGGGTGGCAGCGAATTTGCTTGGAGTGCAAATTGCAGATTGCCGAAACCTTGTTCTCAAGAATACCGAAAATTCCGCAGGGCAAAAGTCTAAGCATGTAGTGTGTATCGTTGAAAACAACCTCCGATCCGTTCATTCATACCCGCTAACACCCCAGCAGCATGTTGAGGCCATGAGAAAAATCCGTGCAGCAGGCGTTGACCAGAGCAACTTTGGGGACGTCATTTATGTGCCGGTATCACCTTCCAGAATTGGCGGAAAAAGTTCCGAAAGGCATTATGTGAGGTATGACACCAAAACGGGAACACCTGGAAAAGTGGTTGTTCTGAAAGACTGACGATGTTTAATGCTTAAATTTATGGAGCAGGCAAGCACACCTCAGATTCTGCTCGACGGGATGCCATACCTCAGCGTCACTGCCCTCCAGGATGGGCAGAGTTATTCGATTAGCCGGGATATGTCGGCACCAATCAACAGCCAGCTGAATCAATTGGGGTCAACAGAGCCCACCCTTGTAGAATTTCGCTCGCGCGGATGGTGTATTCACATGACAGGTGAGTCCGAAGCGCAAGTGTTCGCTCTTGATTATTAAGACTTAGAGAAAATATTTACCCTAGGCCTATCGAAAAACACCATGTAATGGACAACGCATCTAAATGCCAGCATCCAGCGCCATCAACTCAGTGATTCGTCGTCAAAATGTTTTCAACCAACTGTCAGCGGGGTGCATGTCCCCGCAGTCACCATTTGAGATTATCTGCAACCGCAGTGGTTTTTAGTTTTATCCCGAGAAGCCCAAAAGTTCATGTCCTCCGAACACATCTACGCATTACCAACCGGACACCGCATCAAACAGTATGAACTGAAGCGGCTCTTGGGACATGGCAATTTTGGCCTCACCTATCTGGCTTACAACAAGAAGCTTGAGTGCTATTTGGCGATTAAAGAGATGCTGCCATTCGACTTCGCAGTCCGAGCTAGAGACGGCATCAAGGTAGTTGCCAAGAGTCCGGGACAAGAAGCTGCGCTCACTTGGGCTAGAGAGCGATTCTACGAAGAAGCGAAGACTTTGGCAAAATTGCAACACCCTTCGATTTTGCCTGTCTTTGACTACTTTGAAGACAACGGCACCGCCTACTTGATCTCACCCTTCATTGAGGGAGAAACCCTAGAAGACTGGTTCGCCAAGCGTGGCATGCCCAGCGAGGGAGAGCTTTGCGCAATCCTGCGCACCTTGCTAAATGCACTGAGTATTGTTCATTATTCGGTGCCCAACCAGATTGTGCTGCATCGGGACATCAAGCCGGAGAACATTCTCATGGAACGCAAAAGTGGCGTGCCGATTCTGATCGACTTCGGCAATGCGCGTGTGGCCAGTGGTCTCAAAACCTCGAACTTAAGCGCAATATTGACGCCAGGTTACGCACCTTTTGAGCAGTATCAGACCGATGGGAAGCAAGGCCCGTGGACAGATCTCTACGCTCTCGGAGCAGTGCTTTATCGCGCCGTGACTGGCAAGGTGCCGCCATGGTCCACGGACCGCCAAGGCAACGATACCATTGTGCGGCTTGCACACAATCCGAGTATCAAGGGATATAGCCCCTCGTTTCTCGCCATGATTGATAAGGCTCTCCGGCTGCGTCGTGAGGAACGTTGGCAGAGCTGCGCAGAGTGGCTGGCTGCGCTTGATCGATTAGCTCCGCCCCCGAGCACGCCAAAAACCAAACCTCGTTTCGGCTTTCCGGTCATTGCGGTTGCATCAGTAGTCATCGTCGGAGGAGGGCTCGCCTACTTGCTCAAACCCAACCCTCCAGAACCGCCCCACCCCGTCATAGACCTTCCTTGGATCGCCATTGAGCAGCCCGCAGGCTTCGCTCTCAGCCACGGCCAGGCCGTTGTCGATTTCGGACGTCCCTCAATCAACGCGACGGTCCCAAAGACCTTTGTTATCAAGAACATCGGCCAGGCAGAACTCTCTGGCCTAGTCATTACCAAGGACGGATCAAGCGACTTCTCTGTCGCTCCCCCCCAAACCACATCCGTGGCCGCTGGCAAGCTCACTGAGTTTGCAGTGAACTTTACTCCCCGCTCGAGTGGCAGCCAAAAGGCCACACTGCATGTCACGAGCAATTCTTCTGGATCGAAAAGCCCCTTCGACATCAACCTGACGGGAGGCGGCGTTGGCACTCCAGACATCTCGATAGAACAGGATGGCAAAGTCCTCACGGACAACGGCAGTGCTCTCAATTTCGGATCTGTCACCGTTGGCACGACATCGGAAATGAAGTTCACGATCGAAAGCATCGGCACTGCGGATCTGGCCGGACTAACAACCAACGTCGATGGAGCAGCCGCAATAGACTACACGGTGAGCGCTTTGAGTTCAGGGGCTATCGCACCTGGCCGCACAGCAACCTTCAGCGTGATCTTCAAGCCTAGCAGTTCCGGCCTACGGTCCGCTACCGTGCATCTCGCCAGCAACGCTTCTGGTCCCAAGAATCCGTTTGATCTCAATTTCACTGGTTCTGGGCAAATGCCTGAAAAGCAGAAGAAGCCCGAGGATGTTAACGGTCCCTTCGAGAACTCGATTGGAATGAAATTTACGGCTGTTCCAATCAAGGACTACGACCATGCTGGTCATGAAACCGCCTATCTTGGCACTCTCAGTCTCTGTGTCTTTGAGACCACCAAGCAAGACTACAAGGCGATTATTCCGTCATATGAAATCGTCGGAGACCCGAGGGAACCCGTGGTGGGGCTCACGAAGGAAGAGATTGATTCTTTTCTGGCTGAGTTGAGCAGAAAGGACGGACATAAACATCGCTTGCCCACGGATCACGAGTGGAGTTGTGCCATCGGTCTCAAAGAATGCTCTGCTGATCCCAGCAAGGCCAAAAGTGCAAGGAATCTTGACATCTACCCCTGGCCCGGAAGTTTTGCCCAACGGCCTTTTTCATTCAACTATCGAGTGGTAGATGATAACGGGAACCCAAAGCCTGTAAAGTTCGTGGCTGTTGAGCAGTCTGGAGAAACGAGATTTGGTCTTTTTGGAATGGGAGGCAACGCCGCAGAGTTATGCACGGATGGAACCGCGAGAGTTTTACGGGGGGGGTCTGCCTACACTTTGCTCAAATCGGTAGTCAGCAATATCAAGGATGCCGAACTATTGCAGCTGGAGTATGCACCCTTCACGGCATCGAACAGGCAGACTGCACTATCTTTGCTGCTACGCGATGAATCCGACTCCGCCGAAGTCCGCCGCAACCGTGCCCAAACTGGCTTTCGCTGTGTCCGCGAACCTAGATGAACAAACCCACCTTCGTCCACCTGGACAAAAGACAACACCAAACCCAACACACACCACTAAAATGAAAAGAAGTATTGTTACAATAGGCATCCTGAGCTTAGGCATTCTATCTGCCACCTCTCAAGGCCAAGTTCCCGCACCGGATAAGTGCTTCGGAGTGATAGAACTTGGCTCCAAAGGCATCAAGGCCATCGTCGTTGAAGACAAGGGTAGGGATTCCAGCAAAGCACTCATCCCGCCTTTGATGATCGAGGAGTTCAAGCCGCGAAACAAAAACTGTTATGATGGGGACACCGCAGCCAATGTGGCGGAAGAAGTTAAGAACATCACGGGTGCGATGAAGGAGAAGTATCGCATGCCACTCTCACAGATTTTCGTGGTGATGAGCAGCGGCATACCTGCCGCCGCAAAGGAGAGAATCGACAATACCGTGTCCGGGATCGCGGTGGACCGAATTGATGTGGCCACTGAGTCCCGGCTGGTCTTCCAGGGAATCGTTCCTCCGCATCGACGCCACAAGAATGAGGTCGTGGTTCTCGACATCGGGAGCGGCAACTCAAAGGGGAGCTACCTCGATCCTGATTCGACGAATTCCGACTCGTTCATCACCTTTGCTTTCGAGAAGGAAGTGCCTTCTGGCACAGGCACCTTTGCCAAAGAAGTGACCGCAAAGAAGCAGAATGGGGAAAACCTCAAATCAGTTGCCGAAAAAATTTCGGGGGAACAATTGCTGGGGCCTTTGCAAAGCATGATTCGTAACAAACCCGGAATGCAGAACTGCACACGCCTCTACCTCGCTGGTGGCCTGCCCTATGTGATGACCACCTTGCTGCATCCAGAGAAAATTGGCTCCGTTGACCCTGAAGATCCAACCGGCAAGAAGACGAGTGATTGGGTTCCTTTGACGGCAGCGGACATCAATCGCTTCTACGACATCGCAACAACCAACCCTGCTGAGCTCCTGAAGCCTGATCGCAGCAAACTCGGCGAGGCAGCCAAAGTCGAACTGGATCGTGTCGTTGGCATCTTTAACCAGGACGAGCTGACTGCGGGTGCAGTGCTGCTCAAGCTGTTTATGGACAACATGCACGCTGAACGTAAGGAAGGCATCTTCTTCTCCCGTCGAGCGCTCTACGCCTGGCCCCAGGGCTATGTGAAGGAGAAACTTGCCGCGAGGCCTTAACCGCAACGTGTTCAATGGCAAACGCTCCGTCCACAATCTAGTAGCGTGGACGGAGCAGGGTGGCTTACCAATTAGAAGCGTCGCCGTCAAAGCTTGCATGAAAAGTAAATCGAGGCACTAATCTATAATCCCGTGTATGCACAGCTCCCAAAAGAAAACTCCATTGGATGATGATCTTCGCACTCGTGCCACCTTGCTTGGCCGACTCGGCTCTGAATCAGACAATGATGCCTGGCTTCGATTCTACGAGATGTATCGAGGTGTCATTCTTAGCATGGCTCGCAAATGGGGCCTAAGTGAGGCAACGTCATGGGATGTTCTCCAGGAAGTCATGCTTGCCGTTGATCGTGTCTCAAAATCGTTCAGCTACGACCGTGAGAACGGCGTCTTCATCGCTAATGGCTCAGAGGCTGGAACTGAGCTTTCGAAGGCCCGTGGCGGCTTTAGACAGTGGTTGTTCACGGTGATCAAGCGCGCGATATGGAAGCACTGCTACAATCCCAAGCTCAAACGCGAAGTGCTCTTCTCAGATTTGGTAGGCCACGATGGGGACAAGGATCGTGACTTCATGGAGAAGTTTGCATCCGATGGAGCGGCTCCTGATGATGCATTGGAGGAGAAGTCGGAAGATGACTATGCAATGGCACTTTTCGAACAGGCCATCCGCCTGCTCCCAGAATGCTCCAAGAAGGCTCATCCCCGAAAAATCGCCATCTTTCTAGCCCTAAAGCTGCCAAAGGTCTTCGTCACTATCTTGGAAGCAACTTCACCGCCATTGCCGCCTCCTCATATGGCCGAGATAAAGGCGCTTAATGGCCTCCCTCGTGGTGCATGCGGCCTCATCACTAAAGCTGAGATTTTGAAGCATTACAATATCTTGAGCAATCACCTCGACCAGGAGGTCAAAGCAGTGAAAACCAAACTTGCCTCCATTTACATGGATCTGCGAAGCGGTCGCGATCCGCGCAATAGCTAAAACACCTTTTTCTCCCCCGTCAAAACCATGAAAAACACTCGTCCCCCCAAGGCTGCAACGCCATCTGATGCAGAGATTGAAACGATGCTTTCCAAGACGAGCGCCAAATTGTTTAGCCGCCCCACGGAAGACAGCGGCTTCCTTCAGCGGATGCTTGTCGTTAGGAAGATCACGGCCGCTTTACCCAAGAAGAAGGGATCTGTCTGGCTTGCCTCGGTCCACGAGGGAGGATTGGGTGCTCCGGGTTTCAAGGCGATCAAGATGGCCCTCAACGTAGGACGTAACGGCAGCGCCGACTGGCGTGTCGATGATGGCCAGCAAAAGCTCAGCGCTCGGCATTTCTGCATTACTCTGAGAGGGAAGAACGTTGTCCTTACAGACCTCGATTCCACCAATGGCACCCGAGTTAACGAGAACCCCGAGAAGATCAAGCAACCATGCCTTCTTCACCACGGTGATTTCATTCATGCTGGTGGATGTTCCTTCATGATCGCTATCCAAGAGGATTGAGGCAGGTAAGCAGCGCTAGTCGTGCTGTTTGCATGATTTGGGAGACACTTGGGGGTTGCTATCCCTTGCCGCTATGCAGATGGGCGCATGCCACGACTCGGATTCAGCGTGTTTTTTGTGCTTAACTGTCAGCAGTGCTCAGGTGTGCGCAGTGGGGGTATGAGAGCAACGGGGATCGTTGCTGCTCTTCCACAACAAACAAGAAATTCAACCTGCACCTCCCATGAGTACCCCTGCATCCTCAACATCGCCCGTATCCCCCTCTCGCCGCCAACCATCAACGACCTGGCTTTATGTCGGCGCAACTGGAACACTTCTAGTCATGGCCGTGTGCCTTACCGCTTGGGCGGTCGGTTCGCGCTATACCTCGGCACCTATTTCAATAGCAACCGCTCGTACCAGTGGCTCTTCACAGGAATCGCGCTTAGCGGTCGAGCAGCTGCGGTTGGCCGCATCACAAGACCTGCAACGCCAGGCTCAAATGTTGGAGCAGCAACGAGTCGCAGCCGAACAAGAGGCCATTCGACAAGCAAAGGAAGCCAAGCGCCGCGCTACTCTTGCGCGAATCGAAGGGCTTGAAAGCGAGTTGTCGCTCTTGAGACGTGACATCACCGCCACAGAGAATCAACAAGAAGATCACCAGACGCGCGTCAACGATTACATGATGGACCACAAAATGGCCATTGCTGCATTAGCCGCAGGAGTTGCTGGGGCCGGGGTGGCTTTTGACGGAAGCAATGAGTTTAGCGAAGACGCAAAAGGCCTTGGTGGAGCAACGGCTGTTATCGCTGGCCTTTGGGCTCTGGCCAACTACGAGGAGGTCATCGAAGTAGCAGATCGGATGGCCAAAGCATCTGCAATGCAGACTGACTACAAGGATAGAATTGACCGGATGGGGCAGCGCGTGGCCACGCTAAACTCACAAATTACACAGGAGAAACGGAGCCTAGACTGACACTAGGTTCAAAACTCAGTTTCTCTAAATTGCTCTCTTCAAGCATGAAACGAGATGCCTCTCAGCACTGAAATCAAACTGCCGAAAAGCGTGACGCCTGTTTTCCCAAGGCGTTGCGTTTTCAGCGGGATCGAAAACCCCGACACGGTGGCCGTCCTCATTCCAACGTCGACATTTGCTACCTTTGGTCTCCTTCTCTACCCATTGCTCTGCCTTTTCGGATGTCGACCAGTGCGAATGCCCATTATGAGACAATATTGGCTATCGTTTTATGTGCAGCAAATTGCACGGGATCTGGTGGCTTTCGCCCTGCCGACATTGATGCCTTGCTTCGCACATTTTTACTATCAATCCATGGAATCGATTTATGGTGGTTTCATTTTGGGCATTTGCACTTGGGTAGGACTAGAAATGTACTATCCGCGTTCTATCAGCGTCACGAAGAACAAATTGTTCATCGATTACAGCTTCGCATCAAACCCGTATGCCAAGGAGTTCAGGGTGCTAAACGCACCCCTTCATGCTTCTCTTGAATAGCGGGAAAATTGCGGTGACATTGATGATTGACGACGAGAATCATGCACCCCGATTGTTTGTTGTTTAAATCGCGCACCCTTGAACGCTGCCAGCCCACCGCAGGCCCAGCCTTCAATACCGCATCGGCAGCGCTCACTCATGCACGTTCTACCTCCCCCACTGCCAACGGCCCGTCTGGCATCGCCTCCTGCATCGTCCGAATGTCAGACCAGCCGTTGCCCCGGCCTCCCTTGGCCGCGTCACCGATGCCGGATTCAGGGCCAGTTCCTCCCCGCCTTTCCACGAGGACTTGCCCTGTCTCCATCACCGGCCACGCGGGGGCACGGATTCGGGAAAAAACTTCGGCTGACCGAAGTCACGGGTTTTACGTTATCCACAGGGCGATGTGACACGTCCGGTCACCTTCATGGTATGATGAGTGCATGGAAAAAATCGTGCGCAAATCAGCGGGAGTGAAGTTTGAAAGTGATGTGTTGGAATTCATTGATGGGTTGGCTCGTGAACAGCAGCGCAGTCGCAGCTTTATCATCAATGCCATTCTGAGGTGGTATTCCAAATGGCTAGTGGAGCAGCAATCAAAGGTCGAAGCGGAAAATGATCAGCCAGTTATCCGGCTGTAGGAGGCCATGCGGAATACGCTGGATCGAAAGGTTGTGTTTCTCCCATCGAAGACTCAAGAGCCGGTGAATTCAACATTCCAAGGATTCAGGGCACCAACCTCCAACACCACCTACACTCCGAATCAGTTCTTCGATGTGGTGATCCCAAACTTCTCTCGGGGAGTGGTGAGGATCGTTGGCTACCTGCTACGCAAGACACTTGGTTGGTGCGATGCAAACGGGAACCCGCAGGAAGAGCAGATCGAGGTCACCTACTCAGAGCTGGAAAGAAGAGCCGGAGTGAGTCGCGACATGATTCGAGGGGCTTTGGATGCTGCTCTTGAGGGACACATCCTCGAATGCGTGACGGCAGGTAGAGCCAAGCATGCTCAAGACGCGGGACAGACTGCCTGCTATCAGCTTTGCTGGTCATCTGTCCCCTACACGACACGCGTTGATGCCTTCCAAGGCTTCTTTGAGGGCGAGGGCAACCGAACCGACATTCCAAACGAGTTCTTTGATGTGGTCATCCCCAATGAGCCTCTCTCTGTCGTCAAAGTGGTCGGTTCAATCATCCGCCACAGCATCGGGTTTCAGGCCAAACATGGTCGCCGCCGTCAGCAGGTGGCACTCTCCTACCAACAGATCGAAAACTACGCACATTTTGGCAGCCGTTCCGACCTCGCCAAGGCCATCCGCATCGCTTTGGAAAAAAACTACATCGTGCGTCTGGAGAGCGGGGTATTCAGCCCCGAAGCCACGGAGAGACGCCGCGCTGTGTATGCTCTCCGCTGGTTCGATAATCCCATCGGTCAGAAAAACGCACCAGCACCGGAACGGTCAGAAATTCAAACCAGCATCAGTCAGATTTTCGCACCAGCCGATCAGTCAGAAAATCGAACCAACATTAAAACGAAACCAGGAAATGAAACTGGAAACAGCCAACAAGCGGCTGACACCGGACTCTATCAAAAGCTTCTCGCGTTTGGATTCAGCGAGAAGACAGCCGAAAAACTCCTTCGTGAGCACAGCACACAGGACATCGAAGATCAGATCGCCTGGCTCCCGCAGCGGGCACCGGCGCGGAGTCCGGCAGGCTTGCTCCGGCGTGCCATCGAGCAGAAGTGGCCTGCGCCAATCAAACTTCGGTCAGCCGAAGTTTCGGGAACAGCAGGCTGGGAGTTCGCCCGGTGCTTCTACGCAGCCTACGGCGGAAATCGCGGCGAGCCGGTAAATGAACCGTCGCCGCGCGAGGCACTGGCCGCCGAGACCTTCGTGCAGAGGCTCGTGAGAGCCACCGCAGGGGAGGACACTCCCGGTGAATGGGGCCGCACACTCGGGCACTTGGCTCGCGATCAGCGAAACCCGTTTCCGTCACTCACGCTCGCGATCCGTCAACTCGGCGATACCTACCTCGTGCAGATGGAAAAGCAGCGGCTCCACGGGCAGCTTGCCAGCATCACTCAGCAGCGTGAGCAGCACGAGCACACGCACCGTTCCGCATGGCTTCGCTGGCTGGCGGAACGTGAGGCCGACATGCGAGTCACACGCCAGGATGACTTCGCAGGCTTCATCGCCAAGCGGGAGAACGACCGCGCCGAGTTGACCGCCGACCCGAAGCCCTGGTCGCACCGAGTGCTGGAGCATTTTGATACCGAAAGCGCCCGTCTCAGCGCCTTCCGCGAGTTCTTCCACCTGCCGGACTTCTGGCAGTGGGACGCCGAAATTAACAGCCAATCATTCAAACCAACCCCATGAACATCATCACCGTCATCAATGCAAAGGGAGGTTGCGGCAAGAGCACCATCGCCATGAACCTCGCCAGCGGTCTCGCACGACACGGACATCGCACCTTGCTCATGGATCTCGATCCACAGGCACAGGTCACGCAGTGGCTCGCCGCAGGGGATGGCCTCACGTCGGAGGGCACGCTCGTGGCCGCGCTCACGCGCCAGCAGTCACTCAGCGAGGTCATCCAGCCCACGGGCTTTGAGGGCCTCTCCTTTGTCGCCAGCGCCGATGGCCTCGAAGACCTCGGACGCGAGATCAGTCAAACAGAGGGCTATCCGTCCATGCTCACGCAGTTACTCGCCGAGGAGCACCTCGCGGATCGCTTTGACTACATCGTCATCGATTCGCCGAACCAAATCTCGCCGATCATGGAAAACGCCATCTTTCCAGCAGATGCCTTCATCGTCCCGTTCGAGAGCACGAAGGCGGTGAGGAGTTACGCCAGCATCTACAAGCTGCTCGTCAAGCTGCGCTCAAATGCCGACTTCCACATGCTGCATGTGCTGAGCAATCTCACCCGCCTGCCAGGCCTGAGGAAGCGTGTGCTCACCTTGCTGGCGGATGACAGCATCCCATCCGCACGTAGCGAGATACGCTCCTGCGGATGGCTGGCACAGGTGGATGAAAATGGAGGCAGCATCTTCCACTACCGTCCGCTTTCTAAAGGATCACAGGACATCACCGCCCTCGTCGAAGAGGTGCGAGAATTATTCACTAACGGGCCACAGGCCCAACCGGAGGCTGCACCGCCCGAGTTGCCAATAATTACCTCAAAGGCAGATGCCGCCGCCGTCCCAACAGCATGACCAAACTACCCCAAGGCAAAAGTCGTCTCGATCTGGTGAAGTCCGGCCTCACCGGCGGATTGCCGAAACGCGGCCGATTCATTGTCAGCATTGACCGTCTTCAAGAAGATCCTGACAACGAACGCAAAATCTTCCATAACATGGACGACATGATCGAGTCCGTGCGTCGACACGGCATCATTGAACCCATCACTGTCACCCACGATGGCGACCACTACCGTATTCTCACCGGGCATCGCCGTTATCGTGCTGCCAAGGCTGTAGGCCTCACTGAACTCGAAGTCCTTGTGCGCGAGCCGGACGATCAAGTCACTCGCCGATTCAAAAGTCTTATTTCCAATATTCAGCGCGAGAATATCGCCCCGGTCGAATTGGCCGAGACGCTCCGTGGCCTTCTGGATTCGGGAGCTGCCTCCACTCAGCGCGAACTCGCCACTCAAATAGGGAAGAGCGAGCAATGGATGAGCGGCATGCTGCGTATCCTGGAGCTTCCTGCCCGTTTGCAGGAGGAATTGCGTCACACCCCAGGCATTGGTTATGATATGGCGCAACGAATCGCCGTGGTGGACGATACCCAGTTTCAAGAAGAGTTGGTCGCAGCCGCCAGGGCAGGGGAGGGCACTCCCAGCATTCGTGCCCGCATTGCGCACTTTCGCAGCGGACAAGACAGCTCCCAATCAAGAAAGAGATCCCGCACCAGCAGCATGATCCAGCTTAGTCATAGGGAAGGGAACTGCACAGCCACGCTCCGGGGCAAGCGCGAACCCGGTGCCATGGAATCCATGTTGGAGGCGCTACGTCAACTTGCCGAGCAGGTGAGGGGAGATGACTCGCTGCGCTGACAATGTCTGCACAAAGCCATCTACCGACTCTCGACAAAATTTCCCCATTCTGCTACAATCCAATCATGACAGCGACCGTGGAGCACATTTGCAAACAGATCGACAATCTCGCACCGGATGAGGCTCGCGAGTTGCTTCTTGATCTGCAACGCCGTTTCGCAGTCCAGTTTGTGCCGTCGGAAAGCGTCGAGGAGAATGCCGAGGTCGAGGCCGCATGGGACACTGAGATTGATGTTCGAATCAAGGAAATTGAGGAGGGCAAAGTGAATCTCATCTCCGGTGAGGAATTCGAGCGAAACACCGACGCGCTTTTTGCCGAACTTGGCATTCCGCGCCCGGCATGATGACACCTTACGACATCCATCCGACGGCCCAGGACGAGTTTAGCGAGATCATCCGCTACTATGCAGCCATTGACAATGACGACACGGAGAAGCCACTGGCTTCGGCGTTTGCTTTAACTTTCCAGCATCATTTGAGGTCAATCCTGGACACGCCAGAACTGTTCCGCTTTCGTCGACCACCCACGCGTCGTGTGAATCTGACTCCACGTTTTGGTGAGTACTACATTGCCTACATGCTGTGGAAAGAACGCGTCGTCATTCTCGCCGTCGCTCACGCGAAACGCCGTCCCTACTACTGGCGAAAACGCATCACCGAAGCCGAGGAACTGTTCTAAACCGGCATTAAATTACAACACACCAAGGCTGGGGCGTCAAGTCCCGACCCTTTATCAGGGCTGCAGCGAAGCAGCTCTTTTGACTTGTGCCATCGGCACCTGTGAGCCGCCGCCGATCCTACAAAAGGATCAAGGACACGCCCAAAAACTACGGGCAACCGAACTTCAATCTCGAGGACAAGAAGTGTCCGAGAAACCACAATTGAAGCCGTTTTCGTGACACCATGTCGCGAAACAAATATTGCACGACACACCCGTCCGGTACGTTGGACCGTCATATCATTAACTCGATGTTTTATTGATAGACGAATCACAGCTTGCATGTTTGATTCGGACGTCAAACGAGCAATTCCATATGAAAACAAAATTGTCGCGACTTCTGATTCTTTGCGCTTTGCTAATGCAGGCATGCACAACCCCCAGAGAATCTACCGAAACAGCGATTGCACCGCCCAGTGAGCCAACGCAGCTACGCGTTAGTCTTTTTCCGTACCTTCCAGACGCTGCGGGCGATGGCTTTAGAGCCATGTTGATACGAATTGAGCTTGAGTTCGAAAAATCGAATCCGGGGATCGACCTCGTTTTACGACCAATGGACGCAAGCTTTGACCCTTATGATCTCGCGGGCATCAAACAGAGGTTCTCGGAAACGGATGATAACGCCTCTGATGTAATTGAACTTGATGCCGTAATGCTTGGCGAGGTTGTAAAAGCCAATTTGATTCGTGAAATCCCCACTTCCGAGAAGTCTAGTGATTGGCTATCCCCAGCGAGAAAAGCTGCATATTACGACCGCAAACTTTACGGCCTACCCCATTGGCTGTGCGGTCACTTTATTGTCTCACGAATGGAAGAGGTGAAGAGTGTTTCGTCTGTATCGGATCTTATAAAGATACTGAATTCTGGCGATGAAAATGTTCCCAATCTCTCAGGGAATCTACTGGGAAGTTGGAATCTCCCTTGCCTATACTTGGATGCGTGGGCGGACACCTATGGCCCTCGCAAGCTTCTCACAGCAGTGAGCCCAAACCTCGACGAAAGAGTAGTTACCACCCTAGGCCTAGTTGCAGATCAACAAGTGGTAGATGGCAAAAACCCTGGTCTTGACGGAACCTATGACGACGCACCTGACCTTGCTGCTGAAGACTTTGCCCACGGAAGAACCGAAGCACTGGTCGGCTATTCCGAGAAACTTCATGTCGTTTTGAAGAATCGCACCGATACAGCACCACTCTACCTAACATCGGCTTGTTTGGGTGAAGGTGATCGTGCTCTTGCATTTGCAGATGTATTCGTTGTGCGTCGTGAAGCATCTACATCCGTGACACAAGCCGCAGCAAGATTTGCGCGTTACATGGCAAACCCTGCTACATTTGAGTGGATTCACAATTCAGAAGACGCACCCAAGGCCAGACGCACTCCACGCTATCTCGCACCTGCGACTCGCAGTGGATATAAGACAAAGTCCTTACGGCACGACCCACACATGCAGCAGGTTTATCGAGTGATGAGAAGCGCAGGAACTTTCCCCCAGACTGGATTACTCGAAAAACGCAAAGCAATGCGCGATGCGCTCCTATCTGAAATCCAGAAGAACTAGCGGCCCTTACTTTGACCCACATGTCCTTTAGGCCCCCCCTACATTTGCCCCTATTTACATGGTATGTAGGGGCGCGCGAAAAATCGCGACGGCGTGCTACCGCACAGACGACTGTTTCAAGGCTTCACTGAGCCGTGATTCACGGCCAGGCCTTGCCAACGGGTTCCCCACGTGTTCGGGCTCAGCGCCCGACTTCACGCGTTTTCCTCCAGCGACAAGGACTTGATCGACTTACGGACAAAGGTCATGCCGGAACCGGGCTAACCGCCCTCGGACAATGACCAAACGCGTGAAGTCGGCCGCAGCGGCCAGCCGGCAAAAAGCCGGACTGCCCTCGCCCATCACACGTGGGGGGACGACGGATGGACTACTGGTGCAAACACAACTATTCTAGCGCACGAAGCGCAAGTCGGCGCGAAGCCGATTGTTCAGTCTCAGAAGACGGAGCGTCAAATTCCACGACGAAACAGAGGGTTGCTCCAATAGGTTGCTCAGGAACCATTGCACGAAAACGACCTCCATCCCTAGCCACGGGAACTATGGTGAACGAGCCATTGCCCGTCGATGCACTTTTTGTAAATGCGAACGCTGACCTGATGGGATGATCATGATGAGACACTTCCACGACAAAGGCAGGAGTAGCTGACGAAAAAGCTTCGGCCTCAATTACTAAAGTGAGTGAATGATGGTCTGTTTCTATGGTCGGAGCCTGAAGCGACTTGACTAGAACTGCGGCCTCTGGCGGTAGCTCTGGACCAGGCACATGCACGAGGTTGATCGCAAGGCCTGCCGGCCGAAGTCGGATCGGGGCATTTTGACCGGCATCAACGATCCCCTTTCCAATTCCGAACAGCACTGGAAATACTCCCAGCCCAATGATCGCAGTTCCTATCGCAATAAGCACCCTTCCAGGAAGAGCCGTCAGCACCTTCGTCCAGTCGCTCAATGAGAATTCTTTAGCATGGGATTCAAATCTCTCGACCAATTGCGCCGCATTTTCCATCTCGCTTGGATACCTCTCAGTTAGAACCAAGTCGTGAGCCTTTTGCGCCAACAATCGAAGGAACGGCGGCATGTTCTCGAGCAATCCCGGCTTTGACATGGCCTTCAACACTTTCTTTGCCTCTGGCGGTCCGATTCGAAGCTTGCCGACTAAGTTTAGAAATGGAATTTTCAAGAAGCCGAACTCACCATCTATACCGAACTCCTGCCTGGAGATTGCCCCAAATACGTCATTGAGCTTCCTAGGGATAGGATTCACGTTTGTGGTTCGCGCTTCGATTACGGTATTGACGAACAACAGTCGTTCCCCAAACTTTTCTTGGCCGAGAAGCAGCAAGAACACAAGGTAGTCATCCTGGCACCAGTCACTTTCTGGACTTATGCGTCTTCCCCCGATTGCGTCAGCCACGCGGCGGAAGCCAGACGCATCGTTGTCCACCACTGCGCTGAGCAACTGTTCGCGAACTCCCAACTCACCACTTTTACTTGGTGGAACTGTTGTTCCATTCAAGAGAGATTCAAGGCGCTGGAGTTGGGAATCTTGTGCGACTAACGTCGCCAGATCTTGTCTGTGTTCTAGAGAAACCATTGTTTCCTTTTGAAGTGCCTGTCAATAAACGCGGGATTCCATCCTGGTATCTTGCTCAACGTAGATGTCTCCGAGGCGATCAAATTTGAATAGAATACTGTGACCGGAAGCTCCGCCGGGAAGAAGCTTCTCCACGAGAGAAAAGAGAAGTCATGAATCTGTTGCATGATGTATTTCAAGTCCTTGTAGGTAGAGCGTTCGTGAAGCTTAACGGACACGGGATGGGGTGGTCGTTGCCACCTATTGGGGCGATCCTTGTCACCTCTCACTTGAAGTAGGCAATGGTGCTCGTCGAAAACCAAGTTGTCTCCACGCTCACAGAGCGTTGCAGCAGACTGTCCGTTCTGATTTTCGAAGTCACGGAACATCATCCAGGGATGCTCCGTTGAAATTGTGACGAATGCGAAAAGGATATTGAACTGTGGAAACTCGTTGATCAGTCGAGCGACCACATCAGCCTCAACATTTTTGATCGGTTTGTATATGTGGAATACAATTCGAACGGAATCCCCCTGCTTCCAAGCATACTCACTGGCAAGCGTTTCGATTGATGACTTTAGTGCACGCAAAAGTTCCTCAAAATACTCGGCGTATGGAACACTTCTGAGACGCTCACCAAGGACATAGCTGCCGTCTCCAAGAAAGAACGTCGTGATGCCAACAACTCTACTCTGCTCGGCACCTGCCCAAAGATTCGGACGATCCAAGGCATTTCCCACCCCGATGAGAATTTCTCTATCCACACTCTGGCTCGCAGGAAGTCGCCAAGGTGTTCCTCCCACCTTTGCGTAGATTTGAAGCGCCATAGGCCCCAGTGTCCATTCAAGCGCCTCACTTCTCTTGCGAAGGTGTTCACCCTTCACTCCCTGAGTAGGTATACCATAAGCCATAAGCTTGGCACGGGCGCGATAGTATGAATTTTCTCTGGCTGGCGGCCGCTCAGAAACCTCCGGGCATTCAACCATTGCGATGTCGATTCCTCTCTGCTCAGAGTCTTGTATCGCAGCGTCAATAGCCTCCTCGTAGGCTTCTGGGAAAGAGCTTTTCAACTCCCTCACCTCCACTCGTACTGACGTTAAGCGGAATAGCGACTTCAGGCCACGCTGGAAGTATCTGCTTTCTGGTATTCCTTCGATGAGCCGGCCGAGAAACTCGGTCATTGCACCTCGACTTTGTGGACGACACAACGCCAACAACCGAAGATCATTCCGTTCAAATCGAGCAGCATTGAATGGCCCATAGCTTTTCAGTCCAGCTAGTGGTGTGGCGGCGGATGCACCCGGTCCAAAGTCGAATATAAGGTTGGTTCGGTGTAGCTGGATCGAATTGCCGACAAAGCCGTTTCGCAATGAGATCGTGAAGCAGAAGCCGTCGGCGTTCTCATAGAGACGTGGTTCGGAATTTGCTTCGCAAAACCAGTTTGCCACTTTCTGTGCTTCTACAAGAGGTGCACTCGGGCCTTCGTGTTGCTTACGCTCGTGCTGAAATGCCTTGAACAATTGAGTGGCCTTGGCTTGCCCCATCCTGAATTCCAGAAAGTCCCCAATCTGATGGCGAGAGCGCTGAAGTTGCAAGCTATCTAGCTTCCGTCGAACAATGCCTTCGTTAGTTTGGACTGTAGCATCGTCTCCGGTAACTTCCATCACCTCACCAAGCAGCGACTCATCCGGTGCCAGTACACCCGCAAGCCCGGGAATGACTTGTGTCTCTATGACTGTGCGTCCTTTCAGTTCGAACCCTTGTGCGTGCAACTGTTCCAAACTCAGGTTGAACTGCCAACGCTGTCGGCTTCGAATCAGGAGTCCGAATGTTGGCATTCCCTGTTCTACAATACATCTCGCCTCCACCTCGATCATCCTCGGGTATGCGATTGAACCCCGTAGGTCTGTCGGCAGCAGCCTCTTCATCGGGTCATGCTCTACCTTCGTAGAGAAGAATCGCAGCGGTGAAAAACTTTGAGGTACTCGGTCTGGGAACGAATCTCGAAATGCACGAAAGACCATGTGCCGTATCAGCGACAAAACCACGTTGGTGTGATCAGTTACGTTGACTGTGACCAACTCACCGACTTCCAGATCACACCCCTTCCTCGGCGATGCATATATGTAGTCGCCATGCCGAAAGAACGAACAGTCCTGGTTGTGCTTGCGTTTTTGGCTCTCGAACGCCTCGTCGGAGAATTTGAATCGTTGTATCTGAAACGATTCAAAAGGCAGGTAGATGCGAAAGAAGTTGGTAATCATGTTGCAGACTATCTGTAAAAACTTGTGCAATCGAGCAGCACATCAAATCTTTGCGTCGGATGGCCTAGGCAGCAAGCAGAGACTTCGTGCTTATTCTCCTGCTTCGACCCTTGCGTAGATTGCCCTAAAGCAGTGTCTTCGATTTTCTGATACAATAAACGCATCATTCAGCCGCCCAGGCCAGTTGCTGTTACCCGCCGGGTTCGCCCAAAAGGCGTTTGCTCGGTGACATGCATGGATACCACCAATAAACGAGGGGTGACTTTCCGTGCGGCTCATCAATTAAGGAGCGGCGGCTGGCCTGGGCGGCTTGAACACACAAATGGAGGAACATGATCTTCACATCGGCATGAGGCAGGCGTGGGGCGGCGAGCTGCCGTTTGGTTTCGACTTGGCAGATGCCCGCTACCACACCTACATCATTGGTAAGACGGGTTCCGGCAAAACAACGCTTCTGAGGAATCTTATTCTCCAGCTCATTCAGCAGGGCCATGGCGTCGGCCTCATCGACCCGCATGGCGATCTGGCGGAGGAATTGCTCGATCACATCTCACCCGCCCGCGCGGAGAAGACCGTCTATTTTTACCCCGGTGACCGTGAGCATCCCATTGGGTTGAACTTGCTTGCTCAAGCCAACCCAGATGACCGCCATTTGGTTGCCTCCGGCATTGTCGGGGCGTTCAAGAGCCTTTGGCATGACAGTTGGGGGCCTCGAATGGAATACATCCTGCACAACGCCGTGGCAGCCCTAGCGCATTGTCAAAACACCACACTTCTCGGCCTCAATCGCCTGCTCACCGATCCGGTATTCCGTCGCTGGGTTGTGAACCACGTGGATGACCCCTTTTTGCGCGACTTTTGGGAGAACGAATTCGAGAGTTGGGACACTCGCTTCCAGCGCGAGGCCATCGCTCCGATTCTGAACAAAGCCGGTCAGCTCTTTCTCTCCCCAGTCATCCGCAACATCATTGGCCAGGTGCGCAACAAGGTAAGCATCCCCTTCGTCATGGACGAGGGTCGCATCTTCATCGCCAACCTCTCCAAGGGCGAGATCGGCCACGACAAATCCAACCTGATCGGCTCCCTGCTCATCACCCAGTTCCAGCTCGCTGCCATGGCCCGCAGTCGACAGCCAGAACATGAGCGGCGCGATTTCTACCTCTTCGTGGATGAGTTTCAAAATTTCGCGACCGAATCCTTTACCTCGATCCTGGCTGAGGCCCGCAAATACCGCCTCAACCTGATCCTCAGCCATCAATACATCGCCCAACTCTCCCCCACTGTGCGGGAGGCCGTCTTTGGAAACGTCGGCACCCTCGTCTCCTTCCGCGTCGGCTTTGCCGATGCCGAGCACCTGCACGGCGAATTCGGCGAGGAATTCCACCCAAGGCAATTCGTCGATCTCCCGCGTTACGAAACCCTCATCCGCAACCAGTCCGCTAATGGCGCCATGCACTTCCAACGCACCCAGCTTTCTCCACCCATCGAAACTCACGAAGGCCGCCGCGAGAAACTTATCGCGCGGAGTCGGGAGCGGTTTGCGACGAACCGGGCGGTTGTCGAAGACAAGCTGGAGCGGTGGCGCAAAGAGGCTCATTGAGTTCAGCTATACGCCGAGAAGCAAAAAACGTTCACTGAGGTTGCTAGTGCTTACACTCGAACTTCAAATACTCGCTATGCAGAGGAATGATTGGAATTCATAGTTCCGCCATGATCGATCTTCAAAAACTTAGTGAGTTAGTGGATGGCACGCAGGATCATGTGACACCCATTCAAGACAATTTGCCCGCGCTTTACAGTTATGTTGGGTTGAACTCACAAAACGCTTGGTCGCGAGATGCAGTTACCGACGCTTTTATGGCGAGGATAAAGTGTGCGTTGGGAATTCTGGGGGAGGCGGTAGTGGAGAGACACGTGCGGCTGTTGCTTGATGAAATAATTCTGCGGAATGTGCTGGATGATGCGCCGCGCCAGCCTTACGCGAGGCTGCTGGAAATTATTCGAGACGCCATGCGCAATCACGACACGACCGGCACAAGTGCTCCATCGCCTGACTGGAGCGTCGCCGTTCAAGCAGCGGCGGACTATTCTGCTTTGAGCGAGGGCACGTCGGACGAAATGTTGCCACGCTTTCACTCGAGACAGTTTGCCGTCGCACGGGCGGCACGCTGGTTGCGGGACCACGGTTACACGGTTCTAGTGCAGAGTAATCGCGTTTCATTGGGCCCAGCTTCGGAAGCGAGGCTGACCTCCCGACTAAGCAATCTGGTGCGTGAGATCGGCGGAATCCGTGTCGTCGGACAAATTTGGATATGTGTAGGCGAGTATTATGATCAGGAACAGCAGCGATACCACCTCGTGCGCAGAGTCAGTACGGTGGTCGGCAAAACAAGCCCCGCTGTACCATGGGGATACTTGATCCAGTTGGCGGCCAAATATCCCATCACTCCACCCACTCCACTGTATGCTGCTCAAAATTGGCATGACTTAATCGAGCTGAGCACGCAATACGCCACAATGCACGATGTGCAGCCATATAGCACTTGGGAGTCTCTGTTCAAGGATACGCATACTCTGGTGCGATGGCTTCAAGAACTTGCAGTTTTCGACTCATTCTTCACGCTCCACCAGATCAAGCCCGCACACGCAATAGCCATCGTTCGCGGTGTTTTGACTTCTGAGCAGCGGCAGCAAGTCATCGCTGATGTCGCTACCTTGGATGAGGTGATTATAGTGGCGGAGACCCTCCTAAATATGGGGCTGGCGGCCCAGATGCCCATCTGTTTTCATTGGCGTGATGTTGCTCAGTTTTGCGCAGTAATCCCACCGCAAAAGGTGGCAGCTATTTTGGAGAAAGTTCTTTCCCACCCCCCGCCCGCAGCGAATCAAGGTTATGTTAGCCCCACCGATGACACGCTGCCAGACTTCACGCATCGTCCTTGCTTACCTCTGCATCCTGAGAATTACTGTCTTCTTCTACCAGCACTATGTGCGCGAGGTGCGATTGAGGCGGTATTCACTCCTCTTCGACAGGCAGACCGTCAGTTCGATGGCAATTTGGGCTTTGCTATCGAGGCGTTTCTCCGGCGTGAGTTCAAGTCACGGTGTATCGCCACTCAATCAGGGAAATATCCTCATCAAAACAAGACGATGGAGTGCGACATTGTCGTTGAGACTGAGGACACGATTATGCTTTTAGAAGTGAAGAAGAAACCTCTCACCCGAAAGGCAAACACGGGCTCCGATATCGCCGTCCTTCTCGATCTGGCTGGTAGCCTGCTGGAAGCTCAACTCCAAGCTGGGAATCACGAACTTCTTCTACGGCAGCAGGGATACCTAGAATTGCACGAAAATGGCGTGACTACTAGATTGGAGCACCGGAATCGCCAGATCGAGCGCATCGCAATTACGCTCTTCGATTATGGATCGTTTCAAGATCGTATGATGTTGGAGCAGTTTCTTCGCATCGGAAGCAACCTTCAGTTTCGGCCAGTTGATCCAATCCATTTAAAAAAGTTCAATGAATTGAACGAGAACATTCTACAACTCCGTCAACAGGTCAGTGAGCTTGAACCGCTCATCGTTTCGACTCAACAAAAACCTTTTTTCCACTGCTGGTTTCTCAGCGTTCCACAAATCCTTCAAATCATTGAACGCTGTCAATGTGCCGACGACTTCAAAAACGAACTTTGGAGGACACGCCACATAAGCACTGGCAGCCTCGATTTCTACTTCGACTACTCCTGGGTGCGACGACTTTCTCCCGAAAGCGGTGACGACGTTAATAGTGATTGATCTCCGCGCGCACGCCATTGCCAGACCGTGCATCGGTTTGCTATGCTCATAGCGGAGCATTCGGGTGCCCTAGGGGGGGCGGTGGTCGGGCTGAATCCTGCCTCACAACGAGGTGGGCTTCATCTGACCATCAGCAACACCGCCCCAATGAGCACCGCAAAATCGCGCATAGATCCTTATCAATCCGTCACCAACGTCATCATCGAGCATCTGGAGCGCGGCGTCGTTCCCTGGCGCTGCCCATGGCAGCGCGAAGTCGGCATCCCGCGCAACTTCCACACCGGCAAGACCTACAATGGCATCAACGTGCTCCTGCTCGGCCTGCGGCACTCGCCCTCCCCTTACTGGCTGACGTTTCGTCAGGCCCAGGAAAGAGGTGGGCATGTCCGCAAGGGTGAGCGTGGAGCACACGTCATCAAGGTGGGAGAATCGAAGTCCGCCGAGGATGAAGGCTCGGAAGTTCCGGCGCAATCCAAGCGAAAACGTCTCTTCCTCCGGGAATACACGGTATTCAACGCCACGCAGATCGAAGGCATCGAGTTCCCCACCACACCAGGCATTCCGGCGCTTAGCCCGAATGAACGGATCGAAGCCGCCGATCAGATTGTTGCTGAGATGCAGCTACCTCCGGTGATCCAGGAAGGCATGAGCACCGTGGCCTGTTACCGCATGGCAACAGACACGGTACAAATGCCTGCCATCGCCTCGTTTGAGAGTGCCGAGGCATACTACCTCACACTCTTCCACGAGTTGATTCACGCCAGCGGTCATCCAAAGCGATTGAACCGCGAGAGCCTGATCAAGCATGACGGCTTCGGAGGGAAAATTTATTCCCAAGAAGAACTCGTCGCTGAGATGGGTGCAGCTTTTCTCGGCATGGATACCCATATCGTGAGCGATTCCCATGAGCAGTCCGCCGCCTACCTGCAAAGTTGGCTGGATGTCCTGCGTGTGAAGGAACACAAACGTTGGATCATCCTCGCCGCATCCCAGGCCAGTAAAGCTGCCAGTTTCATCCTCAATCGTGCCGCACGTTCAACGGACGGAACTGAAATGACGACAACAGGTTGAACCAAGAAGCCTCTCCCCCCGGAGGGGCTTCATTCGTGATACAATTCCATGCATGACTGACAAACAGCAGCGGCTCCCGCGCTTCAAGCGCGATCCCGAAGCCGCCGGATCATTCCAAATCACCCAGCGCGACCTCGAAATCCTCCGCCATGTCTCCGAGCACCGCTTCCTCCGCTCCGATTGGCTAGTGAAGCTCGTCGGTGGCAGCAGGCAGCAAGTACTTCGTCGCCTCAACTTGCTCTATCATCACGGCTACCTGGATCGCCCCAGAGCACAACTCGACTACTTCCACGAAGGCGGCTCCAAGAGTCTGGTCTATGGCCTTGCGTCACGCGGGGCAGGGCGGCTTCGCCGAGATCTCGACATGCCTTTTCACCGCATGGACTGGACGACACGCAACAAGCATGTGGGACGGCTTTTCTTGGAGCACACGCTCATGATCAGTGACTTCATGATATGGCTGGAACTACAATGCCGTGCAGACGGCAAAAGGCGCATCGCATCTTTTGATGAATTGCGGCAATCGGGAGTCTTCAAGGCTCCGTCCAAGCATCCGGGTTGGAGAGTGCCGATGCCATGGCGAAAGCATTTCACGCTCGTGCCAGACAAGATTTTCGCTTTGGAAGACTCAAGCGTTGCTAAAGGCCGCAAGCGTGATTTTTACTCCCTTGAGGCTGACACTGGCACCATGCCTGTGTCGCGATACGGTTCCAAGTGTTCCAGCATCGAAAAAAAGCTGCGAGCCTACCAAAGCACAGTCGATAGCGGAGTTGCTCATAAACTCATGGGCAGGAGTCCTTTCAACATCCTCTTCCTCGTCAACAATCTACTTCGAGCCAGACACATTTTGGAAGTCATCAAACGCCTGAAGCTCAAGCGAAACTTGTTTCGTGTCTATTTTATCAAGCAAGGTCAGGAACCCGATCCATGCGATGAGTTCGTAGAATCTACAATCGAGACTTTTCATTTTTCGCCTGGGCGTCACGCAACGCCAGATCATCCATGATGATTGAGAATTTCTCTCAAGAACCCCAGGCTTCAATTTACAATCAGTATAATAAAAGCGGTATTTTTAAGCGTAACTGTGCTGTGTGGGAAATTGACTTCACATCCGTTTCCTTGAACGTTGTGTCATGACTTTTGGTGCCCAGCGGTTCGGAATCTTTTCCCTGATTGTCCGGGTTGTTGGCATTGCCCTTTTTGCAGGCTCCTCGTGGGGTCAATACACCTCGGGTGATCGAATCATTTGCACAACCGCTACCAGAGCCAGACCAAATACCAGCCTCACGTCAACCTTCGATAGCATCGCAGTCAATACAAAGGGCACCATTGTCGGGGGCCCTTACAGTGGTTCAGGCAACACTCTCTCGTGGTTCTTGATACGTTGGGACACTCTCAGCGCGGACCGTTACACCGCCGAGTTCGATGGAGCAGGCACGCGTCTTTTCGCCATCTTCAGCCCATCTGCGATTACACTGGCAACCAGCCAAGCTCCGTATTGGGATAGCAGACCCCCTGCTGGGCCGGTGGTCCCTCTACAGTGGAATCAGAGTCAGCGAGCCCAATATTTCGAGATTTACCGCAACGGGCAGTTTTACACACGGATCGACAATCCAAATGCCACATCCTTCACGAATAACGTTGGCCTGAGTGCTGGCGCGACATACACTTTTTTGGTCGCTGCGCGACGCAACGATGATCCGCTGAGCTTTACCCAGTCGAACACTCTGACACTGGCAATGCCGTCGCAGCCACAGGCACCACCTAGCGTGACAACGAACGGAGCATCCGGAATTACGGTGTCGACTGCTACGCTCAACCTCACAGTCAATCCCAACGGTACTGCCACAACGGCTTTTTTCGAATATGGCCCCACCACATCCTACGGGAGCACAACCACTCCTGGGAATTTTGGCAGCGGGAACAGCTCGGTATCAGGAAGTTCTGTTTGGTCGGGGCTCCAGCCAAACACGACCTACCATTATCGAGCGGTAGCATCCAATTCCGGAGGCACGAGTTATGGTAACAACGTGACTTTTGACACTCTCCCCCCTCCTCTACCTACCATAAGCCGAATAGTGGCAGGACAGTCAGAAGACAACCACATCCCCGCTTCGTCAGTTCGGCAGTGGGTGGATTTCTACGGAACCAATTTTGTCTATAACTCAGGATTCCAAGCTCGCCTTACTTGGCCTGCGGTCAATGGTTTAGCAGATTACAAGATCTCATCGCCTAACTTTGAAAGTATCAACTCGACTCACTTCCGGTTAAACATACTCGTCGGCACTAGTGCCGCATCGTGGCCTGAGCCTTGGCAGGTTCGGGTTACAAGTAGCGCGCAGGATTCCGCGCTGCACAATTTTTTCGTATTACCCTATCCTGAACTTTTTGCCCTACAGTCACTCACCACGGCTGAATCAAACGGCTCGCCAACTGTCACTCTCAATTGGGGCGCGTCCAGCTTTGCAGAGTGGTATATCGTTGAGCGTGATGGGATCACCCTATCCCCCACGTTAACTTCAGGTGCGAGAAGCTACACAGACAACAGCCCGCTGAATCGCAATCAAAGCTACAGCTACCGAGTCAAGGCAATTAACAAAGTCGGCTCGATCAAGAGTAATTCTGGCACGGTTACAATTCCGGCAGCGGATTCCCCGGTTCTGACGATTACTTCTCCCTCTGCCGGTTCCCCTTGGCCTGTCGGCTCGAATATCATAATCACCTGGACGCTCAGTGGAGTAACCTCGGGAGTCACGGGCCAAAAGCTTTCGATTCTCAACAACGACTCTACCGTCTTCGGGCCTGTTTCGTTGGGCAAAGCCACAACGAGCTACTCCTGGACGGTACCCTCCTCTTTGGTCACCTCAAACGCTGCAATCAAAGTAGAGACTGCGGGAGCGGTCACATCAAACCAAGTGGCATTCATCACGACAGGACTGAATGCGACCTCGCCTCCATTGGCCGTCATCAGCTTGCCAGATTATGGGTCAAGTTATTCGCCACTTGAGCTGAATAAATCGATTCGCTTCTCGGGAGCCAGTTCAAAGGGAAACCCGATTTCTTATCAGTGGGTGTTCTCGGATGGTGGCACCGCAACAGGGGTGAATGTGAATCACACCTTCACCCAATCACTTAAAGATGGGAAAGGCACGGCTAAACTGACAGTTACCTCTCAAACAGGAAGTCACTCGGCTTCCATCCAGTTCTCCCTCAAAGGAGCGGGCAACAATCCTACTGAAGGCAAATCGCTCGATCCTGTGAACACTGCCACGGGTGCCTTCCTTCTTGGATTCGATGTCATGCCTGTCGAAGGGCGAGGGGTGCCATTTTTGTTCCAGGGCTACTACAACTCAATGAGCTATAGGCCAGCGGGTGAAGGGTTGCAGGAAACGCCCCCAGGTTCGCTGGGCTATGGGTGGACGCATTCTTTTGAGACACGGATTGAAATACCCGCCCCCGAGGACGGTGTTCGTGTGGCGATGATCAGCTTTGGAGATGGTCATGCAGAGAAATACACGATGGCTCCCGGGGATACGAGCTGGCAGGCTGAACCTGGAGTTTGGAACCAGCTCACCGAGAGCCTTGAGGGTCGCTTCTCGCTGCTCACCCTTTCCCAGCTTCGGCATGATTTCGATGTTTTTGGCAAGCTGGCCGCCATTGTGGACCGGAATGGCAACAAGCTCGACATCGTTTGGGAGGACGTGCCGGGTGTAGCAGGAGCACGGAGAATTCAGAAGGTGGTGCTGCCCGGCGGGCCGGATGATGGCAGTCAGACTCGTGCAGTGCTGTTCACCTATCGGCCAGCTCCGCCGGCCTTACTTTGGAAGCTAGAAGACCCGATGCATCACTTCATCGAGTTCACCCAGAATGCGGTGGGAGACCTCGTTTCGTGGACGAACGAGCGAAATCACACCACCCACTACACTTATGATCCACTACACCAGCTTGAAACGGGCCGCGATGGGAAGAATCAGCAGTTTGTCCGCAACTACTACAATGCTGACCGTCGCGTCTGGAAGCAGGAAGACCCCAGTCTAGATGTCACGCTCTTCACCTACGACTTCCCAAACGACACGACGAGCAATCGTCTCACCACCATCACCCGCCTGGCTGCCCCAACTTACGCCGCAGAAGATGATCGTAATGAAGTCACGGTGGACGTGCACGACCCAAAGCTCCGTCGTGTGCAGCAGCGTGTCCGCCTGACGCCACCACCCACTGAGACCTGGCTCACCGAGACTTGGGCCTACGATCCGGTGACGAATGACGTGACCACGCGCATCAACCGTCGTGGCAAAGAAAACAAGTTCGGTTGGTCGAATGGCAACCTCATCCGCGTGGAGACACCTGATGGAGCCGTGCGTACGTTGGAATATGGCGATCCGAATAATCCGACACTGCCGACTTTGATCACTTTCCCCGACGCCAGGGTGAAGGAGATGCGTGAGTATGATGAAAAGGGCAATCTCACTGCCGTCATCTTCCCCTACGACGCCACACAGCCGACCAAGAACAAACGGAGCTTCACAGTGGACGTCTTTGGTCAGGTGAAAATCAAAAAGGATGCCAATGGCGTCGCACAGTCCACAGAGTTCAATGTTTGGGGGCGTCCTTACCAGTTCACGGATGGGGAGAGCAAGGTGTCGCAAGCCGAGTTCGACGATAACGGACGCCAGACTGCGAGCATCAGTCCCCTGAATCATCGGGTGGACTCGATTTTCAATGCAGTCGGCAATCTCATCATTACGGAGCAAGCCGATCCGAATGACCCGGCCAATCCCATCGTGACCACTCTGAGCTACGACGAGAATGAACAGCTCATCCAGTCCACCGATCAGCTGTTACACCACACTTACAGCCATCGTGATGTGCATGGCCGTGTGTGGAAGAGCGAAGACCATGACCGCAATCCTGTCATCCATCGTTTCGACGCATTTGGCCGTGAGGTGGAGACGGAGAATGCCAAGGGCGGCATCACGCGGCGCACCTACAACTTCGCAGGCTACGTCATGTCGGAGTCGAGTCCCGCTCCATCCAGCAATGTTAACACCTACAAGCGGGACGCGAATGGCAATGCCACAGAGCTCACGGATGGCGACGGCGTGCGCACGACTTTTGAATATGATTCGATGGATCGAGTCATCGTGACGAGACGGTGGAAGTCTGCCACGGAGTTCGACGAAACCCGCACCTCATACAACCTGCTCGGGCAGAAGGAGTGGGACGAAGATGAGGGCGACTCGAATGGCGTGAAGCGAAAGACGTTTTATTACTACAATCTAGCAGGGGATCACATCCGCACCGTTTCCAAATCAGGCATCGAGTTCACCTTCGCTTATGATGATGAAGGGAATCTCAAATCAGCCACTCACACGTCTTCCACAGGAAACGCCACCCGCTACCAGGAATACAACGGACGATACCAGTTGAAGAAGCGCATTGATGAAAATGGGCACTCGGAGGAGTTCTTCTATGATGATGCGGGAAATCTTTCCCGACATGTCCAAGAGAGCAACAGCGCCACGCCGATTGAGACGGCCTTTGTGCATGACTCGCTGAATCGCCTTACCCGTATCAATCCGCCTACTGGCCCGCCGATCACCTTCATTTACGACAAGGCCAGCCGCCGGATCGAGATGAGTGATCCCACCGGTACGACCAAGTGGAGCTACTCCACACTAGATCAGGTGGCCTCCATTGAGATGCCGAATGGCCTCAAACTCACCTTCAGCTACGATCCGCTCGGAGCCACGGAGATCATCAACTATCCAGGTGATCGCCCCGCTAAGTATGTCACAGATGCCGCAGGGCGATTCCAATCCGTCACGGATTGGGAAAACCGCACCATCAGCCAGACCTACACCGCAGGTGATCGCCCGCTAAGGCTCCAGTTCCCGAATGGTGTTCGCACCGATCTGGCTCACGATCCGCTTGGCAGGCTCAATGTGCTCTCCCACCAGAAAGGCACCGACCCCGCGCTGCGTCACCTCAGCTATGGCTTCAATGCCCTGGGCAAAGTGGATTCTTTTCCCGATGTGCAGCTCACCGAGCCCGACAGCAATTACACCTGCACCTACGGTAAAGCGAACGAACTGCTCACTATCGCAGGCTCCCCCGTCACCCATGACGGGAGGGGGAATCTCAAAACAGGCAAACTGAGTCCTGCCTCACCCGCTACGGACTCGCTCACCTGGGACTATGCCAATCGTCTCACCAACGGCACCATCGGTGCAGCGCCGTTCTCAAATACCTTCAACGGCCTCGGCCACCGCACCGGCACCACTCGCAGCGGCGTTACCACCGGCTTCCTGCATGATGACCGCCATGCCATGCCCCGCATCATGGCGGAGACGGATGCCGCAGGCGCACCCACCGCCTACTATCTCTACGCAGGCGATACACTTCTCGCCCGCATCTTGCCGGATGGCACCGCCCTGTGGTATCATCCAGATCGACAGGGGAACATCGTTCTCCTCACGGATGGCAGCGGTTCGACTGCCGCCGATTATCAATATGACCCGAATGGGATTCTCGTTTCGGCCTCCGGCTCTTTCGCAGCTTTAAATCGCTTCCGATACCTCGGTGGACTCGGTGTTTGGGACAATGACGACGGTACTCTCCACGCCCGCGCCCGCTCCTACCATCCACGCCTTGGCAGTTTCCTGTCGAATGATCTGCTGTTCGGCAGCATTCAGGATGGGCAATCGCTCAACCGGTATGTTTATGCTTTGGGTGATCCGTTTGGATTCAGTGATCCGAGTGGGTTCGTTCCAGTCAATCCGTTGCTCTATTCTCAACGTCAGCCGCACTGGACTGAGGCGCAATGGGTGGATGATGCCATGTTTCTGGCGGAGTTTTCGCAAAAGGCATCAATCTTCGTCAGCACCGAGATAGTCGTGACATATTTGACTGGGGGTTTTTCAAAGGCTTATCAAGCTTACAAGGTCGCAAAGGTAGTCAATTACGCTAGCCCTCTTCTAAACCGTTCCGACGATGCAATTGATGCCTTAAACGTTGCCACGAAGAATAGAGTGAAGCCGCGAAAAAGCACTTTAGAGAAAGTGGACGCAAATCAACCTCGTGATTTAGATGGCAATCTAATCGATCCAAATACGCGGCAGCCGCTGAAGTCTGGAGAGATTGATCTGGGCCACAAACCAGGGAACGAGTGGCGAAGGCGGAAGTCCATGCATGAGGCGCAGGGATCAACCCGCAAAGAGGTTATCGAAGCAGAGAACAATCCAGACCTATATCAGTGGGAGAACCGATCAACGAATCGAAGCCGCAAATATGAACAAAATTGAACCTTACATTAAACACCTTGAGTCTATCTGCGGTGAAGCTGGTCGCTTTTTCAGAATCACTGACGAGAGCGAGCAACCTCAGATTAGCATAGTGTCGTATGCCAATATTCCAGAGAGAGGCTGCACCACTGCATTCAGCATTGGTCTTTCTTCAATTGCAAATCCAGCCTGGGTTAATAGTCGTCCTGAACTTGTAATCTCAGTTAACTCGCTCGACACATCGTGGCCATTGGCAATGGGAGAAATCATTCGGAATGGCCGTGAACATTGTCACTTTAGCTACGGTTTAATTCTGAACTTCGGCCAGCCTATCTCTGATGAATCACCAATGAGCAACTTCCTTGTTTACGCATGCACGGTTCTAGATGAAGCCGATCTCTCAATATCATTGTCAGATCGAAAAATTCATCTCTCGCAGATATATCCAATCCATCAATCCGAGATAGCGACAATCAAGGATGTGGGGCCGGAGCGCTTTGTCCACCACTTGGGCATCGATCTGTTTGATGTGAAGCGAGCTCCATTCGCCTAACGTAATTTTGTTTAATATTCATTTACTATTATCTCGAACTCCATGCTGCCATAACGAAACCAGTGATGACAAAGCCGCCCATCCTCTGCCTCGCCCTCCAATGGCTCCTAACGCTCACCGTGAGCGCCGCCACGGCGACTTATGACACGGATGGACGACTGACTCGCGTGATCTATGCCGATGGTTCGACCATCGACTACCCGCGTGACAGCAACGGCAACCAACTCGACCGCATCGTCACCCGCCCGGTCGAACTCACCCTCACCGTCGATCCTCCTGGCAGCGGCACCGTCACCGGAGCAGGCCGCTTTCCTCGCAATACAAGCTCAGCGCTCACCGCCACCGCCGGAAGAGCTTTTGTTTTCGACCACTGGAGCGAAGGCGATACGATCGTCAGCACCGATCCCAGCCTCACGTTCACGGTTACCACCTCTCACCATCTCATTGCTCATTTTGCACCCATTTTCCCTACCATCACGACTGGCGAAGCCATCGTCATGTCAGCCACTAGTGCCACTCTTTCCGGTATCGTAAGTTCCAAAGGACTCCCCACTACGATGTCCTTTGAGTACGGATTAACCAGTGCTTATGGGGAGAGCGCCGACGCCACGCCCTCGATGGTGACAGACAACACAGATGCAAACGTCACAGCCGTCCTTTCCGGCTTGCTGTCTGGTGCCAGGTATCACTACCGATTGAAAGGCACAAATAGCAATGGCGTCAGCCATGGTATGGACGGCACCTTCACGACACCCAGCAATAACGCGAATCTGGTAGCACTTACAATAAGTAACGGGACTCTCACGCCCATGTTCTTAGGAACGACGACCAGCTATAGTGTTACGGTCCCGAATTCGGTTACAAGCATCACGGTTACTCCGAAAGTCGCGCAGTCCGGAGCGTCTCTTACTGTCAACGGCAATCAAATTACCTCGGGAACTGCCAGCGGCATTGTGAATCTGATGGAAGGCAGCAACGTGATTGCGGTGACAGTCACAGCCCAAGATCAGATCACGACACTGGAGTATTCGATTATGGTCACGCGTGCCAATGCTGCTGCTGGCAAGGTGGACGCATCCTTTGATCCTGAAGTCGAAGGCACCTCCGTGAATGCTATCGCCATTCAGCCTGACGGAAAGATCCTGATAGGGGGTCTCTTCAGTGACGTCGAAGGACGAACACGCGACAATTTTGCGCGCTTGAATGCTGACGGCAGATTAGATCGGAGTACCAACCTTAATCAAGGTAGTGGCCCTGGGGGAACTGTGACAAGTATTTGCCTGCAGCCAGACGATAAGATTCTCATTGCGGGAGCATTCGGTACCGTAAACGGTCAGGTGCGCCGTCGGATCGCCCGGTTCAATCCTGACGGCAGGCTGGAGGGTATTGGAACATTTGATCCAGGAACAGGGGCCAACGCCGCGATCAATTGCATGATTGTGCAGCCAGATGGGAAAATCTTGATCGCTGGGACCTTCACCCTCTTCAACGACCAATTGCGAAACCGGGTCGCACGCCTCAACCCGAATGGCAGTTTGGAGAGCCTGGGGAGCTTTGATCCGGGTGTGGGGGTTGACGGTCCGGTCTTTGGTTTGGCATTGCAGCCAGATGGAAAAATCATCATTGCTGGTGCATTCAAATTTGTGAATGGTCAACCACGTAACGGCGTTGCCCGCCTGAATCCAGACGGCAGTTTGGAAGGCTCGGACACCTTTAATCCTGGTCGAGGGATCACAGGCGGTATGACCACTGTGTATTGTGTCACTGTGCAAGCGGATGGAAAGATTCTTTTGGGTGGCGATTTCACTCATGTAAATAATCAGGCGCGTAGCAATTTCGCCCGCCTCAATTCCGACGGAAGTGTGGAGAATATCGTAACATTTAATCCGGGGAATGGTCCGAATAGTCGAGTTTTGAGCATCGTTGAACAAGCGGATAAGAAGCTCTTGCTTGGTGGGCATTTTACGACAGTGAACGGTCAGTCGCGGCGCCGAATCGCTCGCGTTTATTCGAATGGCAGCTTAGAAGGGACGGATGGCTTTGATGCAGGTTCAGGGCCCAATAATCTTGTCAACGGAATCGCGATCCAGGATGATGGGAAAATCGTCATCGGAGGCAGGTTTACGAGTGTAAATGGCTATCCTAGCACCCTTATTGCTCGATTAGGAAATGATAGAGGAACTCGAAACTTGGTCGTTTCTGATACAACCCAAGTTCAGTGGTTGCGTGGTGGAGCAACGCCTGAAACCTTGCAGGTCTCTTTTGATTTGTCCACTAATTCGGGGGCAAGTTGGAACCATTTGGGACATGGAAAACGGATTGTTGGTGGATGGCACTTTACCGGTCTAGGACTGCCTCGAAACGGTTTGATCCGGGCCCGAGCGATCATCTTTGGCGGTGGAAACAGCTCGGGGAGATTGGAACAACTGACCCAATTCAATGATCTTTCTGGCCCTGAAATTTTGGTCGAACAACCTGCCGGTGTGATGCTCGCAAATGGAGGAACGATTGACTTCGGGCGTGCAAGTATCAGTGAGGGTAAAAGCCTGATGTTTACGATCAAAAACCAAGGACTTGGATATCTCGATGATTTGACGATCACGAAAGATGGAGCTGATGAGGCCTCTTTCAAGGTGACTCAGCGACCAACGGCACCCCTGATTGGTCCACATGGTAGCACTTCGTTCACTGTGGAATTCACGCCTAGCAGTGTTGGAGCTAAGGAGGGTGCATTGCAAATTGCGAACAATGATCCGGCAGACAATCCGTTCCAGATTGTGTTGAAAGGCACCGGCATCACATTGCTAGAAGGCTGGCGGCTCAAATATTTTGGCACATCGGAGAACAACGGAAGCGCCGCCGATGGCTCCATGCCGGAAAATGACGGCATAACCAATCTGATGAAGTTTGCGACTGGAATGGATCCCACAAAAGGTGGAAACAATCCCGGAGAAGTGGTCATTGGCGAAACAACCATGACGTTTACCTACACTCGAAGTAAACGGGCGGTGATCGATGGCGTTTCTTATTTCGTTGAGTGGAGCGACACCCTTCTAACAAACGACTGGAACACTGAAGGGGTATCCACTTTCGTGACTGACCAGGGCCTGACGGAGAAAGTCGAAGTCTCCGTGCCACTAGGTGCATCTCGGGGCCGATTTGTGAGACTCCGGGTGTCACGATGATGATCGCATCAGGCATTGGCTGTCGCGCGTTTCGCTGAACTGAAGATCAGTATTCTTGCACAACACTGTTGCCGTTGCGTCAACTCCCGATATTTCGGTCAGTCTGATACCATGGGTTGTAGAGGTGTTTGCACAACGCAAACGTCCCACAAACACCAACGCAAAGTTCATTATTATGCCGAAACAATTCATTGATTTTGGAGCGGTCAAAGCGGCTGTTTCGTTTCAGCAGGTGCTCGATCATTACGGATTTACGACCCAGATGCGCAGCACTCGCGACGGCGATGGCCTCGAAGGAGCCTGCCCTATTCACCCAGAAGCGCCCGGGAAAGACACCTTTAAGGTGACACTCTCGAAGAACTGCTGGTTCTGTCATCTCTCCGCATGCAAATGCGGCGGTAATCATCTCGACTTTGTCGCCAAGATGGAGAATTGCGATGCCCACGAGGCCGCGTTGAAGCTGGATCAGTGGTTCAACCTGGGGCTGGCTGGCAAATCGGACCCACCTCCGCCGCGTCAGCAGCAAAGCACGTCAGCCTCAAACACTCGTCCATGGTCGGGCTCAACGTCTGCCCATAGAAACACCACACAACCCTCACGGATTGTGGAGCCACAAGAGCCAGCTGAGGAACCTGGCGAAAACACCCCTCTTAGCTTCAAGCTGGAGAACCTGAGAATAGATCATGGGTATCTGACTGAGAGAGGACTCAACCCGGCAACGGTGGCGGAGTTTGGTCTCGGTTTTTGCGCCAAGGGCACCATGTCCGGGCGCATCGTCATCCCCATCCACAACAAGGATGGCGAACTCGTCGGCTATGCCGGACGTTGGCCTGGGCAACCGCCTGATGATCGACCGAAATACAAGTTGCCCGCTGGATTCCGCAAGAGCGCCGAGGTTTTCAATCTCGACCGCGCTTCCAAGGAGGAAAAGGGGCTACCCTTGATCGTCGTCGAAGGCTTCTTTGATGTCCTCAAACTCTGGCAGCTTGGTTTTCAGCGGGTTGTTTCCATCATGGGGAGTTCCCTCTCTGTGGCTCAGGAAGCAGCCCTCGTGGAGGCTTCTGAAGGCAGGGCGGGCATCATCTTGATGTTCGATGAGGACGAAGCTGGACGCATGGGCCGAGAAAAGGCTCTCGTGAAGCTGGCGAGGCGGTTGTTTGTCCGGGTCGTGCCACTTCCCCAAGAAGGAGCGCAGCCTGATCATCTGACCGAGAATGAGCTACACGCTCTGCTGGACTGAGAACCCATGACTGAAAACTATCACCCTGTTCATTCTCTATCCACAAACGTCCCGGTTCGCACTGGGTCAGCTCTTCGCCACGCCAGGCGTTCTGGTGGAAGTGTCCACCGATGACATCTCCGCCGCTCTCGCCCGTCACTCCATGGGCGACTGGGGTGAACTCTGCCAGGAGGACATCGACGAGAACAATCGTGCCTTGGAGCAAGGAAGTAGGCTTCTTTCAGCCTACACCTCTGCTTCTAAAGTGAAGTTCTGGATCATCACTGAATGGGATCGCTCCGTGACCACGGTACTCCTGCCCAGCGAATACTAAACACACCCGCCTTGGACGTATGTCCAGGCGGGCTTTTTATTGTGAGCCGGGTTGTGATTATGAGTGCAGTAGGTCATCCACGAAACGCCTGAAGTCGCGGTCGAAGAAGGATTTGCGCTCCTCCCACACATGTCTTGGCACGGGGCGGCTGAAGAAGTTACGAACGTCTTTTTCCACTCCCTCCAGGTTTGATACCTCTCTCTCCAAAATCGCGCGATACCAGCAGTGCAGGTGGAACGCAAGCAACATGACAAACTGGGCCTCCTCGGCACTCACCGGTTTGGTGTAAAGGTCGGCCTGAGGATCACGAACGCGGGCGACCTTGGGGTTGTTCTGGCTCTCCTCCCAGATATCGCGATGCTGCTCGGTGAGCCTCACGAGGTTGTTGAGGCGGCGAGAGCGGGTGTCCTCTCGAAAACTGGCTGCGGTAAAAGCCAAGCTGGAGATGATTCCAACGGCTGATAGAATATCGAAGGCGTGGCTACCAATCCATGAAAGCAAGCTGGGCATGACTTGCCCATTCTACCATGGACAGGCTACAAAGCGCCAGGTGGTCAGAGCTTGGAAGGAATGTCTGCTTTAGCATCGACGAGGATGCGGCGTGGAACCCGCACGATGCGCTCGTCTGGCCCACAGCCAGCGGTGGCGGGCAGGAGCGACTTCGCTGCATCGGTCATGTCGATGCCGATGATGGCGAAGTCACCGTCATCCAGCTCCCAGATGTCAGGACAGTTTTCCAGGGCGGGGGTCTGTTGTCCGTTGGCGTGGGGATCAGGGCCGATTCTGCGGAGGAAGTTCATAGCTTGAGGGGGTTAGTGCTCTAGAATACTTGCTCGCATTTTGGAGGCAAGTGGTTTTACTGGCAAAAAGTGAGTGTGAATAAGCCACTCCACGGCACGCGCTCCAAAATCTTCTGCGAACATATACGCTCGCTAAGGGAGAAGGCTGGCATGACGCAGCGAGATTTGGCTACTGCTCTGGGAAGAGAACATGGTATGGTAGGCCGAATTGAGCTGGGTGAACGAAGGGTGGACATCATTGAGGCTTTTGATTTATTTGAAGCGCTGGGTGCTGATCCTGTCGAGGAAACGCTCGAACTCATGAAGAAATTCAAGGACGCCAAGTGAACCACTAACTCCCTCACCACGATGTTTGGCCTCTGGAAAAAACGTAAACCAGAAGAACTTAGGCCCCCGACCTACACACTGATCGACGGGTTTGAAACGTCCACCGATGCTTTTTACCAGAGCATCGAACAAGAACTGAAAGCCCGAAACGTGCCGGGCCTTGAGTTGGTTCGGCTCGATTACCGAGAGGGCGGCCTTCTTTCATCGAAACGTGATTACCTGCGCATGAGACGTGAGAGATTGACCTTTGATCTTTGTTCTGCCCCGTTTGGAACGTCTTGGTTCTTCTCCTACCGCTTTTGTGAAATTCCAGCGCCGTTTCCAGGATTGCAGTTGTTGATCGCCGCCGGGTTCCTGACAGCTCTAGTTTTCGGTTACATTGCCCTATTTGGCACGCTTTGGGGTGGAATCACCATCGGGATGACTGCGATTGGTTTTGCGCTGCTGCTGCGCAATACGCTGACGCTCGGCTTTGACGATTTCGATGCATGGCTTCTGACTGTGCCGGTTTTCGGGCGTGTCTATGAGGCGATTTTTCGCAAAGAGACTTTTTTCCGTCAGGACACACGATTCATGTATATCGAAATGATGGAGCGGGTCATTCAGGACAAAATCAAGGAGGTCACGGCCTCGGAAGGGATCGAAAAGATTGAGTTCATCGAAGCAAGGCCAGACCTTCACCCGCTGCTCGCACGGATGGTGCAGGCTCCGACATTAACGAGCGCATTACGACGCCGCACGAACAGCTCTCAGCGCAGTATTTGCAGTGGGAGCTGCGGGGACGTGGCTGGTTCGTGCATCAGGAACCCGTGGCGCTGGAACCTCCCTTTACGCCCTTTCGAGGATATCATATTCAAAGTTCATCTGATGCGGATGATCTGCGAAGACCCTCGCTTGCTGAGAAGTGGCTAAAAAAAGCCGGACGAGTGTTCAATCCACCCCCCACTCCAGTCCGGGAATCAGATGACACGGCTTCCGAAAACGAAATTACCACCTGGAGCCGGGATGGGTGTTCTGAGATCGCGCTAACTTTTCCCAGGGCGGTGAATCCGAAACGAGATCATGCCGAGTCCTTTCTCCGCATGTGCCGGAGTTGCAACGAGCCGGTGGCCTTTGAGGTTTTGGCCGATCATCGCGAAATTGGCTTTCAATGGGCATGCAGTGCGAACGATGAACCCTTTGTCAAAGCGCAGTGCGACGCCCATTTTTCTGAATGGTCGCCCCGGGATGGAGGTGCCCAGCTAGGTCAGATATGGGAACGGACAGGTAGCAATTATGCGGCTTCGGAGGTCGGTCTTGGACGTGATTTCCTGCTCTCCATCGAGACTAGCAAGGTTGAGATGCTCTCAGGTTTGATCGCTGGTATGTCTTCGCTGGTAGAGGGCGAAATGGCTCTGTTTCAGGTCATTTTCGAGCCAGTCGCCGCTTCCTGGGCCGATGGCATGGTGCAAGTTTCCGCAAGGTCTGATGGAAGTCCCGTCTTCAAGAACAGGCCTGACCTTGCTCGTGAAGCTGCCACGAAGGCAAGAAGTCCGCTGTATGCCGTGGTGTTGCGACTTGTCGCCTGCGCTAAAGACGGCAATCGAGCGTGGGCATTGCTCGCTCCGCTGGTAGCAGCTCTCAATGCGGTTTCGCGGCCGGGCGGCAACCATCTCGTTCCGCTGGCGATGAACGACTACGCCGCTGAGGCGCAGGAGGAGGACATCCTGCGGAGACAATCGCATCGCTGGGGAATGATCCTTTCTCAGGAGGAACTCCTCTCCCTCATCCGACTCCCGAATGACCGGAGCCTGTCGAAACGCCTCCGACAGGATTCCGGGCAGACGAGAGCATATGAGTCCGATACCTCCAGCGGTCTACATTTAGGATGGAATATCCATGCCGGACGACGGCAGGAGGTCTATTTGACGCCGGAGCAGCGAGTCAGACACATCCATGCCATTGGTGGCACGGGCACTGGGAAGACTACCTTCCTGGCAAATCTGATCCACCAGGACATGGAGTCCGGCCAGGGCTTCGCATTGCTCGATCCACATGGTGATTTGGTGGATCGGCTCCTTTCAATCGTGCCGGATAATCGTTTGGATGATGTGGTGTTGATCGACGCAGGTGATGAGGAATTCAGCGTGGGTTTTAACATTTTGAGCGCCAAGGCTGATTATGAAAAGACACTGCTCGCGTCTGATCTGGTCAGTGTGTTTCAACGGCTGAGCACGAGCTGGGGTGATCAGATGACGGTTGTGCTGCGAAATGCGATCCTGGCCTTCCTTGAGCGTCCCGAAGGCGGGACATTGGCGGACGTGCAGCGCTTTTTGTTGGAACCCGACTTTCGAGCCAGCGTCCTCGAAACCGTGCTGGATGCTGATGTGGTGTATTACTGGAAGAAAGGCTTCCCGCAGCTCGGAGGCAGCAAGTCGATCGGGCCTGTCTTGACCCGCTTGCAGACCTTCCTCTCCCCCAAGCCGATCCGCTGCATGGTTGGGCAGCGAGACACAAAACTCAACATCGCCGAGATCATGGACTCGGGAAAAATCCTGCTCGTGAAGCTCCCCCAAGGTCTGATGGGTGCTGAAAACAGTTACCTGCTTGGATCATTGATCGTCTCGAAGATACAGCAGGCGGCTATGGCCCGCCAGCGAATGGCTGAAAGCCAGCGGCGACTCTTCACCCTCTATGTTGATGAGTTTCAGAACTTCATCACGCCCTCCATGGCTGAAATCCTGTCCGGCGCCCGCAAGTATCGCCTCTCTCTCGTTTTGGCGCACCAAGAACTGGCTCAACTCGGAAGGAATGATGCCGTTGCCAGTGCGGTTTTAGCCAATGCCGGGACTCGGGTGGTGTTCCGGGTTGGCGACTCAGATGCTCGTGAGCTGGCAAAGGGGTTTGCACACTTTGAACCCGAGGCGCTTCAATCGCTGGCTGTTGGTGAAGCCATCATTCGGGTGGAACGCAGCGACCAGGACTTTAATCTGAGTGTCCCGGCTGGACTATCCTCAGAACCCGGAAGTGAAGGACGCCAGCAGGAAGTGATTGCACGATCACGCTTGCGCTACGCCGTAGCTCGCAGCGAAATCGAGGCCGCCGAACGCAAACGCCTGGCTGATTTGGCTGAAACGACGCCCAGCAAAGGAAAGAAGATCGTCGAGCCGCCACCCACTCCGGCTCCTGAGCCTGCGGAGCCTCCGGCTATTCCTACGCCGCTGATCCCTGCAAAAGAAGAGCCAGTCGAAGTAGCCGTAGAAACCCTAGCTGAACAGCCACAGTATGGCACGACCACGCTGAAAGCTGATCTTGAGGAATTGGGGCGTGGAGGTGACATCCACAGGTCTGCCCAGGCGGAGTTCAAACGAATCGCCGAAGCACGCGGTTTTCGAGCGACCATTGAGCGGCAATTACCCGATTCACAGGACACCGTTGATCTTTATATTGAGCGCGATGGAGTGAGTATCGCCTGCGAGGTTTCCGTGACCAACACTCTCGAATATGAGATGAAGAACATCACCAAATGCCTCTGGGCTGGAGTCCAACAGGTGCTCGTTTTGACCGTCGCACCCGAGAAGTATCAGCGGCTCAGTGCTGCCATTGCCAGCATTCTTTCGCCGGAACAGCAGGAAAAAGTGCTCTGCATCCAGAAGGATGAGTTCGTGTCTTATCTCGACAGCCTATCACCCAAAGACCCCCCCAATCCACCAGCCATCACTACCGAGGGCAAGCAGAAGATGGTCAAAGGATGGAAAGTCAGAACCAACTCCATCCCCGCGCCCATCGAAGATGTGCCACGGCTGGATAAGGAGATGGCCGCCACTATGGCGGAGAATCTGCGACGCGGGAAAACCAAAAAGCGCGAGAAGAAAGGCGGTGACTCAACTTGAAAAACAACCGTTGAATGCTAAAAGCAAAATATGACTAAGACTTTGCCATTTAGCGAAAGCGGCAACAAGCGTGTAGGTATTTGGATTCGTGTTTCCAGCGAAGAACAAGCTAAGGGAGACAGCCCCGAGCACCACCGGGTCCGGGCCGAAATGTATGCGAAATCCAGAGGCTGGAAGGTAATGGAAATCTACGACCTCGCCGGTGTCAGCGGTCGCAGCGTTGCCGATCACCCCGAAGCCAAGCGCATGATGGCAGATGTGAAGCGGGGCCACATCCAGGGCCTCATCTTTTCCAAGCTCGCCCGACTGACCCGCAACGCCAAGGAGCTCATAGAGTTCAGCGACTTCTTTCAAGTCCATCAGGCAGACCTCGTTTCGCTCGGCGAGAGCATCGATACCAGTTCCCCATCCGGGCGGCTCTTTTTCCATCTTTTGGGCTGCATGGCGCAATGGGAGCGCGAGGAAATCACCGACCGCATCAAAAGCTCGGTGATCGTGCGTGCCAAGATGGGCAAGCCCCTCAGCGGCAAAGCCCCGTACGGCTACATGTGGAAGGACAAAAAGCTCGCGGTGCAGCCTGAGGAGGCTCCCGTTCGGCGGTTGATCTATGAACTTTTTGACGAGCACAAGCGCATCAAAACCGTCGCCCGAATGCTGAACACCCGAGGTTATCGCACGCGGAACAATAAAAAGTGGTCAGATACCGCCGTGCGTTTCCAGCTTCGCGACCCCACACCCAAAGGCATCCACCGCCGCAACTACACCACTAATCTCGGTGGGAAAAAGCTCGTCAACAAACCCGAGAGTGAACACATCTTCAACGAGGTCGAAGCCATCGTGTCAGCCGAGCTTTGGGAGCGCTGCAACGAGGTCCTGGACGCTCGTTACATGAAACGCGAGCGGAGACCCGCCAAAATGCCAGCACACATCTTTAGCGGTTTCGTGATTTGTCACTGTGGGGCCAAAATGTATGTCCCCATGCGCACACCCAAATACACTTGTCAAAAGTGCCGAAACAGCATCGGCTGCCAGGACCTGGAAGAGATTTTCATGGAGGAAGTCAAAGGCTACCTGGTGAAGCCGGAGAACGTACAATCCTACCTGCAAAAGGCGAGTGGCGCCCTCGCTGAGAAGCAAACTCTTCTCGATCAGCGGCAAAATGAAGCTGAAAAGCAAACCCAGGACATTGAGCGGATGCTCCGGCTTTATTTGGATGGTGACATTGGAGGCGAGGACTTCAAGAAGTTCAATCAGCCTCTCAGTGAGCAGCGCGGCCAGCTAGAGGAAGAACTTGCTCGCCTTCAGTCGGAAATCGATGTTCTCAAAATCGATAACCTTTCGAGCGAACAGATCGTCACGGAAGCAATCGATCTTCACGCTCGTTGGCCGGAGATGACTCTGGAGGAAAAGCGCCGAGTGGCCGAACTCATGGTGAGAACGATCATCATCGGAGACGGAGAGATCGAATTCAACCTGGTCCAGCTTCCCTCCTATCAAGAAATCACAAATTGGCAAAGTACGTATCTTCGTGAGAGTAGGGTGGAGCGCAGCAGCAGAGGAGGCGGACGGAAGCTTCTTTTGAGGCGGTGATTTGGTGCCAGGCACCTGGGGGAATGAGGATGGCGTCGCCGGGATTGACTATTTGAGTGGTGCCATCAATTTCCATTTCGGCGGAGCCTTCGAGGATGAAATAGAATTCCTCGCTGAGGCGATGGTAGTGGCGTTCGGTGGCATTGCTGGCGGGGAGGGTGGCTTCGGCGAGGGATTGGTTTTGGACGGGGGCGTTGGCGAGGTCGAGAAGGCTTCGAATCGTGGAGCCGTCTTTGGTCGTGAAGGGAGGTTGGTGGGAGAGGGAGCGGATGACCATGGTGTTGGGAGGATGAAGGAAGTTGGGGAGGGATGCAAGGTGAGGGCTTGGGATGATGAGTTGAGGAGAGAGAAAATGAAGGCAGAGCGAAATATTTCTTGAACTGTTCACTTGAACTTACTAGTGTTCATATGTTCTGTTCAATCCTGAAGTTTAACTCAATCTCATGCAAAATCGTCCACGGCCTCGTTTGACCACATTGTTTCGCAAGCTCCGCACCTTGATTGCCATCGCACCGTCGAGGCAGGGTTTTCATGCGGGATCACTGGAATCACCTCGGTTGAGGGACGTGCAGTTGGAGTTGGACTTGTTTGTGAAGCGTCCTCAACCTTGGTCGTTTACCGACTAAGGCAGGGTAGGGAGAGGGTTTTGGTTGCGCGGAGAGACTTTTGGATGAATAGGGTTCGACCCTGGATCTACCGAAAGGGTCCGAAAGGACGCCAGGGTTTGCTCATGGAACATCAAAAGTCGTCAAGTAGCGGGGCATTGGCCTTAGCAGCATTGGGTGTGGTTTATGGGGATATCGGGACGAGTCCGCTCTACGCCCTGAAAGAGAGTTTAGTCCATGCGGGGTTCGATCCTACGGTGGACGTGGCCACGCAGGTTTTTGGACCGATCTCATTGGTCTTTTGGTCGTTGACGTTGATGGCGGCATTTAAGTATTTGTTGATACTTAGTCACGCGACGAACCAAGGGGAAGGTGGAATGTTTGCGTTGCTTTCGCTTTTGCGGGCCAAAAAGGATGGCTTTGGACCTCAAACGGTAAGCTTTTTTGTTCTTTGCACCCTTTTTGGAGCGGCGTTGCTTTACGGGGACGGGATGATTACGCCGGCGATCTCAGTTTTGTCAGCAGTCGAGGGGATGGGAGAGTTGAGTGAGGGACTTATGAAGTATGTGCTCCCCATTGCGACGGTGATTTTGCTCGTTTTGTTTTTGGTGCAGAAATTTGGCACTGCGAAGATCGGGGTGAGTTTTGGTCCTGTGATGGTGCTGTGGTTTTTGGTTCTTGGCGGGTTAGGCTTGTGGCGGCTTTGGGATCGACCAGAAATCTTGGGATCCTTGTCACCTTATTACGGCGTGCATTACCTGACCCATCATGGGTTGCATGGGATCGTGATTATGGGGATGGTTTTGCTCGCGGTGACGGGTTGTGAGGCGATGTATGCCGACATTGGACATTTTGGACGAAGCGCGATGCAGAAGGCTTGGTTTTATCTGGCTTATCCTGCGTTGACACTGAATTATCTGGGGCAGGGTGCGCTGATCCTGGCGGACCCTACAGTGGTGTTGGATGGAAGTCCTTTTTATCGAATGGCTCCAGATTGGGCGCTGATACCCTTGATTGTTTTGGCGACGATGGCGACGATCATTGCGTCGCAGGCGATGATCACCGGGGTGTTTTCCCTGACGCAACAGGCGGTGCAATTGGGCTACTTGCCGAGATTGAAGATCGTTCACACGAATCCCGACATGCGCGGTCAAATCTACATGCCGCAGGTCAATTTTTTGCTTTTAGGCTGTTGTTTGGCGTTGGTTTGGACCTTTGGAAGCAGTAGCAGGCTCGCCTCAGCGTATGGTTTTTCCGTGGCAATGGGGATGCTGTTGACGAGTGTGCTGTTCTTCTATGTCGCCTGGCGGGTTTGGGCGTGGCCGTTTTGGAAGGCGGTGCTGCCAGTCATCCTCTTTTTGGTGATCGAGAGCACGTACGTGGCGGGGAGTTTGAGCAAGTTTTTCGAGGGAGCGTGGTTCCCGTTGGTGGTGGCGATTTGCCTGTGGATTGTGATGAAAACGTGGACGGATGGGCGGCAAGTGTTGTTTCAGGCGATGCAGCGGGGGCGGTTGCCGGTGCAGTATTTGGTGGATGAAATCCGCAAAGACCGGATCATTCGGGTGCCCGGAGCGGCGGTTTTCATGTCGGCCAGTGCTGACGGGTTGCCGTTGTCGTTGTTGCATCATTTGAAGCACAACAAGGCGCTGCACCAGCAGGTGATTCTTCTGACGGTGAGGTTTGAGGACAAGCCGTATGTCCCCGCGGAGGAGCGGTTTACGGTGGAACAGGAGTGTGTGGAATTTTACCGGGTGATCTTGAGGTATGGGTTTTCGGAGTCGCCCAATGTGTTTGATCACTTGCTGGAGGCCTTGGGAGACAAGACCAAGATCAAGAAGAACACGGTGACTTTCTACCAGAGCCGGGAGATTTTGCTGACGAATGGGAAGGGCAAGATGGCGCTTTGGAGGAAGAAGCTATATGTGTTCCTGAGTCGGCTCTCGCGACCTGCAACGGGTTACTTTGAGTTGCCCCCAAGGCAGGTTTGTGAATTGGGGATTCAGTTGGAGATGTGAGAGAATCGGCGGTTCTCGATAAGAAGCTCTTTGGATTCTGGCCCAAGTCCTGCTATTTGATGAATATGGTCTTCAACCGGACCATCAACCATCATGCTATTGGACAATTATCAGACTGAGGATTTCTTCGACGAGATGTTCGAAGCGGACGGCAAGGTAAGGCCTCACTATGAGGCTGTGGCGGAGGTGTTTAATGATGTTTCAATCGACGAGTTTCGGAACAAGCAGACAGCGGTGGACGCGTCATTCATGCGCCACGGAGTGACCTTTACGGTGTACTCGGATGATCAGGGGACGGAGAAAATTTTTCCTTTTGATTGCGCGCCGCGGGTGATTTCGGCTGAGGAGTGGGACACCATTGAAGCGGGATTGATTCAGCGAATCACGGCGCTAAATCTGTTTTTGCATGATTTGTATCACGACCAGAAGATCCTGAAGGATCGGACGATTCCGGCGAGTTACATTTTTGGGGCGAAGCATTTTCGGCGGGAGTGTTCGGGGATGGATGTAGCGAAGGGGATTTATGTGCACATTTGCGGGACGGATTTGATTCGGGATCGGCAGGGTAGGTATTTGGTGTTGGAGGACAATTTGAGGTGTCCGTCGGGAGCGAGTTACATGTTGGAGAATCGGGCGGCCTTGAAGCGGGCATTTCCGGATCTTTTTCAATCGGTGAAGCCTTTGCCTGTGGGGGCGTATTCGCAGGATTTGCTGGCGGCGTTGCAGTATGCGGCGCCGGACAGTTATGGCGGGGATGATCACCCGACGGTGGTGCTGCTGACGCCTGGGGTGTTCAACAGTGCCTACTTTGAGCACGCGTTCTTGGCGAGGCAGATGGGTATTCCGATTGTGGAGGGGAGGGATTTGGTGGTTCGGGATTCGAAGGTTTACATGCGGACGACGGCGGGGTTGGTGAGGGTGGATGTGATTTACCGGCGGATTGACGATGACTTTTTGGATCCGTCGAAGTTCAGAGAGGATTCGCTTTTGGGGGTTCCCGGGCTTTTCAATGCGGCGCGTGCGGGCAATGTGACGTTGGCGAATGCGGTGGGAACCGGGGTGGCTGATGACAAGGCGGTGTATTGCTTTGTGCCGAAGATCATCAAGTACTACCTGGATCAGGATCCGATTCTGCCGAATGTGGAGACCTACATGGCGTCGGAAGATGATCATCGATCCCATATCTTGGCGAATTTGGACAAGTTGGTGGTGAAGGCGGCGAATGAGGCGGGTGGATATGGCATGCTCATGGGGCCGTGGGCTTCGAAGGCTGAGATTGAGATGTTCCGGAAGAACATTGAGGCGGACCCGAGGAATTTCATTGCGCAGGACCCAATTTCGTTGAGTCGGCATCCGACATGGGTGGGTGAGGGGTTTGAAGGACGGCACATTGATTTGCGGCCATACATTCTCTACGGGGAGAAAGTGACGGTGACCCCTGGCGGATTGACGCGGGTGGCCCTGCGGAAGGGATCGCTGGTAGTGAACAGCTCTCAGGGTGGCGGTTCGAAGGACACGTGGGTGCTGAGGCATCCGAACAGCAAGCCGGCTCAGCAGGGCTGAGGTGCGTAGTACCCAAACCATTGACCTGATTTCAACGATGCCTAAAACGACACAAGGACCGACTTTCAAGGAAGAGTTTGCGCGCAGCAAACAGAACAACGTGATGCTTTCCCGGGTGGCGGGGAGTCTTTATTGGATGAGCCGCTATCTTGAGCGGGCGGAGAATGTGGCGCGTCTTTTGGATGTGAATCTGCAATTGCTGCTGGATTTTGGTGAGTTGGACGACCAGTCGCTGAAGGAGCATTGGGGGCCGATTCTTCAGGCGATTGGTGATGAGGAATTGTTCTTCCAGCTTTATGAGACGGCAGACAGCGAGAGCGTTACGGATTTCATCACATTTTGCCCCACGAATCCGAACTCACTGGTTTGCTGCCTTTCGAATGCGCGTGAGAACGCCCGGCAGGTGCGGGACCAGATCTCGGGTGAGATGTGGACGGTGTTGAATGATGCGTATCATTTCATCAACAACCACGATATCCGCAAGGTTTGGGATGGGGATGTGGGGGCGTTTTATGACCAGATCAAGCAGTTTTCCCATTTGTTCCAGGGGATTACGGTTTCGACTTTTGCCCGGAATGAGGGGTTTGAGTTCATTCAGTTTGGCAAGTACATGGAGCGGGCGGACAAGACAAGCCGGTTGCTGGACGTGAAATATCACATTTTGCTGCCGAAGGTGACGGATGTGGGTGGGGCGGTGGATGCGGCGCAGTGGCAGGCGGTGTTGCGATCGACAAGTGCGCTTGAAGGATACCGGCGGTTTTATGTGGCGGACATCCTGGCCTGGAAAGTGGCTGAGTTCTTGATTTTTCAGGAGTCTTTTCCTCGCTCGATTTACTTTTGTGTGGACCAGTTGCGACAGTTTGTGCAGCTGATCAGTGAGGATCGGGCTGGGGAAAGTCAGAGTGCGGGGGTGAGGAAGTTTGGCAAGTTTGCCAGCAGTTTGAAGTTTTTGACGACGGATGACGTCTTCAAGCAGGGCTTGCACCAGTTTGTGACGGAGGTGCAGGAGCAGTTGGCTGAGGTGGCGAGTTACATGTTTGAGACCTACATGTACAGTCCGCCGGTGGATATGGTGGCGGAAATTCGCTTTCACCAACAGCAAGAGCAGCAGCAACAGAGTCCGGTTCAATGCGTGGAGGTGGTGAATTGAAGGTCGGGCCTGGGCGGAGGATCGTGCATCGTGAGCTTGACCTAGAGGGTTGTGTGGCCCAAATCACAGGGCCAATCCATCCATGTCTCTGACTACTCCCGGCATTCAAGAAGGCATGACCTTAAAAGTCGTGCATTTGACGCGGTTTCTCTATCACGGCGAAGTGTTGGAGAGCCACAATGAGGCGCGTCTGTGCCCGATTAGTGATCCGCTGCAACGGTGTGCGTCCTTTGATTTGAAGGTGACGCCGGCGGTGAAGATCATTACGAGGAGGGATTTTTTCCTGAATCGAGTGGATTATTTCGATGTGATGGAGCCGCACGATGCTTTGGAGGTCGAGTCGACGGCGGTGATTGAGACGCGGGCGGAGATGCGGGGATCGATTCCGGAGGGATTGACGCTGAAGTCGTTGGATTCTCGGGATGTGGATGTTTCGGTGTTTGAATATCAGGTGGAATCGCAGCTGATCCAGACACCGATGGAGGTGATGGATGAGGCGATTCGAGTGATTGGGGAGACGGTGTCGCATCTGTGGTGGGATGCGGTGGCGATTGGGAGGCATGTGCATGCGACGTTTGCGTATGTGCCGGGAGCGACGGATTCGAGGACACCGGTGACGGAGGCTTTGGCGGCGAGGCGAGGGGTGTGTCAGGATTTTGCCAATGTGATGATCGCGATGTGTCGCAGCCGGGGAATTCCGGCGCGGTATGTGAGCGGGTATTTTTACAATGGGAAAACGGCGGCGGATGAGATTGAGGCATCGCACGCGTGGGTGGAGATTTTTGTGCCGGGATATGGTTGGAAGGGCTTTGACCCGACGCATGATCGGGAGGTGGACCCCCGATACATCAAGCTGGCGGTGGGTCGGGATTATGCGGATGTGAGGCCGGTTGGGGGCAGGTTTTTGGGTAAGGGCACGCAGGACATGGTGGTCGAGGTCCGGGTGAGGCGCATGGCATGATCAAGAATTTGATTTTTGACTGGTCGGGGACGCTGGCGAATGACTTGGGTTCGGTATTGCATGCGACCAATGCCACTTTGGAGCATTTTGGAAAACGGGTGCTGACGGAAGAGGAGTTTCGGGAGTGTTTTCGACTGCCGTTCACGGAGTTTTATGAGGAGGTTTTGCCCGGGATTGAGTTGAGCGAATTGCAGCGGTTGTATCGCTGTCATTTTCCGGAGGAATGGGAGGTGCCTCTTTTGGAGCATGCGAGGGAGATGCTGGAGTATGGGGCGGCGACGGGGCGGCGGATGGTGCTGCTGAGCAGCGCGCCGTTGGAGCATTTTCAGAGGCAGGCGGGGAGTCTGGGGGTGTTGGATTTTTTTGAGCGGGTGGCGTGCGGGGTGATTGATAAGCGAAGCGAGTTGGTGCTTTTGCTGGGGGAAATGGATATGAGACCGGAGGAAACGGTGTTTGTGGGGGACATGAGGCATGACATTGAGGCGGCGCGGGCGGCTGGGGTGATGAGTGTGGCCGTTGCGACGGGCTATGAGTCGGTGTCGAAGCTGATGACGGTTGATCCCGATGTGGTGTTGAGGGATTTGCAGGCGATGCCGCGAATGTTGGGGGGCTGGAAAGCGGGGGCTGAGATGCTGCCGGTGGCGACGGTGGGTGCCTTGATCCGGGATGCTGAGGGGCGATTTTTGATGATTCGGACTCACAAGTGGAGTCATCGATGGGGGATTCCTGGAGGGAAGATTCAGCGGGGGGAGTCTTGTGAAGAGGCGTTGAGGCGTGAGGTGAGGGAGGAAACGGGTTTGGAGTTGGGAGAAGTGGCGTTTGTGATGGTGCAGGATTGTATCGAGCCCCCGGAGTTTCTGCGGTCGGCGCATTTTTTGCTGCTGAACTACTTGGCGGAATGTGTCGAGGCCTGTCCTGAGGTGAGTTTGAATGAAGAAGCGCAGGAGTTTGTTTGGGTGACGCTGGAAGAGGCGTTTGAGATGGATTTGAATCAGCCGACGCGGGTGTTGCTGGAAGAATGCGTGAAACGCGGTATGGTGGGCGAATGAGTTCTTTTACTGGTGCTGAGACAGCTGCTGACCGGATTTTGATCAATGGGCTGGAATTGCCGGTTCAGATTGGGGTGCCCGATGAGGAGCGGGCGGGATGGCAGACACTTAGGGCGGACCTGGAATTGGAGTTGGTGGGGAGGGTGGAGGACTTTGGAGATGATTTGTCGGCGACGGTGGATTACGACGCGGTGGCGAGGGAGATCAGGCAGTTGGCGGCGGAAAGGCCAAGGAGATTGATTGAGAGGTTGGCTGGGGAGATAGCGCAGGCGTTGCTTGTTAAGCCTTTGATTGGCGGTGTTTTGGTAACGATCCGGAAACGAATTCTTCCTGGGGTTGATGATGTGGCGGTGAGAATCCACCGAGCCAAGTAACGAAATTGAAACGCTATTGATGCCTTTTTGGTCTTCTTGATTGAGTGCGGAAGGCTAGGCTGGATTGGTGAAGGCAGTTGTGTCTGAGGCGTCAGCTGAAAGTCGCTTGCATTTTTACCGTAACGATTGCATTACGCTAAATGGGACGAAATTGGATCAAGATTGAAACGGTAACGATGGACAAGCCAGAGGTGTGCGTGATGGCGACACAGCTCAAGTTGGATCCGGATGCGGTGGTGGGGAAGTTGGTTCGACTTTGGTCATGGGCCGAGGTGAGTCGGATTAATGCTAACGCTATGAGCGTTACTTTTGAGTTTCTCGATAAGCTGGTTGGGAAGAAAGGTTTTGGCGCTGCGCTGATGAAAGCGGGTTGGTTGAAGGAGGTGGATGGGGTGATGCAGTTTCCGAATTTTGGAAGGCACAATGGACCTGAGGGGAAAGGGCGGGCCTTGACGGCGCAGCGGGTGAGTCGGCATCGTGAAAGGAAACGGACGAGTGACGAAAAGGATGAGAATGTCGAGAAGGTCTTAGTAACGAATGGTTCAGGGCCGGGAGGCGCTGTGACTCCGAAGGTAAAGGCGGTGAATCAACGAAGGAACACCGTTAAAGAGTTGTTGAAGAGTGATTTAAGTGGGGAAAACACTCCAATTGCAGAAATTCATTCTGGGGCTATTTTGCCCGATGACATTGAGTTGGAGCCGCCATTTGATAATTTGGGTAGCGAACCTGTAACGATTGAAGGTGGCGGATTTGAGGCTCCTGATGCTGATGAGGAAAGTCCGTTTGAGGACGAAAGTCCCTTTGGGGATGCTGTCGAGTTTGGAGGAGAGGTTGAGGAAGAGCCGGTAGTTGTCGTCGAGGAAGTCTCTGCTCATAAGCCGACTGAGGGTGGGGTGGTTGTCCAAGTGGGGGAGGAAGAGGAAGTGACGGTAGCAGTGGAGGGAACCGAAGTTGATCCAGCCCCTAAAGTGAAGAAGGTGAGGGGTGGGCGGAAGTCGGGTGGAGCCGACAGCTCAGATCAGCCGATGCTTTTCTGATCGGGTTTACTTTGTGGACTAACGGAGGAGTCGTCTCTGAGGTAGTTTTTTGCGCCTGGGGGATGAGGCGACTCACTCCCAGCTTTTACCCCCAGGGTGTCAAAACTTATGAGGCAACAGGTGAACGGGGTATGTGGCGGGATTTTTTATTGTCAGGTTGATGGCATGGGTGGATGGTGGGTTGCGGATGAGTGAATTGAACAGTGAGAGTGACGTGGGCGGATTGAAGCCTGGGCAGGAGCGGGGTTTCCGGCTTTTGCTGACGGCGGCGTGTTTGGTGGTGGTGTTGGCGGGGATGAAGGCGGCTGCGAGTTTCTTTGTGCCTGTGGTGCTGGCGTTTTTCATGAGCGTGCTCAGTTATCCGTTTTTAAGGTGGATGCGGAAGCGCAAGGTGCCGCATCTGGTCGGGGTGCTGGTGACGGTGCTGGTGAACGTGGGCGTGCTGGTGTTTGTGATTCAGGCGGGGGTGCATTTGCTGACGCGGATGCAGTATGAGTTGCCGTCGTATATTCGCGGCTTGAAGGGGCTGCTGGATCAGGGGGCGATTTGGCTGGAGGGGCAAGGGGTGGAGGAGGCGACGGCGATTGTGAATCAGATGTGGGACTGGCAGGGCCTGGGGAATAATCAGAATATAGTGCAGGGGCTTACGACGATCATGGGAAGCACCGTGGGGACAGCGGCGTCTGTGGTTTCGACGACAACGTTGGTGATGATTTTGATGGTGTTTATTTTGATGGAGGCGGTGGGGACGAGGGGGCGGTTGAATGCGGTGCAGTTGGCGGGAGGGCCGGATTTTGGGCAGTTGCTGGAGTCGGCGACGGACATTCAGAAGTATCTGGTGATCAAGACGCTGATCAGTGTGGCGACGGGGATTTTGGCGTGGGTGTGGTGCCTGATGTTTGATCTGCCGTATGCGGTGCTGTGGGGGATCGTGGCCTTTTTGATGAACTACATACCGGCGGTGGGATCGATTTTGGCAGGGGTGCCGCCGGTGTTGCTGGCACTGGTGACGAATGGATTTGGGAGTGCGTTTGGAGTGATGCTGGGGTATTTGGGGATCAATGCGGCCCTGGGGACGTTTTTGGAGCCGTTGCTGCTGGGGAGGCGGTTTGGGGCGTCACCGCTGGTGATTGTGACATCGGTGCTGTTTTGGGGGTGGATGTGGGGTCCGGTGGGGATGTTTTTGGCGGTGCCTTTGACGATGATGGTGAAGATGATGCTGGGGCACTCGGATGAGTTTCGCTGGATGGCGGTAGCGATGGCGAAGAAGAAGATCACGAAGGGTGAGGTGGTCTTGATGGCGGACTTTGATTTGGCGGGAGAGGAGAGCGAGCAGCTGGGAGGAGGGGCGAGCACGGAGTTTCCGGGGGAATTCAGGAAGTAGTCGCGGGCGGAGGCGTATTTGAGGTGGCATGGGGCGCTCAAGGGTCACGTCGAAAACTGAAGAAAAGCTGCATCCGCGTCTGAGGGCGTGGGTGAAGGAGGCGTTTGGAGGAAAGTTGACGGAGGCTCAGGAATTGACTTTGCCGAGGGTGTTTGCGGGGGAGTCGGTTTTGTTATCGTCACCAACGGGGAGTGGAAAGACGTTGGCAGGATTTCTGGGGGTGCTGGATTTTTTGATTCGGGAGTGGGAGGCGGATCGGCTGGAGGGAGATCAGACGGTGGCGGTGTATGTGTCTCCGTTGCGGGCGCTGACTTATGACATTCAAAAGAATTTGATGCGGCCCTTGAAGGAGATGGGGCTGGAGGAGGTGATTCGGGTGGGGATGCGAACGGGGGACACGACGGCGGGAGAGCGTGCGAAGTTGCGGCGGAAGCCTCCGCATATTCTGCTGACGACACCGGAGAGTCTTGCGATCCTTTTGCCACAAGGGGGAGCGCGAGCGGGGCTGAAGGGGTGTCGATTTGTGATTGTGGATGAGTTGCATGCGCTGGCGGAGAACAAGCGTGGGGCGCATTTGGGGGTGACGCTGGAGAGGTTGGAGCGCTGGGTGGGAGGGGGATTAGTTCGGGTGGGTCTGTCGGCGACGGCGGCGCCTTTGCCCTTGCTGGGGGAGATGTTGGTGGGGGTTGGGCGAAAGTGTGAGGTGCTGGTGGCGCGAATGGAGCGGGATCGGCGGGTGGAGGTGCTGTCGCCGTTGAAGAAGGACCCGTATCCGTCCGCTGGCTACACGGCGCAGCGGGTGCTGGATGACATTGGGGGAATCGTGCAGAGGAAGCGCAGTGTGATCGTTTTTTGTAACACGCGGAGTGCGACAGAGAGTCTGGCGCATCGGTTGAAGCGGGTGCTGCCGAAGTTGGCGGACAGAATTGAGGCACATCATGCTTCGCTGGATCGGGAGGTGAGGTTGGGGGTGGAGGATCGGCTCAAGAATGGGGAACTGCGGGCGGTGGTGTGTTCAACGAGTCTGGAGTTGGGGGTGGACATCGGGTCCGTAGACTGTGTGGTGATGATTTCGACGCCGAAGGGGATCAGCAGGGCGTTGCAGCGGATTGGGCGGAGCGGGCATTCGATTCATCAGAGCAGTCACGGGGTGCTGGTGGCGACGAATGTGAATGATCTGATGGAATGTGTGGTGTGCGCGGAGATGACGCGGGCGATGCGGTTGGACGAGGTGAGGTTGATGGAGAAGCCGCTAGATGTGCTGGCGCAGCATTTTGTGGGGATGGCGATGGAGGGTGGTTACACGATGGATGAGGCGTTTGAGGTGGTGCGACGGGCGAAGTGTTTTGAGGGGCTGGAACGGACGGAGTTTGACCGGGTGGCGAGGTATTTGAGGGGCGGCGGGGTGTCGCTAGAGAAGCAGTATGCGGAGCATTTCGGGAAGATCGTGGAGGTGGACGGGAAGCTGGCGGTGCCGTCGAAGAAGGTGGAGCGGGAGTATCTGGCGAATGTGGGAGTGATTCACACGGAGGGGATGGTTAGTGTGTATCTGGGCAAGCGTCGGCTGGGGCAAGTGGAGGAGGGGTTTATGAAGCGATTGAAGACGGGGGATGTGTTTTTGCTGGCGGCGCGGATGGTGCGGCTGGTTGAGACGGGGGTGGGTGAGGCGAAGGTGGAGGAGGCTAGGTTGGCGCTGCCGACGGTCCCGGCTTGGAATGCGAACAAGATGCCGTTGGCGAGCGGGTTGGCGAAGGAGGTGCGTGAGCTGAGATCCGAGTTGGCGAGGCGGATCGAGACGGCGGGGAGTGGCTCAGTGGAGCGGGGACGGTTTGTGCGGCCGGTGCTGGAGGCGGTGAAGAAGGATGTGATTTTGGATTGGCTGGTGGAGCGTTTTGAGATCAGCGGGAGCAATGCTTTGGCGATCTTGAATCATTGTTTGCACCAGCTTCAGGTGTCGTGTTTGCCGACGGCGGAGCGATTGGTGATCGAGCGTTATGTGGAGGCGCCGATTGGGCGGGAGGAGTCGGGGGAGGAGCTGGTGCATTTCTTTTTTCATTCGCTGATTGGGCGGGCGGCAAATGATGCGTTGTCGCGGATCGTGGCGTGGCGGGTGAAGCAGGCGGTGGGTGGGAATGCGATGGTGACGATTGATGATTATGGGTTTCTGCTGACGTTGAAAGCGTTTCAGGATTTGGCGGTGGAGGATTGGCGGGAGTTGTTTCGGGTGGAGAGTGCGGAAGCGGATTTGCGTTCCGCGCTGGAGGATTCGGAGCTAGTGAAGTGGAACTTCAGAGGGGTGGCTCAGACCGGGCTGATGGTGCCGCGCAATCGACCGGGTGAGGAGCGGCGGGTGAAGCAGTTGCGATGGAGCTCGGAAATCTTGTGGCGAGTGCTGATGGAGCATGAGCCGGATCATCCGCTGCTGACGCAGGCGTATCGGGAAGCGACGCATGCGTTCCTGGATCTGCCGCGGGCGATGGCTTTTTTAGCGGGAGCGGCGGCGCTGGAGTGGCGCTTTGTGGAGGTGCCGGTGGTGAGTCCGTTCGCGTTTGGGATTTACGCGAGCAAGATCAAGGAGGGGATGATGCTGGAAGATCCGGAGGAGGCTATTGAGCGTCTGTGGCGGGCGTTTCAGGAGAAGGTGGGGCGAGGAGAGCCTGAGTGATCTCGTCGGCGGACTGGGTGCGCATGTTGAGGAAGGTGATTCCGGAGTCGGGAAGGTCTGATCCGGCCTGTTTGAAGAGGCCGCGGACGACTCGGGGGTAACAGGCGATGATTTGCAGGCCGCCTGTACTGGCTTTTTGACTGAGTTCGGTGAGGCGGGGGTCGCGATGGGCGGCAAACTCGCAGAGGTCGGAAACGGCTTCGAAGCTTTTGCCGCAGGCGGAGAGTTGCTCGAGGACGGCGTTTTTGACGCCATTGGGGACGACTTGGGCGTAGGCGCAGCGGCAGTAGAGGATCTGGGCGTTTTCGGACATGGGTGAAACGGAGGGGGGATGATGGAAAGGGAACGGATAGATCGCAAGGGAGGTTTCGATCAATCGGCTGGCGGGGAAGGCGGGGGTTGACGGGATGGGGGGTGGGTTTCAGAGTGGGGGGCTATGCGTTTGGCGATTTGCAACGAGACTTACCAGGACAAGAGTTTTGACGAAGTGTGCCGGGATGTGGCTGAGTGCGGGTATGATGCGCTGGAGCTGGCGCCGTTTACTTTGAAGGAGGATCCGCGCGAGTTAACGGAAGCGGATGCGTTGACGTTGAGTCGAACCGCGAGCAAGCACGGGCTGGATATTCTGGGGCTGCATTGGCTGCTGACGAAGCCGACGTGGTTTCACATCACGAGTCCGGATGCGTTGCAACGGAAGGAGACGGTGAAATTTGGTCGGCATTTGGCGCGTTTTTGCGCGATGACGGGCGGGCGGATCATGGTTTGGGGGAGTCCGAAGGCGCGGAGTTTGCAGCCGGAATGGGATCGGGAGGAGTGCTGGAAGAGGGCGGTGGAAGCGGTGCGTGGGGTGGCGGAGGAGGCGGGGCGCTATGGGGTGACGATTGCGATGGAGCCGTTGGGGCGGAAGGAGACGAATTTCCTGAACACAGCGGCGGAGACGATTCGGTTTTGCGAGGCGGTGGATCATCCAGCGTGCAAGCTGCATTTGGATGTGAAAGCGATGAGTGATGAGGAGACGGAGATACCGGAGATCATCCGTGCGAGCCGGGATTGGACGGTGCATTTTCATGCGAATGATCCCAATTTGCTGGGGCCGGGGATGGGGGAGGTGAAGTTTGAGCCGATCATTGCGGCGTTGAGAGAGACGGCGTATTCGGGCTATGTTTCGGTGGAGGTGTTTGATTACCGACCTGGAGCGGAGAAGATTGCGAGGGAGAGCATTGGCTATTTGAAGCGAATGCTGGCATAAGGGGAGAGGATTTTTTTGCGATGATTGTTCAAATAGCCACACTTTGCGATTCGGCGGCGGACTATGGAGGAAAGCTGTGTGTGATGGGTTCGTTTGACACGCTTTGTGCTAGGGAGTTTCCGGTGGTGCATCCGCAATGTTCGCTGGCGTTGCGGTTTACGTTTGATCATCATGAGGCGGGCAGGCATGGATTTTCGGTGAGGTGCTTGGATCCGGAGGGCAATGAGGCGCTGCCGCCGTTTGATCCGGTGGTGGATGTGACGTTTCCGTCCGAGTTCGTGCCGTTTGTGACCCGGAATTTGGTTTTGAATTTGCAGCGGGTGAAGTTTGAGCGGCCGGGCATTTATGCGTGGGAGGTGAGGCACCACAATGCGGTGGTGATGCGTATTCCTCTGCGAGTCACTTTATTTGATGAAAGCCGCTCGGCGACGGGGCCGGCGGGTTAAGCTTGAATTGAGAATCAGTGATCCCCACATTCGATCATGGAAGAAGGACAAGAAATGACGACGATGGACACGCCCGCGTGTTCGCAGATTCAGCAGCTTTCGGTGTTTTTAGCGAATCGGGTGGGTTCGTTGATGTCGTTGGTGAAGCTCTTGAGGGACCACCACATTGAGGTGTTGGGGCTTTCGGTTCAGGATTCGACGGAGTTGACTCTGGTTCGACTGGTGGTGACCGATCCGGAGGGGGCGCAGGCGTTGTTTATCGAGAAGGGAATCGCCCACACGACGGTGGATGTGGTGGTGGTGGAGTTGGATGAAGGCGGGCGGGATTTGAATCACTGTTTGTCGGTGCTGTTAGCGGCGGAGGTGAACATTCATTTTCTTTATGCGTTGCTGGCGCGGCCTGGAAGGAATGCGGTGATGGTGGTGCAATGTGACGATGGGGAGGTTTGCGCGACGTCGCTGCATGAGTCCGGATTTCATGTGCTGGCGCAGGAGGATTTGAGTCGATAGCCCTGAGAGCCGGAAGGATGCCTGCAACTGGCGGGACCCTGGAAACGAGAAAGGTTGGCACAAAAAACGCCCGACGGCGCGGGGCCGGCGGGCGTTGTGAGAAACGGATGGGTGTCGGGTGTGATTACTCGGCGACTTTGGCGCTCTTGATCAGGATGGCTTCGGCAGGGACGTTTTGGTGGGGGCCCTTGCTGGTGGTGGGGGCGGCGACGATGGCGTCGACGATGTCCATGCCAGCGGTGACTTTGCCGAAGACAGCGTAGCCGTAGCCATCGAAGCTGGGGTAGTCGAGGTTGGCGTTGTCATTGACGTTGATGAAGAACTGCGAGGTGGCGCTGTCGGGGACATTGGTGCGCGCCATGGCTAGGGTTCCGCGTGTGTTTTTGAGGCCATTTTTGGACTCGTTTTGAATGGGTGCGTCAGTGGGTTTTTGGGTCATTTCAGCATCGAAGCCACCGCCTTGGATCATGAAGCCCGGGATGACGCGATGGAAAATGGTGCCGGCGTAGTGGCCTTTTTTGGCGTAGGCGACAAAGTTGGCGGTGCTGATGGGGGCTTTTTCGGCGTCGAGTTCGATTTCGATGTTACCCTTGGAGGTTTCGAGCGTGATTTTCACAGTGGTGGCTTTGGTTTCGGTTTTTGGGGCTTCGGTGGGTTTGGCTTCCTCCTTCTTTTTTTCTTCGGACCAAGAGGTTGAAGTGGCGGCGGAGAGGAGCACTCCAGCGAAGGCAATGTTGAGCAAGCGATGGATCATGGTGATGTTTCGGGTGTGGTTTTAGGGTTGGGATGTTCCCGGAGAGACAATGAGGAGCGGAAAGGCTGATGGCAAGTCCCAACTTGCATGTTTGGCAGGGTGAATGCATGGTTTGCCTCCCCCAAAAACTCATGGCCTGCAAGATTGACCCCACGCTGCATCGCGAAAAGAAGCCGGACTGGATCCGAGTCAAACTGCCGCGTGATCCGGCTTTTTGGAGCACGAAGGGACTGATTTCGGATTTGAAGCTGCATACGGTTTGTGAGGAGGCGCAGTGTCCGAACCGGTGGGAGTGCTGGAGTCAGGGGACGGCGACGTTCATGATCGCGGGAGATCGATGCACGCGGGCGTGCGGGTTTTGCGCGGTGAAGACAGCGAAGCCGTTCGCGTTGGAGGCGGATGAGCCGCAGCGGGTGGCTGAGGCGACGAAGCGGTTGGGGTTGAAGCATGTGGTGATCACGGCGGTGGCGCGGGATGATGTGGCGGATGGCGGGGCGGAGCATTTTGCGCAGACGATTGAGGCGGTGAGAGCTGAGGTGGAGGGGATTGTGATTGAGATTTTGGTGCCGGATTTTAATGGCAAGGATGAGGCGCTGATGAGCGTGATGAAGGCGAGGCCGCATATTTTCAATCACAACCTGGAGACGGTGGAGCGATTGACGCCGCTGGTTAGGTCGCGGGCGAAGTATGACCGGAGTTTGCACGTGTTGAAGCGGGCGAAGGAGATGGCGGCGGAGTTGGGCAATCGTTGTGCGACAAAGAGCGGCTTGATGCTGGGGCTGGGGGAGACGGAGCCGGAGTTGTTTCAGGCGATGGATGATTTGCTGGAGCACGGCGTGACGGTGCTGACGCTGGGGCAGTATTTGAGGCCATCCCCACAGCATTTGCCGGTGGTGGAGTATGTTCATCCTGACACGTTTGAGAACTACAAGGAGATTGCGAGGAAGAAGGGTTTCAGGCATGTGGCGAGCGCGCCGCTGGTGAGGAGTTCGTATCATGCGGCGGACTTCAAGCCTGAATTGGATGTGACTTAGCAATATCGATTTAGATTGGTTGCCGAGGGTGTATCTTGGTGATGAATCATTTGCTGGGAACGGCTATGGCTTTTAAGGTGGTGGGATGAGTGATACTGAGAGCCGGATTGAAGCGTCGTTTGCCCCTTTTCGTGAGAGAATGCTGGCTGCGGGTCTGAGCGAGTCTGCGATTCGGGCTTTCCGGGGGAGCTATGCGGCGCTGTTGGCGGGTGAGACGGGGATGATTCCTGAGGGGACGATTGAGGCGGCGAAGGATTTGCCGTGTGCGGATGCTTTGACTGCGCCGGAGGCGGGTCGGGCGGGGGAGTTGCTGAAGCAGACGGTGGTGATCAAGCTGAATGGTGGACTGGGGACTGGGATGGGATTGGAGAAGGCGAAGTCGCTGCTGCCGGTGCGGGGTGAGGACACGTTTTTGGATTTGATCGCGAGGCAGATTTTGCGTTTGCGCGGGCAGACGGGAGGCGATGTGCCGGTGTTCATGCTGATGAACAGTTTTAGCACGTCTGCGGATACGGCGGCGCATTTGGCGGAAAGGTTTCCGCAGCTGGGTGGCAGGGAGACTTGGGAGTTGATGCAGAACAAGGTGCCAAAGGTTTTGGCGGGTTCGCTGGAGCCGGCAAGTTGGCCGGCGAATCCTGAGCAGGAGTGGTGTCCGCCGGGGCATGGGGATATCTATGCTTGTTTGGCGGGGTCGGGATGGTTGGAGAGGTTGCTGGGCGGAGGGGTGCGGTATGCGTTTGTTTCCAACTCAGACAATTTGGGGGCGACGCTTGATCCGGCGATTTTGGCCTGGTTTGTGGAGAGTGGGATGCCGTTTGCGATGGAGGTGACGAGGCGGACGGAGTCGGACAAGAAGGGGGGGCACTTGGCGGTGCGGAAGCGCGATGGGCAGTTTTTGTTGAGGGAGTCGGCGCAGTGTTTGAAGGAGGATGAGGGGAGCTTTCAGAACATTGAGTTGCATCGCTATTTCAACACGAACAATCTTTGGATTGACCTGGTGGCGTTGGAGGCGGCGTTGGAGGCGAATGAGGGGCTGATTCCGTTGCCGCCGATCATGAATAAGAAGACGGTGGATCCGCGGGACGGGAGTTCTCCGGCGGTGGTGCAGGTGGAGACGGCGATGGGGGCGGCGATTGAGTGTTTTGCCGGGGCGGGGGCGATCGAGGTGTCGCGGGTGCGATTTGCGCCGGTGAAGACGACGAGTGATCTGCTGGCGGTGCGGTCGGATGCGTACGAGTTGACGGAGGATTTCTGTTTGCGGCTGCATCCGGATCGGAAGGGACAGCCGCCGCATTTGCATCTCGATCAGAGGCTATGCAAGCTGGTGGATGGGTTGGAGCAGAACTTTCCGCATACGCCGAGTTTGTTGCACTGTCGGAGTTTGCTGGTGCATGGTCCGGTGGCGTGTGAGGCCGATGTGGTGTTCAAGGGTGATGTGGTGATACACAATCACACGAGTTCATCGGTGCGATTGAAGGCGGGAGTGCACGAGGGGCAGATCAGTGTCGGTTAGAGCAGTTTAAGCAAAACTGTAGCCGCTTTTTTGGGGCGGCGGAAGTGGATCTGAGCCGTCGTCAGCTTGGGACGTATGTTCTCATATGCCCCGGCGCTGCCAACGGCCCATCTCCACCTCCGGCGCTCCCAAATCAACGACCACATCTTTTCTTAAAATGCTCTAGGCCGCGAGCACTGCTGTGAGGAGCTTCCAGAATTTTTGGGTGGAGGTGATGCTGGCGCATTCTTTTTCGGAGTGGGCTTCGAAAATGTTTGGGCCGAAGGAGATCATGTCGAGGCCGGGATAGGTTTTGGCGATGACGCCGCACTCGAGTCCGGCATGGCAGGCGCCGACTTTGACCTCGTGTCCGAAGAGATCGCGATAGAGGGAGCGCATGGTTTCGAGGATGGGAGAGGAGGCGCTGGGGCTCCAACCGGGGTAACCGGCATCGTGATGAACCTGGGCGCCGATCAACTGGAAAGGGGCGGCGAAGGCGGCGGCGACATCTTGTTTGCTGGAGTCGACGGAACTGCGTTGGAGACCGCTGCAGTCGAGGCGGCCGTTGGCGAGTGTGATGAGGGAGAGATTGGAAGAGGCTTCGACGAGGCCTGGGACGACGGGGCTCATGCGATAGACGCCATTGGTGACTGACTGGAGGGCGAGGATGAGGGCTTTTTGGGAGGCGGCGGCCATGGCGGGAATGGGGCCGTGCGGGGGTTCGATGGGTTGGGTGGTGACTTGGAGATGGGGTTCAATGAGTTGGAATTCTCCCCGGATTTGAGTGACTTCGCGGGAGAAGATGGTTTCGAAACGGGAGGGTTCTAGGAGGACGATTTGAGCGGTGCCTTGGGCTGGGATGGCGTTGCGGGCGCTGCCGGCGTGCAGGGAGTTGAGGGCGGCGACCTCTTCGCCACAGGCGTGGAGGATGCGGGTGATGAGTTTGATGGCGTTGGCGCGGCCTTCGTGGATTTGGAGTCCGGAGTGACCACCGCGAAGACCGGTGATGCGGAGTGTGATGAAGGGGTGGTCGGGGGAATGGGTGGACTCGGGGTAGGTGTGGCTGATCAGCGTGTCGACGCCGCCAGCGCAGCCGATGGTGAAGGTGTCGTCTTCTTCGGAGTCGAGGTTGAGCAGGGTTTTGCCGGTGAGCAGGTTGGGCTGGAGGGCGAGGGCACCTGACATGCCTTGTTCTTCGTCGATGGTGAAGAGGGCCTCGATGGGCGGGTGAGGGAGGTCGGTGGAAGCGAGGATGGCGAGTATTGCGGCGACGCCGAGGCCGTTGTCGGCTCCGAGGGTGGTGCCACGGGCGCGGACCCAATCGCCATCGACCCACATGTCGATGCCTTGTTGGTCGAAGTCGAAGGTCAGGCCGTCGGCGGCTTTGTGGACCATGTCGAGATGGGCCTGGAGAATAAGGGGCGGACGGTCTTGGCGATCCGGGGTGGCGGATTTGGTGACGATGACGTTGCCGCCAGAGTCGATGATGGACGTGAGACCGTGTTTTTGAGCGAACTCCCGAACGAAGGCAACGATGCGAGCTTCGCGTTTGGAGGGGCGGGGGACGGCGTTGAGATCGGCAAACGCATTCCAGAGAGCGCGAGGTTCAACGGAGCGGATGTCGGGGGACGTCATTGAGGGAGGGGCTTAGCCAGGCTGGTGGGGGCGTCTGCGGCGATGGAGGCGCGGTAGTTGGCGAGGGCGCGGAAGAAGTCGGCTTTGGCTTGGAGTTGGATGAGGCGGGCGTCGAAGGTGGCTTGTTCTCGGATTTGGAGAGCGAGGAGGTCGGCGGCGCCTTGGTCGAAGCGTGCGCTTTCGGCTTTTTCGAGTTGCTCGGCGAGTTCGACGTTGCGGTCGGTCTGTTTGATTTGGTCGCGCGCGGCCTGGAGGGCGGAATGGGCGTCCTGGACGGTGGCGGTGATTTGGTCGCGGGTGAATTGGCGATCCCGCATGAGTTGAGTGAACTGGCCTTCGGTGACGGCGAGGCGACCTTTGGCTTCGCGGCGTTGGATGGGGACTTTGAGATCGATGCGGGCTTCGAGTTCGGTGCGGTCGATGTCTTTTTGGGATTGGGTGCCGATGGCTTGATTGGCTTCGAGGCTGAGGTCGAGGTTGGGGAGGAGGTTGTTTCTGGCGAGGCGTTGGTCGATGGCGTTCTTTTCGATGTTGAGTTCGACGCGGCGGATTTCGGGGCGGAACATGAGGGCTTTGGCGATGTCGTTGGGCAATTCCTCAGGGCCGGGTCCGTTGGCGGGAGGAAAGGCGGAGGGGATTTGGTTGTTGGCGGGTCGAATGGGTTGGTCTGAGGCGTCGCGATAGAAAAGGGAGAGTTCGATGCCGTGGGCCTCGAGGAGGCGACGGGCGGAGACGAGGGCGAGTTCGCGGCTGATGACGAGGCGTTCGTTGTCAATTTTGACGATGGGAGCCTGGGCGCCACGAGCGACCATTTCGGTGATGGCGGTTTGGCGATTGCGGGCGATTTCGAGGAGTTGGTTGGCGAGTTGCACGCGGTAGCCAGCGGCGACCCAGTTGTAGTAGGAGATGGTGGCGGTGCGGATGAAGTCGAGTTGTTGACGGAGGATAAAGGGGTCGGCGAGTTCCTGGTCGATACGGGCTTTGTAGAGGTCGGCGCGGCGTTTGTCGAGGGTGCCATCACGAAGGAGAGGGAGGCGGAACCCGATCATGGCCTGGCCATTTTCTTCGGTGCGATTTTTGTCGTAATCGGCGAGGAAACCGCCGCTGAAGCGGTAACCGCCATAGACACCGCCACCCCAGAAGGAAAGCGGTTGTTCGACGGCGACATAGCCGGAGGTGCCGTTGTAATAACCTGAGGGGTGGAAGATGCCGCTCGCGGAGAGGCTGGTGTCGAAGGAACCGAGGGCCTGGCGTGCGCGGCCGTTCATGATGTCCTGCTCGATGAGGGCGGCGAGCCAAGGGGGGTAGCGGCCTTTGACGGAGGCGACGACGGAGTCTAACAGCAAGGGTGAGGCGTCCGCCGCCGGGAGGATGGCGGGACGGGTAGCGAGGACGAAAAGGAGGGCGAGAGAGAGTCGGGGGATCATCCGGCTGTTATTTGGTGGAGGCAGGCATGGTGGCGCCCTTTTCTTTACCCGGTTCTGCGTTGGCAACAACTGGAGGGAAGCCATTCAACTGACGCCAGATTTCGAGCCAGAGAGGAACCTGCTGGAGGAGAACCCAGCCTTTGGACCGGACGCCCTGGCGGAGGAAGCGGTTGCCGGGCCAGTCTTCGACATGGGTTTTGCCATCGCGGATGGTGACATCGGGTTTGGCGGACACGACGATGCGGAAGCGTCCGTAGCCATCGTCGGTGGGGTCAATGAAGACGACTTCGCCGCCGAAGGTGCCGACGGCGACACTGGGCCAGCCGACGAATTGAATGGCGGGCCAGCCTTCGAATTGTAGGCGGACGGGGCTGCCGGGTGTGACGGTGCCATCCGGGTTTTCGTGACGCTGGGTAATGAGGGGCATGTCCATGCCGTTGACCCACATTTCGACGAACCGGCTTTCGGTTTCCGGGATGATGACGCAGATGGCGGAGCCGGGGCGAAGGTAGGTGCCGTCGGTGGCGGTGATGCTGAAGACGATGCCGTCCCGAGGAGCTTCGATGACTTGCTGCTGGGCCTGATTGATTTGAATGTCGATGGTGGTGATGTCGCGGTCGGCGGTGGCGAGCTCACTTTGGGCGGAGCTTCGGCTGCCTTTGATGCTGGAAATGGAGGCGTCCATTTCTCTCTCGGTGCGTTCGAGAATGGCTTTGGCGGATTGGAGATTGGCTTCGGAACTGTCGATGGCGAGTTTGGCGAGTTCGAAGTCGCGCTGGGAGACGTAGCCGGGTTTGAGAAGTTTTTCGACGCGCTCGAAATTGAGTTGGTTGGTGTTGAGTGAGTATTGCTCGGAGAGGACTCGCTGGCGAGCGGAGTCGATGGCCTGGCTTTTGGCGAGTTCCATTTGAGCGATTTGGGCGCCGAGGTCTTCGATGCGTTGTTGAGCGGCGGCTTTGCGAGCGATGGCGGCATCATGCTGGAGGCGCATGTTGGCGAGGAGGTTGGGATCGTTGTCCTGAATTTCGAGGAGGATATCGCCCTTTTTGACGCGTTGGTTTTCGACGACGTGGAGGTGTTTGACGCGGCCTGCGACGGGGGCTTCGACGTTGACGCGGCGGTCGAGGGGATTGAAGGCGATGACGCGACCGGTGCCACTGACAAACTGTTGCCATGGCATGAAAAAGACCCCGGCAAGAATGAGGAGGAAAATGACAAAGAGGACACGTGACAGAATCCGAGGTGCCCGGGCGGAGCCTGAGAGGGCGAGCGCGGGCAGAGAGCCGAGGAGGGCGGCTGGAGCGGGGTGATGATGAGAGGCGGCGGCGTCCATGAGGGGAAGATATCAGGCTGGATTAGAAAGGTGGCACTCGGGGGCGTCGAGATCGATGAGGCGTGTGCAGCGGCGAATGACGGCATCTTCACGGGTGGAAATGAGGACGGTGCAATTCCGGGAGGGATCGAGCAGGATGTTGGAGAGTTCGGCGAGGGCAGTTTTGTCGAGGCCATCGAGGATCTCGTCGAGGAGAAGCAATCGAGGGCGGGAGACGATGGCTCTGGCGATGAGGAGCCGGATCCGTTGGCGGCTGGAGAGGGGGAGTCCGCCAGCGAGGAGGGTGGTATTGATGCCCTCTGGGAGATCGAGAACGTCTTGGAGGAGTCCGACGGTGTTTAGGGCGGCATTGACATCGTAAATGGACACATCTGGATGTCCCAGGCGAACGTTTTCGGCGATGGTTCCGTTGACGAGATCGGAGGAGCGAATGAGGGTGACTTGGGAGCGGAGGCTTTCGAGATACCAGCCACGAAGGTCGAGTTGATCAATGATGATATGGCCTTCAGTGGGCATTCGCAGGCCATGTAGGAGATCGAGCATGGTGCTGGAGCCGCTGCCTTGGGAGCCGAAGAGAGCCACGCACTCGCCGGGTTCGAGGCAGAAATTGACGTTGGAAAAGATGGGTTTCCCGGGGCTGTATTCGAACGCCACATCGCTGACTTGGATTCGGGCGCCATTGGTGAGCCGGAGAGGGGAATCGCCGTCTTCGCGTTCGATTTCGAGATCGACGAGATGACCGAGTTTATCGACGGCGGCGAGCGTGTCGTACCAAGCTTCGAATTGTTTGCCGAGTTTTGAGATGGAGGCGACGATGGCGGAGACGATGATTTCGGATGCGACCAATTGGCCGAGGGTGAGTTGCTGGTTGATGACGAGCCAGCCACCGACACTGAGGAGGGTGGCGCTGGCGATGACTTCGAGAACGAGAAGGCCCGTGATTTGGCCCATGAGGACTTTAAAGTGTCTGCGGCGGGCTTCGAGGTAGGAACGAGCCAGGTCGTCGGCGCGGTTGGTGGCGAGTTGGTAACCCCCTGGGCCTTTGAATAGACGAGGGCAGCGGGCGATTTCCTCCAGCCAACCCACCACTCCGTATTTGCAGAGGGACTCGGCGATGCTGGAAGCGACCGCGCCCCGTCCGAGGACAAAAATGATGAAGGAAAGAAAGGTCAACAGCACGAGGCTGAAGGCGAGGAGGAAGGGGTGATAGAACCCGAGAACGACCATGCCGATCACGGTGCTGAGAACGAGATTGATACCTGTGAGAAGGAGCAGGGCGGTGTTTTTTTGCATCGTCACCACATCGAGGAAGCGGTTGACGAGTTCCGGAGCATGGACGCCGTCAATGGAGCGCAGGTTGATTCGGGGGATGCGGTAAGAGAGGTCGGCAGTCATGCGGACAAAGAGCCGGCGTTGGATGACTTCGACGACGTAATATTGCAGACCTCTGAGGGCGGCGGCGATGGAGAGGCAGATGAAGAGGACGGTGGCGAGAACGAGAAGGGCTTGAAGGAAAGGTCCGCTTTGAGTGCCAAAGGCGACGTTACTGACCAAGGCGTTGACGGCGAGGGGGAGTGCCAAGTAGAGCAGGCCGGTGACCAGACTGAATAGGATGATGGTCCAGACATCTGGCAACTCCGGGCGCATGAGGCCGAGGAAACGCCGAGCGGGTGAAATGTGAGCGTGATGATGTGCGTGGGCAGAATGGCTGGTGGGTTCAGCGGGCCGTTCTGGGCTGACGATGCCCATTTCTAGGATGCTGTCGTGACTGGCCAAGCCGAGGCGCTTGGCGATTTCGATTCGAGAGAGCGTGGCGATTTCGACCGGGCGATCGGGGACGCTGACTCTGGCGCGGAAGAAGCCGTGTTTCCGGATGACGAGCCAACGATTTTCGGTGGGCGACCATGCAATGATGGGCATGTTCACATTGGCCTTCCAGACGGCGTCTGCGATGGTGGTGCGAGTTGGGGCGATGTGAAGGCAGACTTCTTCGGCTGCGGCGGTGAGGAGTTCCAGGGGGTCGCCTGAGGAGCGGAGGGCATTGTCGACGGCTTGGGTGGCGCGTTCGCGGTCGAAAGGCACATCGGTGAGCGTGGAGAGGTGAGCGATCGCCAGGATGTAGGCGTCGCGGTCAGGGGTGGTGGAAGGGCTAGGGGCCGGGGTCAGGCTCATGCGGTCAGGTGATACGGAATGGATAAGGAAAAAGTTTCATCTCGTTCCGATTCTAAGTCAAATACGAATAATGGTGACGAATCCGACCCTTTTGGTTAAGGGACCGAAGTTTTTGCAGTTCTGATGGGTGATAGCGCATTCACTCATTGTGGTAAGAGACGTGCCTGCATCTGGGCAGCGAGCGTCCTTGTTAGAACGCTTTCCTTGCTTCCGCCAGCCTTTGTTTCTCAAAGGTGGTGCGCGAGGGGGGACTCGAACCCCCAAGCCTTTCGGCACAGGATCCTTAATCCTGCGCGTATACCAATTCCGCCACTCGCGCGTTGGAAATGCAAGGGCGTGGAGTATGTCTGGTGGCAGGAAGGATGCAACTGGAGTTTTGTATTTTTTGAAAACTTATCGAGGGCAGTGTCGGAAGTGATTGTGGGCAAAGTGAAACGAGACGGCGTTTGCGTCTGGCTGGAATGCGGGTAGTATGCCCGCCCTTTTCCCAAAAATACTACATGACACTTCCCTCGAACATTCGAAATCTGGCGATCATCGCCCACGTTGACCATGGTAAGACAACGCTGGTGGATACCTTGCTGCGCGCCAGCGGCAACTTCCGTGAGAATCAGCACATCGATGAGCGTGCGATGGACTCGATGGATTTGGAGAAGGAGAAGGGGATTACGATCAAAGCGAAGAACACTTCGGTGAGGTGGAACGACCACATCATCAACATTGTGGATACCCCGGGCCATGCTGATTTCGGTGGTGAGGTGGAGCGGGTGATGAAGATGGTGGACGGTGTTCTTCTGGTCGTGGACGCTTATGAGGGACCACAGGCGCAGACGCGTTTCGTTTTGAAGAAGGCTCTTGCACAGGGGTTGTGCCCCGTGGTTCTCGTGAACAAGATGGACCGGCCGCACGTGGATCCAGCCAAGGTGCACGATCAAGTGTTGGAGCTTTTCTTGGAACTGGAAGCGAATGATGATCAGTTCAATGCCCCTTTCCTGTATGGCAGTGCCCGGGCGGGATGGGTTTCGGATTCGCCAGATGGCGAGCATCATGACATGGCGTTCATGCTGCAAAAGATCGTGGACCACATTCCGGCGCCGAAGGCGGAGTTGGAAGGAGAATTCCAGATGCTGGTGAGTAACATCGACTGGGACAATTTTGTGGGCCGCGTGATGCTGGGCAAGGTGAACCGTGGAACGGTGAAGATCGGCGACCGGATGTTCCTGTTGGGCAAGGAGCCGGGTGAGGCGGCTAAGCCGTTCAAAGTAACGAAGGTTTTCCAATACACGGGTCTGGGTGTGATCGAGACTGCTGAGGGCACTGCTGGTGACATCATCGGGGTGGCAGGATGTGAGGATGTGGACATCGGGCAAACGATTGGGGGATCGGCGACGGCTGAGGCGCTGCCGTTTGTGGCGATTGATCCGCCGACGATTGAGATGCAGTTCTCGGTGAATGACGGGCCTTTGGGTGGGCGTGAGGGTGAGCATGTGACGTCGCGGAAAATTCGGGACCGACTGATGAAGGAATCGAAGGCGAACGTGGCGATTCAGGTTCGGGACACGGATTTGGCTGGTGTCTTTGCGGTCAGTGCGCGTGGATCGATGCAGATTGCGGTGATTGTGGAGCAGATGCGGCGGGAGGGATTCGAAGTGTGTGTGTCGCGTCCGGTGGCGATCACGAAGAAGGACGAGAAGGGGCATGTGTTGGAGCCCTTTGAGACGCTTTGGGTGGAATCCCCTGAAGAGTATGTGGGTGGCATCATGAAGCGTTTGTCGGCTCGTAAGGGGCGGATTGACGACATCAAGCCGCATTCCCACAGCACGACGATTGTGGCGACGATTCCGACCCGGGGGATCATTGGATTTGAGTTTGAGTTGATGAACTTGACGAGTGGTCACGGGATTTTCAGTCACTTGTTCAAGGAGTATGCACCGCATTGTGGTGCGATGAGCACGCGCACGACGGGGACTTTGGTGAGCACGGAATCAGGCGAAGCGACTGGCTATGCGCTGGATACGATTCAGGTGCGGGGCAAACTTTTCGTGGCACCGGGTGATCCCGTTTATGATGGTATGTTGGTGGGTGAGAATCCGCGGACGGATGATTTGCCGGTGAATCCGACGCGGTCGAAGCAGTTGACGAACTTCCGTGCGGCGGGTGGTGACAAGGGGATTCAACTCACGCCACCGATTCGCTTCAGTTTGGAGCGGGCGATCGAATACATTGCACCGGATGAGCTGGTCGAGGCGACGCCGAAGTCGATTCGCTTGCGCAAGCGGACGCTGGATCATCAGCAGCGGATGCGTGAGGTGAAGAAGATGAAGGATTTGGCTGAGAACAGTTGATTCGACGTGGGGGTTTTGGCGGGGGTTAGCCCGTGCACTGAGGTTGGGAGCGTCGTGTTTGCGTCGGTCGTTGCTGGGTGATTGTTCCGGCGTGCCGAGACGGCGTTTGTGAGGTGCATTCCGTGACGTTTTTGTGGTGACGCACTGGGCTGAAGATAAACGGCGGGGTTTGTGAAGAGCTCACGATGAACTGAGGCGAACGACACGAGTCTCTCGCGAAGTCCTACTCGCGGTGTTGAACCCATTGAGTTATCTACTTGGGTTCACTTTTTGTTTCATCTCGTAATCGACGAAGTTCCTTTTTGTAGTCCTCCAAGCTGGTGTCTTTGATCTTCCAATCTTGCTGATTGCTATGAATTAGGCCTGCCAACTCTCCAATAATGTCGCCGTTACTTTCATCAGTCATTTCCCATTGGCTCTTCTCATGACAGATAGAATAACCAGCAAGCACAGTAAAGCTCGTCTCAATTCCTTCTGAATTCGTGACCACCAAAACGAAGATGGATGAAGCGGTCGAAAACTGAGCCGGATCATTCTTCTCCTTCAACTTAATCCACTGATTCTGGCTGAATGTGTTAGCTATCGAAAAGATGATGTCTTTCTTGTCGGTTACAGCTTCGATAATGGGTGCGCGCCCTGGGTTCAACTCCATCCAGGAATCGAGGGTTCCCTCGATGCGGACCGTTTTTGCCTCGCGGATTAGCCTGAAGAGGTCGTTAAGTTCATCAGAGTTTTGTGATGAACAAGGTTTTATAAGGCAAGCATTCAGCATTAGCCAAACCATCCAACTGGGAAGCAAGGCATTCCCACTTCTCGTTTTCATTAAGAGGCTAAAGTCCATAGTGTTCGCGGAGGCGAATTGGAACAAGATTCATTGTGTCTAATGTTAGGATGAAGTTTTTCAGATCACTCTCTGTGTTGATCGTCTGGATCTCAGGCAGCACGATTTCATCGATGATCCATTCAATTCCCTGCAACCTTTCGTGATCGGGAAAATCTGAATCGAGGTCAAGCCAACGATCTATTTGCTCCTTTATGAGCGGATCTTTAGACGTCGCCCGTTTCATCAGATGACTTTTGAGTCCACCAGTGGGTACCCGCTTCAATGTGAAACCGTAGTTGAGGTAGCAAAGTTGACTGAAATCTGATTTTTGAATATCGATCGATTTAAGCAAATCTGGGGTTTCCAGGACAAACGTTGATCGCCCTTTTCGGGTTGCTCCCAAGGGCTTCAACTTTCGAAAAACAATGGAAGATACTTCAGCCGTTTTCATTTCCGATTAAAGTGATTCCGGAACGACGTTCGACAATGGAGCGCGGGTCGCAGAGAGCCACTCAAAGAAAACGAGTGCTTCGTCGTTTGGCGGTGAAATGAAAAGTGGTTCCATGCTTTGTCGAACCTAAAGTAAGGAGGATTCAATCAAGTTGTCCAGTGCAGACCATTTGATGCCGATCCAGATGGTGTTTTCGCTGCCGTTAGTCGCTAGGGGGTGGGGCTCATCACGCGGAGCGATGATGGCTACTATGCGGGGATTGGGGTGAAAATGGGGTGGGTTGGGGGTTGACTGGGGGCTGGGTGGGTGTGGGTTAGGGGATGACGGACTTTTTGCGATTTGTTTTGGTGGGTGGGCTTTTGGTGATTGGGGTAGCGTGCTCTTCGGGGTCGAAGGGTTCTTCGCTGGCGACGGCGGGGCGGGTGGATCTGGGGCGGTATGCGGGCAAGTGGCATGAGATTGCGCGGTTGCCGATGGCGTTTCAGCGGGCTGGGGATGCGGCGACGGCGACTTATGAGGCGCGGGCGGATGGGAAGGTGGGGGTGCACAATGTGGCGACGCGGCCGGACGGGACGACGGCGGAGATTCGGGGGACGGCGACGGTGCTGAATCCGGGGGAAAACACGAGGTTGGCGGTGCGGTTTGATACGTGGTTTGGGCCGTTGATTCCGGTGTCGAAGGAGGGGAACTACTGGATTTTGTATGTGTCGCCGGGGTATGAGCAGGCGCTGGTGGGGACGCCGGATCGGAAGTTTTTGTGGATTTTGGCGCGGACGGCGACGGTGCCGGCGGGTGTGGAAGCGGATTTGGTGGCGAGGGCGAAGGCGCTGGGGTTTGAGACCGAGAAGTTGATTCGTCCGACGCGGTGAGAAGTGGCAGGGTGGGGGGACGTTTGTTTGCTGCCATGAGTTCCCTGTTTTCCCGCCGCCAGATGTTCAAGACGCTGCCGCTCGCCGCGCTGGGGAGCGGGTTGCAGATTCAGGTGCGTTCGCAAGATGCGAAGAAGCTGTGGGTGACGGGCAATCCGGCCATCGACAAGCCACGGGAGATTGCGTTGAGCTTGTTGAAGCCGACGCAGGCGCAGATTGAGCATGCGTGGGAGCTGCATTTTGGGTCGGTGGTGTTTGAGAGCTACGGTTTTGCGCCGCGATGTGCGATTGATGCGGAGACGATGAACGAGGCGATTGCGGGAGGGGCGTCGGCGGCTGAGTTGAGTGATTTGCGCGAGTCGATGACGATGAGTCGAAATGCGACAAACGAGCGGGAGAGGAAGGAGTTTTTGGAGGCGTTTCACGCGGCAGGAGTGACGTGTGTTTTTCAAAACACAGGCGAGGAGGGGAGTGATCCGATGCGGTTGATCAAGCGGTTGGCGCACTTCACGAAGGCGACGGATTTGATGCGGCCTGAACTGTCGAAGGTGGTGACTGCGGAGGAGGTGGTGGCGTTGAAGAAGGCGGGTCAAGTCGGGCTATGCTTCACGACGAACGGGGTGCCGCTGATGATGGACTGGGAGAGTGTGCGGGATGAACTGCGTTGGGTGCGGCTTTTTCATGAGTTGGGGACGCGCATGATGCATTTGACGTACAATCGGCGGAATCCGATCGGTGATGGCGCGGGTGAACCGCATGATGGTGGGCTGAGTGATTTCGGGCATGCGACGGTGGCGGAGATGAACCGGATCGGGGTGATTGTGGATGTGGCTCACAGCGGGTGGAAGACGGCGCTTGATGCGGCGAAGGCCTCGACGAAGCCGATGGTGGCGAGTCACACGACATGCGCGTCTTTGTATGAGCATTTTCGGGGCAAGCCGGACGAGACGATCAAGGCGATCTGCGACACGGGCGGGCTTGTGGGGATGTGCTGCATTCCGCGCTTTTTGGGCGGTAAGGGGGATGTTTTGGCGTTGATGGATCACCTGGATTACTTGATTCGGAGGTTTGGTGCGGAGCATGCGGCGATCGGGTGCGATGTGGCGTACACCTCGCGTTTCGACAAGGAGGAGCGGGCGAAGCTATTGAAGGCGCCCAGTGGGAGTGCCGAGCGATGGGAACATTTGTGGCCGAAGGACGACTATGTGACGACGCTGGAGGCGGAGCAGAGTCTGGCCTGGAGCAATTGGCCGCTTTTCACGCTAGGGATGATCATGCGCGGACATGGGGATGAAGCGATTCGGCAGGTGATCGGTGGGAACATGCTGCGGGTATTGAAGGCCAATGAGGTGTAGAACGTTGAGATGACGTTGTTTTTTGCGTTTGTCACGGGGTGAAAGATTGGGGTGGAGGTGGGGGGGATTTTATGGCATGCCTGTCGGGTGCCAGAGAGTGTGCCATCGCCGTTTGTGAGTGTCTGTCCGGTTTGCCAGAACCCGATTGATGTGTCGGCGCTGGAGCCTTTTAGCAAGGTGGCGTGTCCGCACTGTGGGCAGTTGGTGCGGGTGCGGCGGAATTTTGATCATTTCAAGATCATCAAACAGATTGGCGAGGGGGGGATGAGCCGGGTGTTTGAGGCGGAGGATGAGACGCTGGGGCGGCGTGTGGCATTGAAGATTTTGAATCGGCAATTCAGCCGTGATGCGGTGCGGGTGGAGAGTTTCAAGCGGGAGGCGTTGCTGACGGCTAAGATCAGTCACTTGAATGTGATCAAGCTGTATTCAACCGGGGAGGATCACGGGTATTTTTACATTGCGATGGAGTTGGTGAGTGGGGGGAGTTTGGAGCAGCGGATCAAGAATCAGGGGCGGTTGCCAGAGGAGGAGGTGCTAAGGATCGGGCTGGAGGTGGCGGAGGGGCTGAAGGCGGCGCATAAGGAGGGGCTGCTGCACCGGGATGTGAAGCCAGCGAATATTTTGTTCACGGATTCGGGGACGTCGAAGGTGGTGGACTTTGGATTGGCGGTTTTTGCGGGTTCCAAGGATGACGAGGACGGGGAGATCTGGGCGACGCCGTATTATGTGTCACCGGAGAAGGTGATCGAGAATTCAGAGGATGTGCGCAGTGATATCTTCAGTTTGGGGGCGTCGCTGTATCATGCGTTGACGGGGAAGCCGCCGCATAAGGCGAACACGGCGTCGCTGTCGGAGTTGCGGAGGATCAAGTCGGAGAAGGTGGAGTTGGAGGACACGGGGATGGCGTTCCGGCCGAGGACGGTGGCGGTGGTGAATCGGATGCTGGCGATCTCGCCGGAGAAGCGGCAGGCGAGTTACGAGGCGGTGATTGAGGAACTGCGGATGGCGGAGCGGTTGTCCGGGGGGGTGACGCGGCTGATGGGGAGCCGACGGCAGCGGTTTGTGCTGGTGGCGGCGGCGGCGGTGGTGATGGCGTTTGTGGTGGGGTGGCTGGCGCGGAGTACGGGGGAACGGGCGGTGAAATCGATCAAGGTGGCGCCGGTGGTGGGGACGGGTGTGGGTGTGGGTTCGGGTGTGACCTTGGCGGTTGGGCAGTCGACGGTGGGGGAGCGATTTCGGCAGGGGAGGGATAAAGTGATTCAGGGAGAGGCGGAGGCGGGACGGGTGATTTTTGAGGGGTTGCTGGCGGAGGGGTTGCGGCAGCCGACGCTGAGCTGGGCGCGGGTGCATTTGACGATTTGCGAGATGGAGCTGGGGGATGAGGCGGCGGTGCGGAAGGTGTTGAAGCAATTGGAGGAGGAGGCGGCGGAGTCGGAGAGTGGTGCGGGAGATTTGGACGGGTTTTTCAAGTTGGTGGGGGGGCGGCTGCTGGAAAACTGGGGGAGCAAGTTGAAGGTGACGGAGCTGAGGTATCGTCGGGATTCGGAGGAGGTGATGGGGTATTTGATGCACGGGTTGGCGCAGTGGCATTTTGGGGATATGGAGCGGGGGCGGGAGGCGTTGCAGTTTTTCTTTGATTCGATGCCGACCTTGAGGGCGGCGGCGAGTGGTCCAGGGGCGAC
>JAIYDW010000019.1 GCA_027487315.1 Verrucomicrobiaceae bacterium | reverse complement strand
GGGACGAGGACGAGGACGAGGACGAGGACGAGGACGAGTTGGGGGCGGGCTGGTGGGCGAGGGTGATGAGGCGGGCTACTTCTTGGGGTGAGATGGAGCCGTCGGCGTCGACGAAGGCCAGCCACTGGGTGTCGGGGTTGGCTTGAGACCAGCCGGCGTAGACGGCGCCGCCTTTGCCGATGTTGTTTGGGAGTTCGAGAAGGGGTTGAAGGAGGGGGTAACTTGGGCGGAGGGCTTCGATGATTGCGCGAGTGGCGTGGGTTTCAGCTGGTTCTGAGCCATCATCAACGACAAGGATTTGGACCTCACCGATTTCCTGCATTTGCTGACAGAGACCTGGAAGGAAACGGGGCAGTCGCTCGCTTTCACAGAAGCAGGGGATGACGAGTTGGGTTGACAAAGGGGTCAGGGGTCGAGGCGCTTTTCGAGCAATCGCAATGCGAGCAAGATTTCGGCGACGGTGCGTTGGAGGGTGTAGAACCACCCTTGCCAGCCATCGAGAATGGTACGTTTGACGAAGAGGGTGTAGACGATTGTTGCGGGGACGGCGGCCCAACCTGTGCGACGTAGGCGATCCTGGAGGCGAAGGTCTTGGTTGCTTGTGGATAAAAGTTTATCGGTTTCGAGGATCGCATACTTGTCTTGGGAGACAATCCAACGACTTAAAGGTTTTCGGTCATCGTGGGAGATTGGAGTCTTCAACTGAGAGGTTGTTCCTGGCGCGTCGAGGAGTTGGGTGTGACCGTCTTGGATGTAGCGGCAGGTTTCGCGTCGGAACAGGAGGGCTCTGGGCGGGTAAAGCGATGAGCGGAGGGGACGTCCGAAGACGCAATATCGAAAACAGGCCTCGAAGGCATTGAGGCCACTTGGGGGTGCTAAGGCATTCAATTCGGCAACGAGATCCGCATTGATGACGTAGTCAGCGTCGAGGGTAAGGACCCAAGGGGTTGGTGCCAAGTCGATGGCGTGGTTCCACTGGTCGGTGTGCGTGTCGAAGGGCCGTTGATGCCATTGAACGTTGGGGTAGCGGGCGGCGATGTCTGCGGTGTTATCGGTGCTTCCGCTATCCAGGACGATGACCTGGTCAGCCCAGGTTAGTTCGGCGAGGCAGCGCCCTAGATTGGGTCCTTCATTCCAGGTGAGGATCACGGGAGTGATTTGGGATAGGAAGCCGCGTTTGGATGAGGAGGTGGGTCCGGATGCTATTGACGAGGGAACTGTTTCCTGAGTGGATTGATGAGACGTTGTGGTGGCAGAAGGGGTGTGATTTGGAAGGGATTTGGCTTCTGATTGTTTGGAGACAAGCTCTGAGTAGAGGCGAGAGAGATTCATTCCAAGCTTTTCGGTCGAGTAGTGTTCGCGGCAGACATTGATGGCGCGGGCACCGAGTGCGCGCGCTCTTTCAGGGTCTGCTAGAAGAGACGCCATGGCGGCGGTCCATTTTTCAGCGTCGCGTGGAATGACATCGACAGAGCCGAGGGTGGCTGGTTCCTGGGCTAAAGCGACCTCAGGGCTGCTGATGCAGGGAAGGCCCGAGGCCATGGCTTCGAGGAGAGCGATGCCGAAGTTTTCGGAGTTTGAAGGGAGGCAGAACAATTGTGAGGCTGCGAGGGCTTCGAGTCGTTCGGTGGGGCCGAGGAAACCTGTCCAGCAGAGGGCCTCGGAGATGCCGAGTTCATCTGACAAGACTTTGAGCGTGTCGACGTAGCGGGGATCGCCATCGCCAGCGACGATCAAGCGGACGTCGGAGCGCTGTTTGCGAAGGGCGGCGAAAGCGTGGAAGAGGAGTTCGATGCCTTTTTTGAGGTGGATGCGGGAGAGGAAAAGAATGGCTTGATCGGAGTCACTCAGTCCGAGGCGGTGGCGGAAGGCGGTGCCGTCAGGCATGTTCTCGAAAGCGCGCATGTCGAGACCGAGAGGCAGGACGACGGCGGGGGCTTGGATGCCGAGGCGCCCGACTTCGAGGTCTTCCTCCTGGCTTGTGAAGTGCATGGAGGCGGCGCGGTCGAGAAGGGGTTTTTCGAGGAAGTGGAACCAGATTTTTTTGAGGAAGGCCTTGCGGTTTTCCATGCCCCACCGGTTGAGGATGCCGAGGGTGCGAACGATGAGTGGGACGTCACTCATGATGGCGGCTCGATTGGCGATCACGGTGGTTAAGGTGAGGACGCCATGGACATGGATGACGTCGTAGTCACGAGCGTGCTGGTTGATCCATTTGAAGAAGGACCAAGAGAAGCGGAGGTAGCCGAGGTTGTGACCGAACAAGAGGATGCGGTAGCCGCCTGCGGTGGTTTGGGTGAAGGGAGGCGGGGTATCTGGGGTGGGAATGGGATCGACGCAGGCGACATCAACGGACAAGCCTTGTTGGACGAGGGCTTTGGCGATTTGGGGCATGACGGTGCTGGGTCCGCCTTGGGAGGGATCGAGGGATGGGATGACGTGGAGGACGCGCATGAAATTAGGACAGTGAGTCAGTGATTTGCCGAGGCCCGCCGGCCTCGCCCTGCGGGCAGCCTATGGCTGGCTGTCTTGCTCCGCTCGGCTGTAATCAGTAATCAGTATTCAGTGGTAAGTTGGGGAAAGGGGAGCTTGGTAGAAAGAAGGGGGCAGAAAGAAGGAAGGGTAGGAGGTCATGATCGGCTCAAGTGTTGACTGCAACTGAGTGGGTGACGGCGGTTCCAGGGGGGAGTGAATCGCAAACTCGCGGGAATGGGGTCAGGCGGTTTTGGCGAGCCAGTGGTCGAGCATGAATACGGCCCAGCGCTGATACCAAGTTGGATTGGAGAAGGGGATGGAACTCGTGGCGGAACTGAATGATTCATTCAAGGTGCCGCCCAACCATTTTTCGAAGGGGAAAACGAAGCCACGCTTGGGTTGATTGCGAACCCAGTTGGGGATTTCGGGGACGGCATCGACGAGGAGTTGTTTGCCGGTTTGGAGGCGTTGGGAGGCCGGGAGGTGACCGATGGCGTCGACGAGATGGCTATCGACAAATGGGAGTCTGAGTTCCAGTCCGCAGGCCATGCTCATGACATCGCTGTCACGAAGCAATTGGTTGCGCATGTATTTTTTGAATTCGAGAGAGGAGACCTCATCTTCCGGGATGAGATTGGAGGCTGGGGAGGTGCGAGATTCGGATGGGTTATCCTGGAAGGTTTGGGTGTTGAAATGCCGGGTCAAAATGGAGGCTTCGCGGCGGGTGAAAATTCCGCGTTTGGCTTGCCAGACGGAGGTGATGGTGACGGGCCGGCGGAGGACGTCACCGACTCTGCGCCATTGGGGTTTGGGTGAGCCATATTCAATGGCTTTGCCGATACCCGGGATGCAACGTCCGAGTTGAAGGAGGCGGGTGAGTTTGGGGACTTCGGTGAAACTGGGGTAGCCTCCGAACAACTCGTCGCCACCGACGCCGGAGAGGGCGACTTTGGTGCCGGTGTCGCGGGCGAAGCGAGAGACGACAAAGGAATTGAAGCCGTCGATGCTTGGCTGGTCAATTTTGTCGAGGTAATCGATGAAGAGAGCTTCGCCTGTTTTGTCGGAGAGATGGAAGTTGTGGTGACGGGTGCCGAAGTGCTGGGCGGTTTGCTGGGCGACGTTGCCCTCATTGAGTCCGACATCTTCGACTGAGATCGAGAAGGTATCAGGCTTTGGCTGGCCGGAGGCGCAGGCGAGAGCCAAGAGAGCGGTGGAGTCTAATCCGCCGCTTAGGAAGAGGCCGACGGGGACGTCGCTGACGAAGTGGGCGCGGATGGAGTCGAGGAGCGATTGTCGGGTTAATGCGACGGGGTCGGCGTGGGGCGAGCCGGTGCCTAGTTTGAGGTGCCAAAAGGAATCGAGGCGGGTTTGACCGGATTTCCAGGTGAGGGTGTGTCCGGCTTCGAGGAGATTGACGTCGCGTAGGAGGGTGGCGGGCTCGGGCACAGAGCCGGTCATGAGGAAGTCGAGAATGGCTGCGGGATTTTTCTCCTGGGAGATGAGTCCTGAGCGGCGCAAGGCGCGAAGTTCGGAGGCGAAAGCGAGTTCGCCATGGAGGTTGCTGTAGTAGAGGGGTTTGATGCCGAGGGGGTCGCGAGCGAGGAAGGCGGTGCGTTCTTGCTGGTCCCAGATGCAAAAGGCAAACATGCCGCGGAGGCGAGTGACCATGGAGGCGCCTTGGGTGGCGTAAAGGTGGAGGAGGACCTCGGTATCGGTGTGAGTGCGGAAATTCAGACCCTGGGCTTCGCACTCGGCGCGGAGCTCGCGGAAGTTGTAGATTTCGCCATTGAAGCTGATGATGTAGCGTTCGTCGTGGCTGACCATGGGTTGGTGGCCAGCGGGCGAGAGGTCAAGGATTGACAGGCGTGTGTGGGCGAGTCCAGCGCTGGATGCAGGATCGGACCAAAGGCCGCAATCATCCGGTCCGCGGTGGAGGAGGGACGATTGCATGGCCTGCAGGGCGGCTGAGTGCCGATCAGACCAGGAGGAGGAAGAGAAGATGCCAGCGATACCGCACATGTGACGAATGCCTTAATAGAAAAATGCAGGCAGTTATGGCCAAGTGTTATGGACACCGAATTCACCACTAAGACAAGAGCGTTTTAATGAGAATGCTTGAAGAATACAGGCTTTGGAATGCAACATTTTTGTCACATTGCTTTTTTCGAAGTGTTTGTGCGTAAAAAGAGAACCCATGTTTTGGGCGGCGTGTTGTTTGGCCTGGAAAGAATAAGGGTCGAGGGCGGGGGTTGCTTGCGTGGACTGCGGCGAGGCCGAATGGGAGTGCTTCCACGCGGTTGTGAAGATGCCGAAGATTTTGCTGACAAAGGGCTGCCATGGAGGAAGTACGAGCGTTGGGACGAGGTTTGTAATAGTGAGTTGGGGTTTTTAAGGGGAAACCGTTGGGCGAACGCAAGCTTTTGTCGATTAGAATAAAGTGAAAGGTTGGTTTCTAAAAAGTGAACGATATTTAGGACTTGGACGCTTGAAGGAGGGTTTCTTGGCAGAGCGAGAGGAATTCGGTTGCTGCTGGTATTGCATCGAGGCTCTGGGGGGCTTTCCGAGCGGCGAGCTGTTTGGCGTGGAAAGCGGAGTCATCGAGTTTGAGGGCGATTTCCATGGTGCTGGCGAGGGCGTCAGCGTCATTGGCAGGGATGAGCCAGCCCGCCTGATGGTCTGAGAGGAGTTCGACGGCGCTGCCGGTTTTATCCGTGCCGATGGCGGGCAAGCCGGCGGCGAGACCCTCGACGAGGGCGAGGCCCCAGCCATCGTAGCGGGAGGGGAGGCAGAGGATGGCGCCTTTGGCGAGGGCGGCGGGCATTTCGGTCCAGGGCTGGAAGCCGAGCCATTCGACTTGGTTGGCGCAGGGGGCGAGGGAGTCGCGCATGGAGGATTCGAGCGGGCCGGAGCCGACGAGGATGAGCTTGGCGGAGGGATGTTTGGCGGCGACGCGGGCAAAGGCGATGGCGATGAGGTCGGCGCCTTTGCGTTCGGTGAAGCGACCGGAGAAGAGGAAGACGCGGTCAGAGGGGAAGCGGTCGGGGAGGTCGAAGAAGCGCTGGAGGTTGGAGGCGTAGGGGAGATTGTGGTAGGAGCGTTTGGAGCCGTATTCGGCCTGGTAGCCTTCGATGCCGAATTGGCCCATGCCCCAGATGGGGACGGGTTGGCGGTGAAGCGGGTGGAGGAGGATTTTGCGCATGAGGCGGCCCTTGCGACCGGTGTTGAGGGAGCCGGGGCGCTCGCCCCAAAAAGCCCAAGGTTTGCCGGAGCGGGCGCGTTTCCAGAGAGCGGGGAGGGCGAAGGAGAAGAGGTAGGTGTTGAAGATGACGAGGTCAGCGTCTTTGACGGATTTGGAGGCTTCCCAGTGGTGGTTTTTGTTGTCGGTGAGGACCCAATTGAGGTGGCCCATGGGAGAGCGTTCCCAGAGGCGAGTGGAGTCCTGACCGGTCATGTAGATCACTTCGAGGAGGACGGTGCCTTGACGAGCGATGGCGTTGAAGAACTCGATTTGATAGGGGGAGGTGAACTCGGTGACGACGACGATCCGGACGGAGGAGTGGACTGGAGGGAGCGGCGCGGGTTGGGGAGTGGATGACGGAGTGGGCGTGCGATCCGGAGTGACCCATGGGGTGAGGTTGTCCACCATGAGGGAGGCGACGCGCTTGAAGCCAAACTGGGCTGTTACGGCTTCGTAGAGGGCGGCGGGGTTTGATAGCAGGGGATTGGGGTGTTGGCGTGTGAGGAGAGCGTCGGCCGTTTCGGCGAGTTGGGCGGCGTTGAAGGGATCGATGAGCGCGCCGAGGCGGCCGCCGTCGAGGGCGTCGAAGGAGCCGTCCCGGTTGCCGGCGATGACGGGTTTGCCGGAGGCCATGGCTTCGAGGAAGACGATGCCGAAGCCTTCCTTGAGGCCGGGCATGACGAAGACATCGGCGAGGCGGTGGTAGTCGGGGAGTTCTTGGTTGGGGATTTGGCCTGTGAGGATGACGTGGTCGGCGATGCCGAGGCAGGAAGCCATTTCCGAGAGGAAGGGCTGATCGGAGCCTGAGCCGCCGATGATGTAGCGGATTGTGGGGTGTTTCCGGATGAGAAACGGAAGAGCGAGGAGGACTTGGCGATGGCCTTTGAGGCGATCCCCGGGGGAGAGGCGGCCGACGGTGAGGAGGACGGGTTGATCGGGAGTGAGAGCGTGACGTTGGAGAAGGTAGTCGGGTTTGGGGCCGGGTTGGAATTGGGTTTCGTCGAAGGTGTTGGGAACGATGGTGACGCGTTCGGGAGGGAGGGCGAAGTCTTTGATGGCGACTTGGCGAGTGAACTGGCTGACGGCCATGAGATGGTCGGCATGGCGGAGAGCGAGGTGGCGGAGGCGGCCTTTGAGATGCCAGAGGTCGATGCCATGGAGGATGCTGAGGATGCGGGTGCCGGTGAGGAACCGGACCAGCGACATGATTGGGAGAAAGTGAAGGTGGATGGAGACGATGCAGGTGGGTTTGTCGAGCAGGCCGAGTTGGAGGCCTTTGGCGGCGAAAGCGATGGCGCGGAGGCGGCCTTGGAAGTGACTGACGGAGTGGATGGAGACGTTGGGAAGGGCGCGAAGGGGGTCTTCAGGAGGGGGGGTGTCGTGATCGACCAGGACGGTGACGGGATGGGAGGGGAAACCCTCTGCGATGGCCTGGATGTAGGCGCGGGAGAAAGCTTGGATGCCGCCACTGCCGAGTTTGATGCCGGTGGTCCAGATGTGAATGGGTTTTGGCTTCATGGGGCCGTCGCAAGAAGAGGTTGGGGGTTCCGTCGGAGTTTGAGCCAGGAGAGGACGGAGCGGGAAGGGACCGGTTTGCGGTGTTGATGAAGAAAAGGGAGGGTTCTGAAAAGGTCGATCAGGGCGGGGAGGAGGATGTGGGAGTTGCCCTGCCGGATGACGGAGAGGGAACGGCGGAGGCCCATGAAGAGGCCGAGAGGGAGGAGGGGCAGGGGGAAACGAATGAGGGGGAAGAGGAAGGTGTTGGCGAGGGTGGCGATGGCGATGGGATCTGCGGGGCGATTGGCGAAGGAGTGGTCATGCCAGACCTGAAGTGTGGAAGCCTGGATGCAGAGGCCGCCGAGGGCGTGGAGTTGGAGGCAGACATCGACTTCTTCGATGTTGTAGGCGAGGGGGCGGGGGACGTAGCCTTGGGTTTTTTGGAACCAGGATTTGTTGATGAGGTGGCCGCAGCCGATGAAGGCGGCGACGTTGAGGAAGGCGGGTTGAGGGTGAGCTGGGGGGTGGGAGGGGAAGAGGGCGGCGAAGGCGGCGGCGGTTGGGAAGGTGTTGATGACTTCCTGGGCGTTGGTGAAGTAGTCCGGGGCGACGGGGAAGGAGTCGTCGTCGAAGTGGGCGATCCAATCGGATGCAGCTTCGTTGTTGAGGCGATTGCGGGCGCCACCGGGGCCGATGCTGGAGGGTGAGGAGAGGATTTGGACCTCGGGATGGGAATGGCGGAGGAGATCAATGACTTCGGGGGAAGCGCCGTCGACGTGGACGAGGATTTCCTGGGGTGGGGGATTGCAAGAAGTGAGGGTGGAGAGGGTGTGGTGGAGTTGGGTGGTGCGGTGGCAGGCGGTGACGGCGGCGGTCAGCGGCACGCAGAGGCGCGGAGGCGAAGGAGGCGCGGAGGAGGTTGAGGGAGAGTGGGGCAGGGGAGGGGGTGGGGAGTAATTAGTAATCAGTATTTTGCCGAGGCCCGCCGGCCTCGCCCTTCGGGCAGCCTTTGGCTGGCTGTCTTGCTCCGCTCGGCTGTATTCAGATCGGGGAGGGGAGGGGAGACTGGCAGAAAATGGGGGGGAGTGGGTCACGCAGAGGCGCAGAGGGTGGAGAGGCGCAGAGGATTGCCGAGGCCCGCCGGCCTCGCCCTGCGGGCAGCCTTTGGCTGGCTGTTTGCCGTGCGCTGCTGCTCACGCCCTTGCGGGCAGCACGTTGTGCTGGCTATCTCGTGTCACTCGGTTCGCTCCGCTCGGCTGGCGAATGACGGAAGGGTGAGGGGTGGAGAGACGGTTCTTCGCTGAAGCTTCTAAGAGTTGCTGAAGACGTTGCGGTTAGGGGCGGGGGGAGTTGTGGGAGCGGATGGGGCGGGGGACGCGGCTGGAGCGGGGGTTTGGGGGAGGTAGGGATGGAGTGAGGTTGCGAGTGTTGGTGCGAGGTCGCGGGACGGTGCTTTCGAGCAAAGGGACGAAGGCCAAACCGAGGAGGGAGTGGAGGAGAATGTTGCCGGTGTGATTTCCAACCACCTGACCTATGAGGTAAACAATGGAAATGGTGCCGGCGAGGATGGCCATCGAACGCTGGAATGGGGTGCGGGCTTTACTGTAGGCGCGAAAGCAGGCCAGGATTAGCATTCCTCGAATACCAAACCAACTCAAAAATCCCAATGGACCGTTCTCCATCCAAATCTGGCCGGGTTCGGACTCCATGAGGGGTGGGCGTTCCTTGGGTGGTGGTAATTTCAATGCGGCGGCGAGGGAGCCGGAAGCGGGGAAGGTGATGCCGAGGCCATAGCCGAAAACACCTGTGCCAGCGATGCCGTATTCGAGTGATTTAATATGCCAAGAAGTGGCACGTTCAGATACTGTATCTGATGCTCGTAGAAATCGCTGACTGAGATAGAAGTATGCGTCTACAAACAAGTACGTCACTACAATTACTCCCATTGCGACGCCCGCGATGAGGATTGAGCGGAATTTGGTGCCTTGACCGATTTGACCTGTGAAGCCAAAGAACGCGAAAACGCTGAAGATTACAGCAATATACATGATGAGGGAACGAGCACCATTCATCAACGCATTGCCGAGGAGTAATGGTACAATTAGTGCGACAATGAACCAGGGGAGCTTGGTCTTTTTGTCGCTTAATAGGGCCAAAGTTAAACCCGTGAAAAAGAGGAGGAAAGTGGTATGGCCAGCGATGTAGGAAAAGGTGCCGGTGATTCGAACCTTATCGCCGAAACCAAATCCAGCGGGGCCTCTGCCGCTTTCAGACACGTTCGCGTAGACATTTAGGGGGCTATCAGGTCCCGCCCTCCACTGGGCTAGGCCAAGGAGGCAGATGGGTACCGCGATCCAGACGAACCAGGTGAGTTGGCGGACGGCTTCTTCCTCTGAGCGGAAGAGGCGGGGCATGATGAAGACGAGGGGTAAGTACATGAAGTACATTTTTAGGCCGAAGAGTCCTTGGATGGGGGAGCCGAAGTTGGGGTTGAGGGCGCCGAGGCCAATGATGACGCAGAGGATGAGGATCTCATTGGCGGCGAGTTTGAGGTGGGTGAGGCGGAACTCGGGTTCATTGCCGAAGAAGACGCGGAGGTAAGCGCCAAGGAGGATGCCGTCCTTGAGGAAGTAGACAAGTTCCTGGCCGGAGGGGAAGACCCATTTGCGGATACCTCCTTCGAGAAGAGCGACCACTATCGCCAGCTTGATCGCGGCTCGCCAATTGGAATAGGCCCAAGCGATTACCATCAGCCCGGCGAAGACGCCCAGGAGGAGGAGGGTGCCGATTGAGAGCTTGGGTGCGGCCAAGAAAATTAGGGCGCTTGGGTCGGTTAGCATTGGGTGTCTTGCGTGGCAGGTTTGCCAAAGTGGTTACGTTTGGAAAACTGAACTGATGAGAGGCTCTAAGGGTTCGGGGCTGAATAGCCGAACTGATTGATGTCGTCTAGAGATTCCTGGTCTTTACCGGGGGGACCAGACCCAGATGTTTTCCCCAACGTGTTTCTCATTGGGGAGATGATTGGTGGCGCGGTAGAAGGCGCGGCTGCAGCCTGGCTTGTAGCGGTCATGGAGTTCGATGACGATGGCGTTGACGGTGGGCATCCAGGAGTCAGCGTTTTCGAGGATTTCTTTTTCGGCGCCTTCGATGTCGATTTTGAGGAGGTCGAGGTGACCGGATGGTAACTCACTGAGGAGGGAGGGGAGGGAGATGGCGGGGACGGTGACGGAGGGGGCGGAGGAAGTTGCGTTTTCGCTGACTTGGAGGCCCCAGGCGCCGATGCCGGGGTCGAAGAGCTGGATTTCGCCATCGTGGGACCAGACGGCGGCGCGAATGGGTTTGACGTTGAGGATGCCGTTGAGGTTGCGGGTGAGGAGTTCGAAATTGGCGGGGTCGGGTTCGACCGTGACGATTTGGGCGTTGGGGAAGGCGCGGTGGAAATAGAGAGTGGCCATGCCGGTGTTGGCACCGAGGTCTATGATGGAAAGGATGGGGGAGTCGAAAGGAAGAGCGTATTCTTCATCGATGAAGATTTTTTTGTAGACTTCGAGGTCGGAGGTTCCGGCGCGGAGAATGATTGGGTTTGCGAGGCCTAGAACGGCGATTCGGTATTCGAACTTTTGGTTTAGGAGGACCGTTCGAGTCCAAATTCGAAGGCCGTTGGAGAAGCCGAGGGCGGAGAGGTAGATGCTAAAAGTGCGAACAAAGTCGATGACCTTTACAACGTAGAGGCGGAGCTTGGAATTAGAGCGGTTTAAATGAGTAATGAGCAACGTTAATCTAAGCTGATTTGATCGGTTTTAGACGACAGAAAAATGGGAGGCGAAAAGAGGAGGGAATTGTTAGCAATCTAGGTTTAGGGAAACATCACGATCGTTTTAGTTGTGCGAAAAGGGCGCTGGCGGTGGCTTCGAGGCTATGGCCATCGTACCATTGTTTGATGGTTGATCCCAGGGTGTCGAGGGGAGGGAGAGGTTTGGAATCGAGAAAGGATTCGTGGAGGACTTCGAAGCGGTCGCGGAGGCCGTCTGGGAGTTCTGGGGTTTTGCCGGTGGTGATGACGGCGAGGCCATGGGCGGCGAAGGACGCCAAGAGGCCAGACTTGCCGAGATACTCGGGGTTGTAGGGGCAGTAGGCCATTTGGGAGTTGGCGAGAATCTCTGAAATGGAATCAGCAGGGAGATAGCCGTAGGAACGGAGTTCCAGGCCGGGTGGGGGTGTGATTTTGTCGCTTCCCCGGCCAATGAGGTGGAGGGTGGTGAGGTTGAATCGGCGGCAGAGGTCTGCTGCAGCATCGACTGCCTCCGGAAGGGAGCGACCGTCATGGATGCCCCAGGAATACATGGCCATGGCTTTGGGGCGGGCGGAGAGGGGAGGCAGTGTTGAGGGTTCGCCGAAGTTGGAGAATACCGGAAAGACTTGGATATTTGAGCGAGGATGGCCGGACAGGTCTGAGAGCCAGTCGGCGTATTGGGCGCGGTTGGTTCGGAGGTGGGTGGCGCGTTTGGCGAGGCGGCGGACGACGGCTTTCTGGAAGGGGCCGAGCCAGAAGGCGGAACTCGTGGGGGGACCACCTGCATAGAGTTCGTGGAACATGGACGTCAGCGGAAGGCTTGCATCGCCAAGACGTGATTGAGCGAGGCCGCGGTCCAGCCAAAGGGGGAGTCCGCGTTTGTGGTAGCCGTAGATCGAAATGTGGAGGAGGATGGCGTCGAAATCCGAGCGATGGCGGATGAGCCAGTCGGAGAGGGACTTGGCAGTGAGGGAGGGAAGGCGTTGGGAGGGGAAAGGGATTTCGGGTGCGGGTTCCGGGGAAGCGGTGCCGGCGCAGAGGAACTGGGTTTCGACCTGGTGATGATGTTTGAGGGCTGAGGCGAGATTGAGGGCGTAGTCTCCGACGCCGCAGACGGCCGGGGGCAGGCGAGGTAAGACTTGGAGAAGGCGCATTGGGGGAGAGTTGGGTGAGGCACGCTCAAGCGTGAACAATAAGCGGGGGACCTGCTGACGGAGGTGGTCAGTGGGAAGTTAGGAACGGGGCGAGGATGAGGAGGACGAGGACGAGGACGAGGACGAGGATGAGGATGAGGAAGTTACGAAGGTGGCAAGTGGGAGGTTAGAAAGCGGGCGACTTGGTTCCTGTAACGGGCGGGGGTGAAGCCTGCGGCGAAGGCGGCGGCGGCGATTGAGTGGGAGGGCCAGAGGTCGCGTTGGGAGGCGAACCAGGCGATGCGTTCGGCGAGGTGTTGGGGGTCCATGGCGCGGACGCGCCATTCTGGGGACGGGACGGGGGCGCCGCAGTTTTCGCTAACGAGGGCGGGGAGGCCGCAGGCCATGGCCTCGAGGGCGACGAAACCAAAGGAATCCGCTACGGAGGGCAGGATGAAGAGGTCGTGGGACTGGTAGAGGGCGCGGAGATCGGATTTTGAGTGGGGAGGGAGGATGCGGATTCGGGGATCGGCCTGAGGAAGCAAGGGCTGCATGAGGGGATCGACGGGGCCGGCGAGGGTGAGGTGGTAATCGACGCCGGATTGGCGAACGGCTTCGAGGAGGAAGGGGATGCCTTTGCGGAGGGTGATGGAGCCGGCGAAGAGCAAGCGCAAGGGCGCCTGTGCGCCGGAGATGGGAGATGGAAGATGGGGGGGCGGGAAGTGGAGAGTGGAGAGTGGGGAGTGGGGAGTGGGGGAACTTTGAACTTTGAACTCTGAACTTTGAACGTTGAAAGCGGAAGTTTGAAGGTGGATTTGGGGGGGCGAGGGGGCGCTGGAGAGGGAAGGGGTGAGGGGGTGCCAGAAGTTGGTGTCGACCCAGAGGGGGATTTCGATTTGGCGGTCTTTGGGGTAGCCGGCTTGTTCGAAGCCGAGGCTATGCTGGGGGGAGAAAGTGAAGCGCCAGTCGGCGAGGTCGTACTCGCGGCGGGTACGTTCGAGCATGGGGCTGTGCTTGAGGGCTGGGGGGAGGGGGAGGCTGGTGCGATCGGAGGCTTCGGAGAGGAGGCGGTGGAGGAAGTCGGGATGGTGCTGGGGGCAGTCGAGGATGGTGGTTGCGTTGGAGCGGCGGGCGGCGTTGAAGAGGTGGAGGGCGCATGTCTCGGTGCCGATAACTGCCTCTGCGGGGCGGGCGGCGAACTGGGCGGCGGACCAGCGGTCGAAGGCGTCATTGGCCTGGAGCCATTCTTCCCTGGAGGCGGAGTTGAAACGATCGCGAAGCACTTTGGCGAGGAGGGGCCAGGGGTGTTCGCGGATGAGGGAGGGGTCGAGTCCGGCGAGCCGGCGGCTTCGGAGTTTTTCAGGGCCTGCGATTCGTGAGAGGAGACCGCCCCATTTGCCTGGTGCATCGTAGAGCGAGCAGCGGAACTCGTGGAGGAGGCCTGCCTCTTGGGTGGCCAAGGCGAGTTGGTAGGCCTGATGGACGCCAGAATAGGAGACCGTGATCACAGTGAAAATAGCAAGGTTTCTAATACAGATCCCAAGTTTCTTGCGAAAACTTGCACTAATAAGGGTGATGATGGCATCACTCTTCGGGGTGGGTGAGAGCACGCATTACTTCACCGATGCGCTCGGCGTATGTTGCGTTCGAGAAATCGGAGAGTCGTGTTTTGGTGGCCTGAGTGCAGATTGATAAATTGTCGTCAGAAAACATCCATTCGATTTTGCGGGCCAAATCAGCGGCATCGTATCGAAGGAACGTGGTACCTGCGTTGCCAATGGCTTCCACCATTGCACCTTGGTCGGAGGCGATGACAGGGGTGCCGCAGGTTAGCGCTTCGGCAATTACGAGGGGGTTTCCCTCGGTGTGGGTTGAAGAGGGAACTACAAGAACGCGGGCTTTTTGATAGGCGAGAATCAGAGCTTCGCGATCGAGGCGGCCCAATAGTTCGATTGGAAGGTCTAACTTGGCGGCTACTTCAACAAGGCTATCTTTTTCCTCACCGTCCCCGGCGAAGGCGACGCGGAGTGGAAGATGAGGGTGGAGGATCTTTAGGGCCTCCAAAAGGTGAAAAATACCTTTGCCATCGATCATGCGGCCCGCGAAAAGGAGATCGTATTCCTTATCTACGGGAATCGATTTGGTTAGCAAGTCCAGTAGTTCTTGATCAATTGGGTTAGGAACTGCGATGCATTTCTTGCCGGGTAACAATCGGCCGAGTTGAGCTTTTGCGAAACGGCTGACAGGGATATGGAGCGAAGCGTGTGAAGCGAGGAAGTGTCTCAAGCGGGCTCCTATGCCTCGGTCATTTCCTCGGATGTACAATTCTGCTGATTGATAAACTGGGGCATAAGGTTTCCGGAGGACAAGGGCAGTAAGAAAGGGCTTGATTGAAATGCCCCCATTTACGAACACTATGTTAGTGTGGAGAACTTCGCGAATGATGCGGAAGTTTGAGCGCGTGCGGACGACACGGAAGGGGAATCTTCGAGTATCCTCTTCGAGAGTCTCAGTGACTAACGTCACAGTGTAACCAGACTCTGCTAGGAATCGGCAGAGTGTGTATGTATTGCGTTCGAGTCCTCCCAGGACGGGGAGGAATGTGCGTGTATAAACAAGAATGCGGGTCATTTGGATGGCTTGATACAGATCGCTGCGATGTTGTCGCTGAAGAATCGACCCTTTAGGAAAGGAAGAATGGATTGCCATTTGAGAGTTGGTAGCTTTGGAATGCCGCCAATGTTTGAAAATTCAAATGCAGCCGATCCAAATCCGGCTTCCTTAGCGACTCGTTCGAAGTCTTTGCGAACAAGTGCGGTGATGTGCGCTGGGTAGCAGTTGTCGGAGAAGTAGGCGAAGTGGCCTGCCGTTAGGAGTGAGGCAAGAGAACGAAGGCTTTCCTGATTTGGGGTGGTAACCACCAACAATCCTCCAGGTTTGAGGAGACGGAACAGATCGCGGAACATGGCCCGTGGATTCTCCAAGTGCTCAATGACTT
>JAIYDW010000015.1 GCA_027487315.1 Verrucomicrobiaceae bacterium | reverse complement strand
TGGTGTTGGGCGTCGCGTCCGGCGAGCTTCCAGGAGTTGTAGGCGTCGTGGGTTTTTTTGAGGTCGAAGGGATCGGTGGCGGGATCGGCGTCGGTGGGGCCGAGGGATTTTAATTTTGGACCGGTCCAGGTGGTGTCGGTGGCGATCCAGGATTTGCGGGCGAGGTCGCCATTGAGTTCGAGGAGGGCGGCGACTTTGCCGGAGGAGCGGAGGGAGAGGGTGTTGGGGCCGTCGATGAGGTGGCGGGTGAGGTCGAGGCTGGTGGCGGTGGGTGAGGGCGGGAGCGTGGCGATGGAATGGCCGTTGAGGGAGAGGGTGGTTTCGGAGTCGGAGGCGACGAGGAGGATGGCCATGAGGAGTTGGCCGGGAGGGGTGAAGGTTTTTTCGAGCGAGGTGCCGGTGAGCCAGAGGGGAGCGGGGGGGCGATTGGCGATTTGGGCGGGGAGGCTGGTGGCAGCGAAGAAGGTGACGAGGAAGAGAAGGCTGCGGGGCATGGGGATGAAGCGGAGGTGGACGGGGGAGTCTTTCAGCTGCAGGAACGAGAATGGGGGTGATGGATGTGAAAAAGGGAATCGCGCCGTCGTTGTGATTGTAGAGTGTTCGAAGATGAAGGGTGATTTTGGGAAATAGAGGGTGCGTTAAACTGCTTATTGTGAGGAGTTTGGGGAGATTTTTCAAATCGGACGAGATGAGGGGAGAGGAGGAGGCTTTAGAAAATGTCTGGCATCTTCGTCACGCATTCGCGCACCTGCCGGTCATCTCGCGGGCCTGGCTGAGCGTTTGGAGGAAGGAGCAGCGGTCGTCATGGTGACCCAGCTTCGCCGTCGGAGCTGTGGCGTTTCTTCCACATCGCTTTTTGATGTTCTTCGTTCAATTGCTCAAAGCTCCCGTAGTCGAAAGTATTTGATACAGTATTCCTTGGCGCTCTTGCCCTGACTTTATGGCGGTTTGGAATTTCTTCCCAAGATGCTGCAACACCGGAAAAGAAATAGTCTTCAATAGAGCATCATTGGCTCGGGGGGCATCAAAGAATTCGTCTGCTCTGGCATATCCCACGAGCGTGTCAGTGTTTGACTGGCCCAAAAAATGCATCGCTGCACCCACCGCGACTCCGTCCATCGCCATGCTATTTAGGGAAAATGAATTGATTGCATCTAGCAACTGCGCTTGGCGCGCTGGTTCGTTGTTTATGATGAAGAAAGAGGCCGCGGCGTATTCTTCCAATGATTGAGCTGCTTGAATGATCGCGTCGATGTCGACGTCAGCAAGTTTCTTCAACTCGCTAAGTTGCATGAGTGCCACCATGCGCTGCAAGGGGTTTCCAATTCCAATTGTAGCACGCAACGTTGTTAGGGCTGCCTCATCGTTCACGGCATCAGGGCTAAACAATGTACTTTCATCGGTTCTCCATTGGATGGTCTGCTTGATGTTGTGTATCGAATTATTAGATAGAACCCATGCGTTACTGATCTCATCTGCACCTTGTTCGGATTTTGTGACGGTGAAGGTGAGCAAATTGCCCGTCGAAAATGGGTTTGGGAGAACTGGGAGTCTTGGATCGTGGTAGCCGTGGCCAACGCGAATGTGAGCTGCATAATCCCTTTCCCACTCAATTGCAATTTGCGGGCCCTCTGGGAAGAAGGCACCAAAATCTGCCGAGCTTAGAATGAAAGACACTCGCACGGGCGATTCGACCACGTTTTTTTTCTTTGAATCAGCCAAAGGGCGATCTGGGATTTCGGAAGCTGGTGCGGACACCGCGTTTTCAACTGAAGCAAAACATCGTTTATTGATATCCTCGGGCGCAGATAGCAGCATGCGAGACAATTCGATAATGCCTCTCGCTTGATCAGCCACCAACCTAGATTTGGCGAATTGATCATCGGCGGTGCTTGTTGATGCAATTGCCATTAACGCAGTCGCAATGACTCGAGAAAAGGTGGGAAGCATTGGCAGTTTTTCGTTGGGGAAAACGGGGTCGGGTTGGAATGGTGCTCACTTAACACGGTCAATGGACAACCAGAGCCCAGAGAAATCAAAGCTTAGATCTTCGAATCAGAGGCTTAAGTCAGTGCCATTCAGGTCAGGCTGCAACTGGGTGACAACGCGTTTGGATTCATGAGTGAATGGCGTTGGCTTTTTTCAGGAAGGGTTTCAGTTTTTCTAGAATCTTCTTGATCGTAGCGTTCCCATCAAGACGCCGGATTTGAGGGTGCGGGGTGTAGCGGACGTGGGTGGGAGTGTCTTTCAGCCGCGATGGAGAGAATGATTGGAGGGGATGAATGGGAATTGGGAAAATGCGCCGACGGTCCGATGTGGAAGTGATCGTGGAATAGGAGTGACTTGGCGAGGCGAGGTGGCGATTTAGGTGCCGATTTTGAGGTGTTTGAGGAGATTGTCTGGGGGCGGAGTGATTGAGTGATGATAGGAAGTTTTGAAGAATGTGTAGTATCTACGCCCTTGAGTCAGTGCCATTCCAGATTGCCTCCGTTTCCCCGGGGGAAAGCGGGCCAGAAGTTTAGATTCAGAAACTTACATCTTCAGTCGGTTGATAGAAAAGAAGGATCGATGACGGACGACGAGGAAAAAATGAGGTGACCCGCAGAAAGGAAGGGGTAATTGCGAAGTTGTTTGATTCTGACTAGTTCGTTACCGATCTCTTTTATCATGTAAAAGCCGGGTTGGGTCTCGGCTTTTCGCAAAAGCGGCATTAACTCGGAGGCCTCAGTTTCATTGCCTTGCCGCCGTTTGTAGTGCCACTTCCGCATTGAATCTACGGCTGTTTGATTTGCCGTGAATAAAAGAGTCGCGGCAATCAAAGCTCCTCCCCAAACATGTTCTCCTTCAGTCACCATCCAAGCAGGCTCGGCATCTACGATGGGTTTCGGATCTTGGGTAAGCATGAGTTGCACAGTCACTGCGACATCGATCAATGAGGGCTCGGATCGCAACCACGTTTTCAGGTCCTCGGCGTTCAGTACTTTATGTTTCATTAACAGGCTGAATGCCATCTTCTTTATGAGAGAGTTGGTTGAACTGGTTTCTGATCGCAAAAATGTAAGCTCGTCTTTTGTCAGGGTTGCTCTCTCAAAGAGACCTTTGTTATCTAATCTCCAAACTGCGGAGGAATCGATTTGTGATCCCCATCCATCGGGAACGATAAGCAAATCGGCGAATTGATGCCGGTCTTTTTTCGATCCATCGAATCTGAACGCTAATTCACCGTTGTGAGCAAATGGATCAAAGAACGCTTCGGTTAGTCCTTGATATGCCGTGTATGATGGCCCTCTCCATCCGCCATCCAAGACCGAATCATCCCATTCGATGCTGTGTAGAGCTTTTAATTCGGTCACATCCGTGATTTGCCTGAGGATCGTTAGATTGGCCGAAGTGCGAATGGGGCGACGGGGTGAATCAGTGTTGTATTCTGGATCTTCCGCCAAGAATGAGGGACGGACCTGTTCGGCATTAGTGAGTCTGACGAACGTTAAGTTGGGGGGAGTGACTTCGTCGAAGATGGCTTTGAATAGAGTATACCCGTCTCGTGATGCAGAGCAGATTCGCTGCAGGTTTCCATCTTCTGCCCGATCAGACAGTTTGAAGTCTTCTGCGAAGGCTAAAGGCGCGAAGAGCAACTGGAGAGTTAAGGGAAAGAGCAGTCTCATGAAATCGTGGGTGTGGGTTGATCGATTGGTTGCCATCTTGCCAATAGAAAGGGAAATGGGTGACAAAGTGTTCGGATTCATGAGTGGGTTGCATCGGCTTCGTCCGGAAAGGGTTTCAGTTTTTCTGGCATCTTCTTGATCGGAGCGTTTCCGTCAAGACGCCGGATTTGAGGGCGTGAGGTATGGGGATGAAGCGGAGGTGGGATGGGGGTGTGTTTCAAGGGGTGGAGTGGAAAAAGATGAGATTCATCACTCGGAGAGTGATGACCACTTGGGTGTGGATGAAAAGTGAGGGGGTGGGTGGCGTATGGTGGGGATGTCTTTGCCTTTGTTGTTGGATCGCCGGTGTTTGTTGAAGCGTGCGGTGCCGTTGATTTTGCCGGCGGCGGTGGTGGGGCGGGCGGGGGCGGTTTCGCCTAACTCCAAGGTGCGGGTGGGGTGTGTGGGGTTGGGGGGGCAGGGGACGAGCCATTTGCGGGCGCTGATGGCGGATGAGCGGGTGCAGGTGGTGGCGCTGTGTGATGTGGATGCGCAGCATTTGGAGAAGGCGGCGGTAATGGCGAAGGTGGGCAAGGGGGATTGCTATCGGGATTTTCGGGAGGTGCTGGCGCGGGCGGATGTGGATGCGGTGATGAATGCGACACCGGATCATTGGCATTCGAACGTGGCGATCGCGGCGGCGAAGGCGGGCAAGGATTTGTATTCGGAGAAGCCGCTGGGGGCGAGCATTGCGGAGGGGCGGGCGATTTGCGAGGCGGTGAAGGCGAACGGGCGGGTGCTGCAGTGCGGGACGTGGCGGAGGTCGGGGATGAAGGTGCGGATGGCGTGTGAGCGGGTGGTGAACGGGTATGTTGGTGAGTTGAAGGAGATTCAGATTGGGGTGCCGGATGCTTTTGCGATTCGGGGCGGGTTTACGGGGATGGAGAAGGCGGAAGCCGTGCCGGCGCATTTGGATTATGAGATGTGGCTGGGGCCTGCGGCGGCGAAGCCTTACACGGCGGCGCGGTGTCATTTTAACTTTCGCTGGATCGAGGAATATGCGCCGGGGTACATCACGGACTGGGGCGCGCATTTTTTGGATGTGGCGCAGTGGGGTGCGGGCATGGATGGGACGGCGCCGGTGGAGGTGATGGCGGAGGGTGTGGTGCGGCGGGCGGCGGGGCTGTATGATGCGGCGGAGAAGTTTCGGATTGAGTATCGGTATGCAAACGGGGTGCGGGTGGTGATGGTGAGCACGAGTGACAAGGCGCAGTGGGGGACGAAGTTTGTCGGGAGTGAGGGCTGGATTTTTACGGAGAGCGAGGTGTTGAAGGCGAGTTCGGACGACATTCTGCGCGTGAAGTTGAAGAGCGGGGACAAGGCGCTTTATGAGTCGAAGCATCACCATCGCAATTTTGTGGATGCGGTGTTGAGTCGGGGGCAAACCGCGGCGCCGGCGGAGGTGGCGCAGCGGGCGATGACGGTTTGTCAGATGGGGGCGATTTCGGCGGCGCTGGGACGGGGGTTGAAGTTTGATCCGGTGGCGGAGCGCTTTGAGGGGGATGAGGCGGCGAATGCGATGCTGATGAAACCGATGCGGGAGGCCTGGAGGATTTGATGATGAAAACGAACGTGATGATTTGGATGGGAGTTGTGCTGGCGACGGTGACGATGGCGCAGGAGCCGAAGGTCGAGCCGGAGGTGGTGCTGAAGGCGATGGTGGATCGCGCGGATGCTCTTTATGAGGTGGGTGAGACGGTGACGTTTCGGATCGAGGGAACGCTGGGGGGCAAGGCTGCGGACGGGGTGGTGGTGGAGTGTGTGATTTCGAAGGATGGGGTGGAGGCGGGGGCGGTGGAGCAGGTGACTTTGAAGGCGGGCAAGGCGGAGGTGACGGGGAGTTTGAAGGCGGGCAAGGCGGAGGTGACGGGGAGTTTGAAGGAGCCGGGCTTTTTGCAGATGCGGGCGCGTTCAGGGAAGGCGAGCGTGCTGGCGGCGGCGGGATTTGAGCCGTTGAAGTTGAAGCCGAGTCTGCCTGTGCCGGAGGATTTCGATTCGTTTTGGAAGGGGCAGAAGGCGTTGCTGGCGGCGGTGCCGATGAACGCGAAGAAGACGCGTGTGGAGACGAAGGCGGCGGGGGTAGAGCTGGCGGATGTGCAGGTGGATTGCGTGGGTGAGGTGCCGGTTTCGGGTTATCTGGCGAAGCCGGTGGGAGCGAAGGCGAAGAGTTTGCCGGCGATTTTAACGGTGCATGGAGCGGGGGTGGTGAGCGGGAGTGCCGGGGTGGTGTCGTGGGCGGTGCGGGAGGGCGGCCTGCTGGCGATGGACATCAATGCGCATGGATTGCCGAACGGGAGGCCGGCGGCGTTTTACAAGGCGCTGGCTGAGGGGGAGTTGAAGGACTATCGTGTGAGAGGGCGTGAGGATCGGGAGCAGGTTTACTTCAAGGGGATGTTTTTGAGGCTGGTGCGGGCGATTGATTTTTTGACGGCTCAGCCTGAGTGGGATGGGAAGACGTTGATTGTTTATGGAAGCAGCCAGGGCGGGTTTCAGGCGCTGGCGGCGGCGGGGTTGGACGAGCGGGTGACGTTTATTTGCGCGGGTGTGCCAGCGGGCTGTGATCACTCGGGGATGAAGGCGGGTCGGATTGCGGGTTGGCCGAAGCTGGTGGCGGTGGATGATCGGGGGCAGCCGGTGGAGGCTTCTTTGCAGGCGGCGCGGTATTACGACGCGGTGAATTTTGCGACGCGGGCGAGGTGTCGGGGGGCGGTGGTGACGGTGGGGTTTGTGGATGCGACGTGCCCGCCGACGAGTGTGTATGCGGCTTTCAATGCGCTAACGGTGCCGAAGAAGATGCATGGGGATGTGCTGGCGGGACATACCAACACGCCGGGGGCGGTCGGGTTCATGCAGGCGGCTGCCTTGGAGCATGTGAGAGCCATGCGAGGTCAGTGAAGGCCAGAGGCTTTTTCCCACTGGATGAATTTTGAGGCGCCTTTGGTGCGCAGGCGGGGGCGGGCAAGCAAGATGCTTGCCCCACCTTAGGGGGCGGGGGTGGCGGGGGGGAGGTTGGGTTCGGGGGCGAACTGGAGGACGTCCTGGTGGGTGCGTAGGGCTTGTCGGGCTTTGTTGAAGAAGTCGGAGAGGTCGGCTTGATTGGCGCTGTCTTTTTCGTCGATGAGGGTGTGGAGTTTTTTGACTTGTTCGTCGGCGTTGAGGTTGACGGCCTGCATGGACTGCTGGGCGGAGGCGTAGACGCGTGAGAATTCCTGCTGGGCTTTTTCGAAGGCTTGGCGCTCGCCCTCTTCGCGGTAGAATTGTTTTTCGTTTTCGCGGTAGGATTTGCTGAAGGTGCGACGGAAGAAGCCGAAGGCTTTTTTGGGTTCGGTGGCGGTGGCGGGGCGGGTGGATTGGCGCTCGAAGTAGGCTTCCAATTCGGTGAATTCCTGGAGGGGTTTTTGGTATTGTTTTTGGAGGTAGCCGAGGCCGGTGGTGATGACCGTGAGTTTTTCGACTTCGTTGCGGGAGAGCTGCTGGCCGGCGCGGACTTTGCCTTCGAGGGCGTTGATGTATTCGATGGTCTGGCGATTGCCTTCGAAGATGTTTTCGAACTCTTTGTAGGCGGAGGCGATTTGTTTGCGTTGATCGGAGCGGAGGGAGTCGAGTTTGGTTTCGAAGTCCTGGGTCATGGCCTGGATGCGCTGTTCGTGGCGTTCGGCTTGTTCGGACAAGCTTTTTTCGAGGGCATCGTCTTTGGCGGCGAGTTCGCTGGCGTGAGAGGCGGCGAGGCGTTCGAGGGCGGCGGTGTGGTCGATGCCTTGTTTCCAGAGGGTGTAACCTAGGGCGGCGCAGCCGATGAGGGCGGCGATGAAGAGGGTGATGAAAAGTTTGAGTGTGTTCATGGCAGTGGAGGGGCGAGTCGATAGGATCGAAAGGAGGGGATGAGTAAGAGTGCTTCAGCGGGGGTGGCTTGCAAGTGCGATCCCTGAGCGTGCCAAGCGAAGCATTATTTCTGCCATGATAAGCGTTAGCCAGAGGAGGCCGAGAGAGCGTGCGAAGAGAGATGGGTCGGTGGTGAGATGGCAGGCGATGAGGGTTAGGATGGAGAGGAAGGTGAGTTCGGTGAGGGTGGCGAGTTTTTGGGGAGTGAGGTGAACGAGGCGGAGGAGGGGATAGGCGAGGAGGGGAAGGATGACGGCGGAGTGGATGAGGGCGAGCCAGGCGGTGATGGCGATGAGGCAACGGAGGGGGAGTGACGTGGGGAGGGTTTCGGAATGGAGGCAGAGGATGAGGCTGGCGGCGAGGGACCAGGCGGCGATGAGGCAGGAGGCGGTGAGGGTTTCGGTGGTGGGGTGGCGTTCGGAGGCGGGGAAGAGGAGGTCGGTGGCGGGTGGGGTGGGGGGCGATTTAGCGAGGGCTTGGATGAGCCAGCCGAGGCCGGTGCGGGCGGGTTTGCGAGGGGGAATCTGGGCGGGCGCTGGGGTCATGGCGGGGGCGCGGCGGTGGGGGTGAAGGCCGGTTCGAAGACGAACCATTGATGCCAGTGCTGGCGGACGGTTTGGGAGAGGAGGTGGCTCCACCAGCGTTCGGCGTCGCGGAGGGCGGTGGCTTTGTCGAGTCGGCCTTCGGGCCAATGGTAGGGAGGGTGGGCGGTGACGCGGTAGCGGCGCCAGCCGGAGCGGGTGATGAAGAGGGGGACGAGGGGGGCGCGGGAGACGAGGCCGAGGACGAAGGGGCCGGAGGGGAGGTGCCAGTCGTGGCTGGTGGAGAAGGGGAGGGTGGTGGCGGCGACGTCGAAGAGGATGCGGTCACCCTGGATGGCGACGATTTGATTTTCCTTCAGGAGGGAGGTGAGTTTGACGGCGAGCATGTTGCCGGGCTCATTGTAGTGGATGACGCACCAGTCGGCGTTCATGTGGTCGCGCTGGGTGCGGGCGTAGGCTTGGCTTTCCTGATGGCGTTCGGGGGCGCGGACGAGGTGGAGTTTTCTTTGGAGGCGGGCGGCGAAGAGGGGGGCGGCGAGGTCGTAGTTGCCCATGTGGGCGGTGAGGATGACGGCGCCGGTGGGGATTTGTGAGAGGGTGTTGAGGTGGTCGAGGCCGGCGATTTCCCAATCGATGATGTCGTGGTTGGCGCGGATGTGGGCGGCGTCGGTGAGGGTGCAGGCGAAGTTCCAGATGACGCGAAGAGCGCGGGCGTGGCGGATGAGGAGGGAGTCGGTGGGGAAGAGGACTTGGAGGTTGTGGAGGAGGGCGCGGCGGGCGGGGCCGCAGGCGAGGTAGAAGAGGGTGGAGTAGAGGGCGAGGAGGAGGGGTTCGAGGAACCAGGGGGTGACACGGGCAGCGAGGCTGAGGAGGCGGGGCCAGAAGTCGCCGTAGATGCTGAGGCGGCTAAGGAATTTTCGCGAGGTAGGTGCGGGGAAAGGTGGCACGAGGGCTGGACGATGAATCAATTGCCTGAAGGGATGATGGGGGCTTCGGAGCGGACGGCGAGCTGGGTTTGCCACCATTTGGAGACGCCGGCGAAGTCGAAGAGAAGGAATTTGCGACCGACATTTTGTTCGATGCTGAGCTGGGCTTCTTTGGCGACGTCGAGGCTGGGGTCATTGGTGAAGGCATCGACGAGGGCGGAGATGACTGCGGGATTGCGGCGGCCGCCGAGGAGGAAGGCGGAGCGGAAGCGGACCTGCCAGGCGAGGTCGGTGTTTTTGAGGAGGGTGATGAGTTGTTCGATGGAGAGGTCGGCCTCGTCTTTGATGGGTTGCTTGGGGAAGAGTTCGGAGAGGGGGAGTTTGTAGGCGGGGTCGATGCGGCTGAGGAGTTGGTAGTGGCCCATGACGCGGTAGTATTCGGCCTGGGCGGCGTGGTAGAGGTTGGCGCGGTCGGGGTCGCGCATGGCGTCGATGATGAGGTTGAGGGGGCGGCGGAGGCCGGTGGAGATGGATTCGTCCGCGTAGGTGGTGAGGCGGTTGCGCTCTTTGATGAGGCGGAGTTCGGCGTTGGCGGCGGAGGCTGGGGGTTCGAAGGGGCTGGTGGGGGTGGACTCGCTGGCGATGCCTGCGGAGTCGGTGGTGGCGAGGGGCGCGGGGGAGGCGGGGCGGGAGGAGGCGACGCGCTCGATGAGTTTTTCGAGTTGTAGGGACTGATTTTCCTGGAGGGCGCGGGTGGCGTCGATTTGTTTTTGGAGTTCCTGGATTTGTTTAGCTGAGGCGGCGATTTGTTCGAGGGTGGCGCCGGGGAGGTTGACTTCGATGGCGCGGGCGACGGGGACTTTGGGGAGCTGGCCTGAGGTGGGAGAGGGGGTGGCGAGGGAGGGGAGGATTTGGGTGAGGTAGAGCCAGATGGCGGCGGTGGTGAGGGTGAGGATGAGGCCGAGGGAGACGAGGAAGTAGCGGCGGGCGATGCTGGTGCGTCGGATGTTGGGCGGGGCGTAGGTGATGTCGGCGGCGCGGCGGCGGACGAGGGTGCCCATGTCGGCGTTAAGGGAGTCGAGGATGGAGGGGACGGGGTCCTCTTCAGGTGGGCCGGGGGGGGCGGTGTTTTCGCGGCTCATACGGGGTGAGAGATAGCGGTGGAGTTTGGGAGTTGCCAGAAGAAAGAATGCGTTGCAAGGTCCGCGCCGTCGGCCAACCCGCCGGATACTGACATGAGAGATCAAGAAGTGCGAGAGGGTGAACCATCCCAAGTGCAGGCGGCTTTAGGCGGCAGGTGGCGGGCGTTGGTGGGGATGGGGGTGCCGCTGGTGGCGTTGTTTTGTTTGTGGCCGTATCAGCGGTGGTCGGGGGAGCAGCGGACGAGTGTGTTGGGGGGGTGGATGGACCAGGTGACGAGGGATTCGGAGTGGCATTTCTGCCTGCTGGTGCCGGTGTTGGTGGGGTGGCTGATTTATCGGGATCGGGAGGCGATCAAGCGGTTGTCGATGGCGGGGTCGTGGTGGGGACTGGCTGGGATTCTGGTGGGATTGGTGTTTTTTTGGGTGGGTTACAAGGTGGACACGGGGTATCCCGGGTTTGTGGCGTTTCAGTTGGTGCTTGGGGGGCTGATCGTGCTGTTGGGCGGGTGGGGATGGGCGAGGGCGTTGTTTTTTCCGTGGCTGTTTTTGATGTTCATGTGGCCGTTGTTTCCACTGGAGGAGCGACTGGCGTTTCCGTTGAGGATGATGACGGCGAGTCTGTCGGGCGGGTTTTTGAATTTGATCGGGGTTTCGGTGGTGAGGGAGGGGACTGCGCTGTATTCGGCGGCGGATGCTTTGGTGGGACTGGGGCAGGGGGATTTGTTTCGCTTGGATGTGGAGGAGCCGTGCAGTGGGATTCGGTCTTTGTTTTCGCTAATGATGATCAGCGCGCTTTACGGGTATCTGACGCTGAAGTCACCGGGGAAGCGGTTGATTCTGTTTTTGAGTGCGATTCCGATGGCGATGGCGGGGAACTTTGTGCGGATGGTGATGCTAGCGGTGGCGTCGAGCTGGTTTGGGTCGGAGTTTGCGGTGGGACGGAACATTGACGGGCATCAGGAGATGAGTTTTTTCCATTCGATGGCGGGTTTTGCCGTGTTTGGAGTGGCATTGGCGGGGATGTTTGCGTTGTGCAGTGTGTTGGAGAGGCGGCACTGGCGGCGGATTTCGAGTCGGAGGGAGGTGGTGACGAAGGAGGTGTCTGGAGCCGGAGGGAATGGCTGGGCTGGAGCGGTGGCGGGGATCGTTTTGGCGGGGGCGGGGTTGGCGATTTGCGCGGGGACGGATGCAAGTTTGAAGCTGGCAGAGGCGGGGGTGAAATTGGAGTTGCCGTTGGAGGTGGGGAGCTATGGGGGGAGGGTGCTTGGGATGTCGGCAGCGGAGCGGGATGTGCTGGATGAGGGGGTGGAGTTGGTGAGGAATTCGTATGCGTCGCCGAAGGGGAGGGGGGTGCTGGCGACGGTGATTGTGGGCGGGCCAGGGAAGCGGACGCTGCACCGGCCGGAGGTTTGTTTGCCGGGGCAGGGGTGGATCATTGGGAGTTCGGAGGTGGTGACGTTGCGGATGGGAGGTGGGCGCGAGGTGGAGGCGACACTGTTGAGGTTGTTTCGTGATGGGGAGGGGAGTGATGGAGTGAAGGTACGGGTGCGCGGGTTGAACTTGTATTGGTATGTGGGGTCTGATGGGGCGACGCGGCCGGATTATTACGGGCACATTGCGAAGGGGTATCAGGATGCGATTTTGAAGAACCTGAATCACCGGTGGTCGATGGTGTCGGTGTTTGTGCCGGTATCTGAGGCACCTCTGGGGCAGGAGGATTTGCTGCAGGAGTTCGGTGTCCTGGAGGAGACGAAGGCGTTTATTGAGGACTTGATGCCGGCGGTGATGAAGCGGGCGGAGTGAGCGGGTGTTACTTTGAGCCGAGAAACAGTTCTTCCTCAGGGAGAAGGAGAGTGGTGTTGATGGATTCGGCGAGGCGAAATGCGTCGACGGCGCGGCCTGCAGAGCGGAGGAGGCCGACGGTGACGGCGCGTTGTCCGGGGGTGAGGTTAGGGTAGTGTGATTGGAGGGCGAGCAAGGAGGCGTCGAGTGCGGCGGAATCGCGGAAGCGGTAGGCGGAGAGGGCTTGGAGCAGGGCGGAAGGAATGCGGGTGGTCTGGCCTTCGACGATGGATTGTCCGTAGTGAGTGGCGAGGGAGAGGGCGACGGTTTCCATGCGGTTGCCGGTGAGGAGGGTGAGGTATTGGATGCGGTCCCGGTAGAGGCCGCTGCCGGGCCGCAGTTCGCAGATGCGCTCGCCGATTTCGAAGAGTTTTGGGGTGTCGCGGTTGCGCAAGGCGAGTTCGTAGACTTTTTCGAGCATTTCGATCTCATTTCGGGGGCTGGCCTTGGCGATGCGTTCGTAGGCGCGGATGGAGAGGGTGTAGAGGCCCTGCTCTTCGGAGACTTGAGCGGCTGAGGCGAGGCTGCCGAGGTCGTTATTTTTGGAGGCGAGTTCGACGGCGTTTTCGAGGTGTTGGCGTGGGGTGTCGCGGTCGGAGGGATCGATTTTGGAAGCGGCTTGAGCCAGCCAGACCTGGACGCGGGCGCCTTGGACGGGCATGGCTTGAGAGCCGGTGAGCATGCGGCGGAGGTCGGCCCAGCGGCCTTCTTCGCCGAGGGCTTGGGCGACGTAGGGGAAGATTTCCTGGGATTGGAAGGCGACCTGGGGGGAGACGAGTTTGAGGATGCGGGTGTGCTGTTTTTCGCGGGCGAGCCAGGCGACGACTCCGACCAGCTGGGGGATGGGCTTGCCTTCGTAGCGCTTGACCTCGGCATCCAAGATTTCTTCACGAAGATGGGGGTTGATGCGCATGACGGCGGAGAGGATTTCGAGGCGATGGGAGGGGTCTGCGTCCGGGTGATCTTCGGCGGCTTTGAGGAGGCGATTGGCTTCGGGAGCGGTGAGGTTTTTGTCGCGGGAGAGGAAGGTGAAGGCAGAGAGGGCGGTTTTGTCCTTGTTTTCGGCGAGTTCCCACATGGTTTGGCGGGCGCGGGACTGGATTTCGGGGAAGGCGTTTTCGTAGTCGAGGAGGGCGAGGCGAAGTTTGGACTCGGGGTTTTTGGAGTCGGTCATGAGGGCGCGGCGCAGGGTGTCTTCGGCTTCGGTGGCGCGGCCTTCGGCGCGGAGGACTTGGGCGAGCAATTCGAGGCCGTCCTTGCTGTTTCTTTGGTCGTCAGGGAGGGAGGTGTGAAGGGCTCTGGCTTCGGCGACTTCACTGACGCTGAGATGGGCTTTGGCGAGGGTGAGGTAGTCTGCCGGGGTGCCGTGGCCACTTGCGATCAGGCGCTTCATGGTGACGATGAGGCTGCGTGGATCGCGGCTGGTTTTGGTGAGAAAGGTGACGGTGGCGCGGAGGACGACGGGATCTTCGGGTCCGTAGCGGTTGGCATCTGAGAGGGCCTTCATGGCTTGAAGCCACTGTTGAGATTCCATGTGTTCCAGGCACTTGTTAGCGCGATAATGGGCGTAGTGTTTTTTGCCGAATCGGTAGAGGGGTCTGGCGGTGAAGATCAACACGAGGCCCAAAAGTGAGCCCACGATGAGCAGCCGAATCAGGAGCCGATTTCGGCGGTTTGGCTTGCCGACCTTGGTGGGAGTTGGTTGGGGAGCTGGGTTCGTGTCCTGGGACATGGCGAATGAAAGTGGGGGCGCTTAGGGTGCGGGGGTGGCCAATTCCAAGGCGCAGCGGAAGCCGACATTTCCACGAGGCGTTTCGAAGGGGGCGTGGCTTCGTTTGGAGGTGAGAAGTTCTTCGCGGGTGGAGGAGAGCCAGGAGCCGCCGCGGTAGACGCGGTGGTCGGGGGTGTCTGGCCAGGCGTCGGCGCACCATTCGGCGACGTTGCCGCCGAGTTCGAAGAAGCCGAGTTCGTTGGGTTCATTTGAGGTGACGGGGCAGGTGTAGGGATGGGGGTCGGCGTAGCCGGGGATTTTGGGGGCGTCGAGGTTGGCGGCGCGGAGGGGTGGGGGCCAGGCGGTGGCGGGTTTCCAGGGGAAGTGGGTGGTGTTTTTGCCGTTGCGCGCGGAGGGGTCGGAGCCGGGTTCGTCGCTGAGGCCGGCGGCGGCGCTCCATTCGGTGTCGGTGGGGAGGCGGTAGAGGGAGCCTTTGGGGATGAGGCCGGCGGCTTGCTGGTTTTTCGTGAGCCATTCGCAGAAGGCGGCGGCTTGGGACCAGGGGATGCCTGCGACGGGGTGATCGGGGGAGGAGACGTGGGAGGGTTTGTCTGTCCAGGTTTGTTGGGTGTCCTTGAGGAAGGCCTCATAGAAACCGGCGGTGACTTCGGTTTTGGACAGGAGCGTTTTGATGCCGGGGATGGGGAGGAGGGTCATGCCGAGGCTGTTGGTGTGGGGTTCACCGGGCTTGGCGGGGGTGAGGGTCGAAGGGTTGGGAGTGGAAGCTGAAGGGGAGGCTGCGGCACCGGCGAGGCGTTCACGCATGGCTTTGAGTTCCTCGAGGTTGGCTCCGGATTGGGTGGCGCTAAGCATTTGATCGCGGCCGGTGCGGAGTTCGGTTTCGCGTGCTTTTTGGGATTCGGCGATGAGGCGGGAGGTGAGTTGGCGGTCTTCGAAGACGAGGCGGAAGCCGATGGTGGAAGAGCGAATGTCGGGGGGGACTTCGTAGAGGTAGCTGGAGTGGAGGCTTTCCTCATTGAAGTAGGCCCAGGAGCCGCCGCGAAGGTTGGTGGTGGGGCCGGATTTGGAATCGGGGTCGGAGGTCCATTCCCAGGCGTTGCCGGCGATGTCGAAGAGGCCGTCGGGGCTAGGGGCGAACTTGCCGACAGGGGAGGTGTGGCGGAAGTCGTCTTTGTAGGTGGGGATGTCGCCTTCGGCGAGGTTGCCGACGCCTGCGGGGGGAGGCCAACTGAGTCCCCAAGGGAAGCGGCGCTGGTCACCGAGGCTTTCTTCGGCGGTGAGATCTTTGCCGGGTTTGCGAGCGCGGACCATGCCGCCAGCGGCACTCCACTCGATGTCGGTGGGCAGGCGATAGAGCTGGGAGGAGGAGAGGGATCCGGCGGTGCGTTCGGTGTCAGTGAGCCATTTGCAGAAGGCGGAGGCGTCCTGGAGATTGACGCCGACGACGGGGTGATCGTCGCTTTGGGAAAAGTGGGGGGTGAAGGTCCAGGTGTAGCCGGAGGCCTGGACGAAGGCTTTGAAGTCCTGGAGTCGGGTCTCGGTGGTAGCGAACTGGACGGTGGTGCCTGGGACGGAGGCGAACTTGAGGCCGAGGCTGCTTTGGTGGGGGGTGGGGGAGTCCTGGCCGTGGCTCAATGGAGTCAGGAAGAGCGAAATCGCTGTGCTAGCTCGGAGGGTTGGGAGCAGGGATTTCGAGAACTGGGGGAACATGGGCTTCCTGTTTTAGGGGCAAACGCTGGAAACTCCAAGCAAAAAACTGTGACACATTCGCGTGTCGTTTGGAGCTGAGGGTGACGTTAGAGGAGCTTTGAGCGGAGGAGGTCGGAGAGGATTTTGGGGTTGGCTTTGCCTTTGGAGGCTTTCATGAGCTGGCCGGTGAACCAGTTCATGGCTTTTTCGTTGCCGCTCTTGACCTCGGCGACTTTGTCGGGGTTGGCGGCGAGGATTTCGTCGACCATGGCTTCGAGGGCGCCGGTGTCGCTGACTTGTTCGAAGCCTTTTTCTTTGATGATGGTTTCGGGGTCGGTGCCGGGGGTGGCGAGCATGGCGGCGAAGACTTCTTTGCCCTGGCTGCCGCTGATTTTGCCGGACTCGACGATGGCGACGAGTTGGGCGAGGGCGGTGGCGGGGAGGGGGCAGTCGGTGATGGTGAGGGAGGCGTCGTTGAGGGCACCGAGGAGGTCGTTGAGGACCCAGTTGGCGAGTTTTTTGGGGGCGACGGCGGGTTGGGCGGCGACTGCGGCTTCGTAGTAGGCGGCGAGGGATTGCTCGCTGGCGAGGACGTCGGCGTCGTAGGCGGAGCAGCCGTAGTCGTTGGTGAAGCGGGCGCGTTTTTGGTGGGGGAGTTCGGGGAGGCTTGGTGTGACGCGGGCGAGGATGTCGGCGGTGTGGAGGGGGAGGAGGTCGGGGTCGGGGAAGTAGCGGTAGTCGTGCGCGTCTTCCTTGGAGCGCATGAGGGTGGTTTCGCCACGGTCGTCATCCCAGCGGCGGGTGGATTGGAGGAGGACTTCGCCGCGGTCGAGGGCTTCGGTTTGGCGGGCGGTTTCGAAGTGGATGGCGCGGCGGACGGCGGCGATGGAGTTGAGGTTTTTGAGTTCGATTTTGGCGCCGAGTTCGGTCTGGCCTTCGGGGCGGAGGGAGATGTTGACGTCGCAGCGCATCTGGCCTTTTTCCATGTCGGCATCGCTGACGCCGCCATAGACGAGGATTTGGCGGAGGGAGGACAAATAGGCGAAGGCTTCTTCGGCGGAGTCGATGTCGGGGTCGGAGACGATCTCCATCAGCGGGGTGCCGGCGCGGTTGAAGTCGATGGTGGTGAATTTGTCGTGGTGGGTGGATTTGGCGACGTCTTCTTCGAGGTGGATGCGGGTGAGTTTGACGACTTTGCCGGGGTTGGGGATGTTTTTTTGGACGTCCTTGGGGTAGGCGAGGTCATAGAGGGGGACGCCGCCGCCGATGCAGAGGGGGAGATCAAACTGGGTGATCTGGTAGTTCTTCGGCATGTCGGGGTAGAAGTAGTTTTTGCGGTCCCACTTGACGATGGGTGGGGTGGTGCAGCCGAGCATGAGGCCGGTGAGGACGGTTTTTTCGATGGCGCCCTCGTTGAGGACGGGAAGCGCGCCGGGGAGGCCGAGGCAGGTGGGGCAGGTGTGGGTGTTGGGCTCGGAGCCGTACTCGACGGGGCAGGGGCAGAACATTTTGCTCTGGGTCTTGAGTTGGGCGTGAACTTCGAGGCCGATGGTGACGATGTACTTGGGCATGGGGCGGGGAGTGGGGAGTAGAGAGTAGAGAGTGGGAAGGCGGAGGGCGGAGGGCGGAGGGCGGAATGCGGAATGCGGATTGCGGATTGCGGATTGCGGATTGGGGTATCAGTAGTGAATAGCGAGTGGGGGGGATGCAAGGTGAATGACGAGTGCGGGGAGGCGAGGGGGGTTATTTGGATTTGAGGGTGTAGGTGCCGTCCCAGGTTTCGGGGGGGTGGTCGATGAGGTCCTGGCAGCGTTCGAGGTAGGTGGTGGTGAGGGTGTCGTTGAGGCCGGCGGTGGCGGCTTTTTGGAAGGCGGTGATGGCGGTGGGGAAGTCGCCGGTGCGGTAGAGTTGGATGCCGGTTTCGAATTCGGCGAGGCCGGGGGGAGGTGGGGTGGTTTCGGTTTTGCCGAGGATGGTGAAGACGGCGACGGGTTCGTTCTTGCCTTTGACTTTGACGAGGTCGGCGGTGCGGCAGAGGAAATCGGGGCCGAGGCGGGCGCGGAGGGAGTCGGAGATGAGGAGGTCGAGGCCGTATTGTTTGGTGGCGCTTTCGAGGCGGGCGGCGGTGTTGACGGAGTCGCCGATGGCGGTGAATTCTTTTTTGAGTTGGGAGCCCATGTCGCCGACGACGGCTTCGCCCTGGTGGAGGCCGACGCCGATGGCGAGGGGTTCGATGCCGCGGGTGGCCCAGAGTTCGTTGAGTTTGGTCAGTTCTTCGCGCATGCGGAGGGCGGTGGTGGCGGCGGCGCGGGCGTCGGTGATGAGGTCGGCTTCGGTGGCGTTGTCGCGGAGGCGGCCCCAGACGGCCATGATGGCATCGCCGATGAATTTGTCGATGCTGCCGTTGGTTTCGAAGACGGTCTGGACCATGCGGTCGAGGTATTCGTTGAGTTGGAGGACGAGTTGTTCGGGGGGGAGTTTTTCGGAGAGGCTGGTGAAGCCGCGGAGGTCGGAGAAGAGGAGGGTGATGTGGCGATGGGTGCCGCGGAGGGTTTTGAAGTAGGAGGCGGGCTGGCGGAGGATTTGCTGCTCCATGTCCGGGGAGAAGTAGCCGGTGATGGCGGAGCGAAGGCGCTCTCTTTGGCGGCGTTCATGCATGTAGTCGTAGCCGAGGCTGAGGAATCCGGCGAGGGCGGAGCCGGAGGCGGGGAGCAGCATGGCGACGACGAGGGTGCTCTGGTTGAAGGCGTAGGTTTGGAGGTAGATGGCGAGGGCGACGGTGCCGAAGAGTGCGGCGATGCCGATGATGGGGCGGCGGAAGCGGGCGATGAAGAGGAGGGTGCCGAGAATGCCTGTGAGGGCGATGCCGAAGATGATTCTCCAGTCGGTGACTTCGTTGAGGAGATGGCCGTGACGGAAGGCGGCGGTGGTGTGGGCGTGGACTTGAACGCCGAAGAGAACGCCGATGGGGGTGGGGACGTCGTCCTGGAAGTGGCGGGCGGTGGGGCCGATGAGGATGATTTTGTCTTTGAAGATGGAGCCGCCGGCGAAGTTGCTGTCCCAAACGGCGGGGATGAAGAGTTCGTGGGCGGAGATGGGGGTGTAGGCGTTGTCGGGGCCGAAGCGGATGAGGTGGGGTTGGTGGGGGTCGCCGGGGACTTTGTTGGGGATGCGGGCTTGATCGAGGAGGGCAGCTGGGAAGCTGCGGGCTTCGTTGGTGTTTTCTCCGGAGCGGACGGAGCTGCGGCGGACGACGTCGTCCTCATCCGGCCAGTAGGTGAAGTAGCCGATGCGGGGTTCGGTTTGGAGGTTGGTGGTGGTGAGGATGGTTTCGGTGGGGGGAATGAGGCGGAGTTTGTTTTCGGAGAAGAGGAGGTCGGCACCGATGACGACGCGGTCTTTGTATTTTTCGAGGACGGCGTTGAAGGCGGCGTCCCACTCGGGGTGGTCGGGGGAGGGGGTGGCGTAGGCGAAGTCGAGGGCGACGGCGCGGGCGCCGGAGGCGAAGAGTTTTTCGAGGAGATCTGCCCAGACCTGGCGGGGCCAGGGCCAGCCTTTTTGCATGAGTTGGAGGGTGGGGGATTCGGCGATGTCTTCGGGGAAGGCGCTGCTGAGGTCGAGGCTGGCTTCGTCGACGCCGATGACGAGGATTTCAGGGTCTGCGGGGGCGCGGGTGCCGTGGAGGTGGATTTGGTCCTGGATCCACCAGGCGGTTTTTTGGGTTAGGGCTTTGAGGGTGGGGAGGTATTCGGTTTGGAACGCTGAGAGGAGGAGCAACACTGACAGCGCGATGCCGCCCAGGATGAGGGGGCGGCGTGGGCTGTCTAGGGACTCGGGTTTCACGGGGCTAGAGATGGACTCACCTGGGGCGGGGGGAAAGGGGAAACTGGAGAGTGGAGAGTAGTGAGTGGTGAGTGAGTGGAGAAAGGGTGCGGCCTTCTTGGGCAAGCCGGCTGAGAGCTTCAAGATATCGATCTCATGGCGCCGCCTATCGATTGGGTTGGGAGTCTGAGAAATCCAAATGACAAAAAGAGCAAGAGGCCTGAAGTACTGTGTTGGAGCCTTGACTTTACTTGGGCGTCCGGCGAATCATGACTGCGGGTGAGAGTGAAGATATCGTTCGGAACCGATATTGAATCGCGCTAATTAGTCTGTTCGCTAGATAATGAAGCCTGTCACACGAGTTCGACCAAAGGTTGGCGATATCTGCAAAATCGCCACGGATCGTGGCGTTGCCTATTTTCAGTATACTCACAAACATGAGCGATACGGAGCATTGATCAGGGTCTTCCCTGGAATCTTCGCCACAGAGCCAGATCTTGACGTGCTGATCGAGGAGGAGGCCATCTACACGACATTCTTCCCTCTTGGGGTAGCTTGCAGTCGCGGAATTGCCAACATTGTGGCGGGATCTGATGTAAAGCCACAGTGGGCCAAGTTTCCAGTGTTCCGGACCGCGGTCGTATTGCCGGACGGCAGAAGTGGCCCTTGGTGGCTTTGGGATGGTGAGCGAGAGTGGAAGATCGGGACTTTGCGTCCAGAACATGAGAATTTTCCTTTGCGAGGCGTTTGCAACGACACCTTCTTAATTGAGAAAATCATTGAAGCGAACAAGTCGTGACGCACCAACCGGCCATAAGCTTTTCAATTTCATTTCAACATCCCTTCAACCGCGCCTGTGGGCGCACATCAAACGTTCGGCTAACAAACAGCGATGAGCACTCATTCTAAATCACTCGGTCCTCCTTGCCGAAGTGGGAAACGGCGATTGCTCGGCATAGGCCTCGTCGTTGTTGTTTATGCGATCCAGTGGTTCGCTTTTATGTCACTGTGTGTTCGATCTCAGCATAGTCCGCTCGGCATCCTGATTGTCCCTGTGATTTTGATTCCGGGATGGCTGGCTAGCGGTTTGATTCTTGGTGCATTGGTGATCAACCGCGCTGATGGTGGAAAGCATTATTTGATGGGTCTCATCGTCGCACTATTTACCACCTTTTTTTTGGTGGCGGCGGGTTTGAATGAATTGAACAAATTTGCTCCCACTTACCATGGCCCATAACCAGGAACCGGCAACCAAGGGGGGGGAATCCACAAAACGGATGGGGGGAACGGCTCTTATGGCATTTGTTGTGTCGGCGATGTCTTTAGTTTGCTATCGTCTGATCCGAAACGGTGTGCAAAACTATCTTTTCTCCTAGTTCCCATGAATGAAAACGCACTGACGACTTCTTCTTCCACTCGGCCTGGTCTTGTGCGCCGGATTCTTCGTTCGCCGCTGGTGCGCATTGGGGTGTTGGGGTTTCTGCTGCTGCTGATGATGGGGCTGAACGGGGATGTGATGACGAGTTACGCGGGTGAGCCGTTCAAGTCGGTGCAACACATTGTGGCTTTGGCGATCGCGGGGTTTGCGGTGTATATCGCTTATGCTTTCTTCATCGAGCAGCGGGCGGTTTCCGAACTGGCCTTGCCAGGCATGGGGAGGGAGTTGGGCATTGGTCTGGTGATTGGTGCGGGTCTTTACGCCGCGTGCGAGTTGATCCTGATGGCGCTGGGCTATTACCGCATCACGGGTTTGAATTCTTTGAGCTTCATGGTTCCGGCGATTGCCATGGCGCTGAGTTCGGGCGTCTTTGAGGAGTTGTTGTTTCGCGGGGTGCTTTACCGGTCGGTTGAGACCTGGTTCGGCAGTTGGGCGGCCCTGGTAGTGTCCTCGCTGGTGTTCGGTTTGACTCACTTGATGAACCCGGAGGCGACTTTGGAGGGGGCGCTGTTCATTGCGGTGGAGGCCGGGACTCTTCTGGCGGGGGCGTACATGCTGACGCAGCGGCTTTGGTTGAGCATGGGGTTCCATGTGGCGTGGAATTACACGCAATCGGCGATTTTCTCGAGCATCGTGTCTGGCAACGAAGCGGCGCAGGGTCTGATCCGGTCCACGGTTGATGGCCCTGACTTTCTGACGGGCGGCAACTTTGGGGTGGAGTCGTCTGTGCTGTCGCTGGTGCTGTGCACGTCGACTGGAATCGTGATGGTGGTGATGGCAGTGAAGCGGGGGAAGATTGTTCCGCCGATGTGGAAGCGCTCGGTTTGAAACGGTGGGTGGTGAATGGCCTGAACGGGTTTGAGGGGGAACTTGGGTTTCATTGCCGGTTTGAGGATAGGGAAGTGGGCGGGATGCAATCCCGCCCTCCGGTGGGGTGTGGGGCAGTTGGGTGAAGGGGCTTTGAGGGGTGCTTTGTGCTTGAGGAGTGGGTGGTGGGTGCTTGAGTGGTGGGGTGGAGTCTCGGATGTCAGCGCCTGCGTTTCGGATCACGGCTGGCGTTTTTGCGGCTGGGGTGGTGGGGTTGATGGTTTTGACGGAGTCGGTGAGTGGCGGGTTGTTCATGGCGGGGTTTGTTTTGTGGCCGCTGCTCGTGTCGCTGGGTTTGGCTGTTTGGATGATTCATGGGCCGTGCCAGAAGGCTCTCGTTGTGGGGACGGTGCTTTATGGGCTTTGGATGGGGTTTGTGTGCCTGGATGCGTTTGTTTGGCATGTGGATGCGCAGAGTGCGGTGGGGCTGGTGGTGGCGATGGTGGTGGCGCTGCCGGTGATGCTTGTTGTTTGGGTGTTTGCATTTGTGAGGTGGATGAAGCGGAGGGGGGTTTAGTGATCGGTAATCAGTGAGTTGTGAGTTGTGAGTGGGGGGCGTCACGCGGAGCGATGACGGGTACTTTGGAGGGGCTGGTGGCGTTTTTTGGGTGGGCGAGGCCTTTACTGGGGGTGGGGCTTTGGCTTTCCGTTGGGTGGGGGGATGGGGGAGTGTGTCGGCGGCAGACACGCCTCCTTCTACATATGACCACTCGAGAGCACATGAATCGCGGGTGACGCTGTATGCTTGCCATTTCTTATTCTGGACTTGCTCTCTTCTTCGGCGGCATAGTGCTCAGCGATGGCAAAATGCCGTATGCTGCTTTTGGCATCTGCGGCTTCTTTGTCTTTGCTGTGAGCGTGGTCCTGATGCTTTCCACCGGACGGTGCGTCCAATGCGGCAGACGGCTTGGATATATGTTCGCCCATCACTTCAACATGCCTTGGCGCGTGTCTTCCGACCTTCGGTTCTGCCCGTATTGTGGTCATTCACTTGACGAGCCTTCAACGGATGACCGCGACTCCTCTCATAAAGAGTGACAATCTTGGAAGTCGCGGTGGTGGTGAGGAGGGTTATGGAATCGGGATGTCGAGTTGTTTGAAGATGGCGCGGGCGGTGTTTTCTTTGACTTCCCGATGGCGGGGGACGCTGGTGATTTTGCGATTGGTGGGGTTCAGCCAGATGGTGTGGCTGCCGCCTTGTCGGTGGAGGGTGCAACCGTGAGCGCGAAGGTGGCGTTCGAGGTCCGCCAGCTTCATGCGGTGGCGAGTTCGAGGGCTTTTTTGAGGCTGCCAGGACTGCGGGATTGATCGGAAAGTTCGCGCTGGCACTCGAGGACAAGGGCGAGGGCTTCCTGGAGATTGGCTTCGGCTTCTTCCAGGGTGTCGCCTTCCGAGATGGCGGCGGGGATTTCTTCGACCCAGCAGGTGTAGCCGCCCTCGGCTGCGGGTTCATAAACGGCAGTGAGCTTCATGGGGGAAGATGGTCTACCGGGGGGCGGGACGCAAGCTGGGAGTGATGGCTTTACTCGTGGCGGAGGGCTTCGACGGGGTTCATGCGGGCGGCGCGGTTGGCGGGGTAGATGCCGAAGGCGATGCCGGTGATGACGGAGATGGAGAAGGCGAGGATGGGGGACCAGATTTGGACGACGGTGGTGACGCCGGCGAAGTGGCTGACGATGAAGGGGATGGAGACGCCGAGGACGACGCCCATGATGCCGCCGATGCCGGAGAGGAGGACGGTTTCGATGAGGAACTGGACGACGATGTCGGTCTGGCGGGCGCCGAGGGCGCGGCGGATGCCGATTTCCCGGGTGCGCTCGGTGACGGAGGCGAGCATGATGTTCATTATGCCGATGCCGCCGACGAGGAGGGAGATGGCGGCGATGGAGCCGAGGACAATGGAGAAGATGCGCTTGGTGCGCTCTGCCTGTTTGAGGAGTTCGACGGGGACGACAATCCGCCAGTCTTCTTTTTTGTGATTGGTGGAGAGGATTTGGCGGATGGCGGCGGCGCGGCTTTCGACTTTGTCAGCTTCGAGGATGCGGATGACGGCCTGGTGGAACTCGACTTTTTCGGCTTCGAAGCCGCCGGTTTTGTAGCGGAAGAAGGTTTCGCCGAACTGGTCGAGGAGGGTGCTGAAGGGGATGAGGAGTTGGGCGGTGGTTTCGGGGCCGGAGGCGGCGGGGTCGGTGTTGCCGTTTTCGTCGGAGATGATGCCGATGATTTTGTAATAGAAGCCGCGGACGCGGAGGGATTTGCCGATGGGGGAGGAGAGGGGGAAGAGGCGGGCCTGGGTGGCGACGGTGATGGCGCAGACGGGGAGGTGCTGGTCGAGTTCGAGGTCGGAGAAGAAGCGGCCGTCGACGATGTGACGGTTGCGCATTTCGGGGTACATGGGGAGGGCGCCGATGATCTGGCCTTCGGCCTTTTTGTCGAGGTTCCAGATGGTTTCGGTGAGGGAGCGGCTGGGGTCGACGATTTCGATGCCTGGGACGGTGCCGCGGATTTGCTGGATGTCTTTAGCGGTGATGCCGTATTCGATGACGAGTGAGCGGGCTTCGGAGGCGCCGGACTGGTTTTCCGGGGGTTTGACGGATTCGAGGATGATGTTTTGGCTGCCGAGTTTGCGGATCTGCTCCTGGGCCTCGTAGCTGGCGCCTTCGCCGATGGCGAGCATGGCGACGACGGAGGCGACGCCGAAGACGACGCCGAGGGCGGTGAGCATGGAGCGGAGTTTGTGGAGCCAGAGGCTTTTCATTCCGAGCGACACCGTGCGCCAGAGGTGCTGGGGCGAGGTGAGGAGGCGGAGGATGGGGCGGTTGGCGAGCACTTTTGGATTTTGGATTTTGGATTTTGGATTGCGGATTGCGGATTGCGGATTGCGGGTGGGGTTTGACAGGATTTACAGGATTTCGGGATTAACGGGATGGGGAGGGGGAGGGGGAGGGGGAGGGGAGGTTTGCGAGGACGAGGACGAGGACGAGGACGAGGACGAGGACGATGGGGAGGAGGGGGTTAGGCGGCGGTGGGGGTTTGGGTGCGGTGGGATTGGGCTCCGGGTTCGTCGCGGTCTAGGAGGCCGTCTTTGAGGCGGATGACGCGGGTGCAGCGTTCGACCATGCGTTCGTCGTGGGTGACGAAGACGAGGGTTTTGCCCTGGCGGTTGAGGTCGTCGAAGAGTTCGAGGATTTCTTTGCCGGATTTGGAGTCGAGGTTGCCGGTGGCTTCGTCGGCGAGGATGACGAGGGGGGAGTTGGAGAGGGCGCGGGCGATGGCGACGCGTTGTTGCTGGCCGCCGGAGAGTTGGTTGGGTTTGTGGTCGAGGCGGTGGTCGAGGCCGACCTGGGTGGCGAGTTTGGTGGCGACGGTGCGCATTTGTTCGTCGGTGGCGCCGCCGTAGTACATGGGGACGGCGATGTTTTCGCGGACGGTGAGCTGCTGGATGAGGTTGTAGGACTGGAAGATGAAGCCGAGGTTGCGATTGCGGGCGGCGGAGAGGTCGTCGTCGTTGAGGGTGGCGACGTTTTGGCCGCCGAGGAAGTAGTCGCCCGAGGTGGGTTGATCGAGGCAGCCGAGGACGTTGAGGAGGGTGGATTTGCCGCAGCCGGAGGGGCCCATGATGCAGACGTATTCGCCGGGGTAGATGTCGAGGGAGATGCCGCTGAGGACGTGGGACTCGATGTCGCCGGTGATGTAGGTTTTCCGGATGTCGACGAGCCGGATGATGGGCGCTGGGGCGCTCGCTGCCATGGGATGAGGGGGGTGAGCGCTGAGAAAAGCTAGTTCAGGACGGCGACTTTTTCCTTTTCCTTGATGGGGGATTTGGCTTTGGCGGCGTTGGCTGGAGGGGGGGAGTCCGGGGTGTTCGGTTTGGTGGGGGAGGGTGGGCCGGCGTTGGTGCGTTTGGGGAGGGAGAGGGCGACGAGATCGCCGGGGTTGAGGCCCTGGCGGACTTCGATGAAGTCGTCGTTGAAGGCGCCGGTGGTGATTTCACGGCGGTCGAGTTTGCCGCCGGCTTCGACGTAGCAGTAGTGCTGGTCGTTTTCGACTTCGATGGATTGGACGGGGACGTACATGACGTCGGCGAGCTGCTGGATGATGACTTCGACTTTGGCGTTCATGCCGGGTTTGAGCCAGGAGTGGGAGCCTTCGATGTGGATGGTGCAGGGGTAGACTTTGAGGCTGGGGGTGTAGCGGGAGCTGGCGGAGTCCGGGAGGACGGCGAGTTCGGCGACTTTGCCCTGGAGGACCTTGCCGGGTTCGGCGTCGACGGTGACGAGGACGGGCTGGCCGACGCGGACTTTTTTGACCTGGGATTCGTGGATGTTCACGGAGACGCCCATTTGGGACATGTCGGGGATGGTGAGGATGGTCTGGCGGAAGCGGATGGTGGAGCCTTCTTCGATGGACTCGGAGTAGCGGGTGCTGGCGCTGGCGTTGAGGTCACCGTAGGCGACGAGGCCGGAGGTGGTGGCGACGATGCTGCAGGCGTTGAGCTGGCGCTCAAGGTCTTCTTTTTTGGCGAGCTCCATGTCGTAGCGGCGTTTGGCGGTCTGGTAGCGGGATTCGGCCTGGGCCATTTTGGAGCGGTTGGCGCGGACGGTGCGGCGGAGTTTGTTGAGGGCTTCGCGGTAGGCGGAGATGAAGGTTTCGCACTGTTTGGGGAACTCGTATTTTTTGAAGAGGTCGAGCTGGGTTTCGGCGGTTTTGACGAGGAGGGTGACTTTTTCGAGGTTGACCTGGTCGTTTTCGAACTGGGCTTTGGAGATGAAGTTTTTGGCGACGAGGCGCTCGGCGGATTCGACTTTTTGTTTGGCGACGGCGAGTTCGGAGCGGCTGAGGAGGAGTGCGTCAGTGAGCTGGCGGAGCTGCTGCTGGGCTGCGCCATCGCTGCTGGAGTCGGCGGAGAGGAAGCTGGAGAAGTCGATGCGGGCGGTGGAGTCGGAGTTGAGGGAGTCGGTGACGGAGCGTTCTTCGACGGCTTTTTTGGCGTCGGGGTCGAAGGTGTTTTCTTCTTCGAGGGCGTTGGCGATGGTGTCGAAGGAGTCGGCGTCGTTGGGGAGGGAGGCGGTGGCGAGGATTTTGGCGGCGGTGTCTTTGCCGAGGTATTTTTCAAAATCCATCAGGGCGAAGAGGGAGGTCTGGCGCTGTTCGCGGGCGAGGCTGAGGTTTTCGCTTTTTTGGATTTCGCGGGCTTCGTCGGCTTCGATGTAGGAGGCGACGGTGGTTTGGAAGAGGATTTCGTTGTCCTGGATTCTGGTTTTGAGTTCGGAGTTGTCGAGTTCGACGAGGACTTTTTGCTGTTGGATGTCTTTTTCGGTGACGAGGTAGCCTTCGGGGATGAGGCTGATGATTTTGGTGCTGATTTCGATTTCGGACTTCATTTCCTCGTTGCGGAGGGCGCGGATTTCGCCGCCCTGGAGGACATTGATTTGGAGGTCGCCCTGCTGGACTTCGAAGGTGGGGACGTCGGCGGTCTCACTGGAGTCGGAGGAGCCGAGCCAAGCGGCTACGGCACCGACGAGGAGGATGCCTCCGGCGATGAGGGGTAGCTTTTTCTTGGATTTGTTGAAAGTCATGATCCTTTTGGGGGCTCCTTTTCAAGTACGCTCGCCCAGGAGCCGTCTTTCCGGATAAAAAGAATCCCCATGTCTCTCCAGAGCTGGAGACGGGACAAGGTGTGGTTGACGCGGGTGGCGATGACGGCGTTGCGGGCGTCGATGAGGTTTCTTTCCGCTTCGACCAAGTCGCGGGCGGTGCCTTGGCCTTCCTCGAGGAGGGCGGTTTCGAGGCGGACGCGTTCTTCGCTGACTTTGAGGCCTTCGAGGGCGATGGCGTCCTGGTTGCGGGCGAGTTCGAGTTCGCGCCAGGATTGGCGGATGCTGGAGCGGACGTTTTCTTCGGCGAGTTCGAGTTCGCGGCGGGCGCGTTGTTCGGCGATTTGGGCGGCGCGGAGGTCGTTGCGGTTGGGTTTTTGGTTGAGGTTGAGGTCGACGTCGAGTTGGGCGGTGACGTTGCCGCGGCGGGAGTCGAACTTGAGGCGGTCGGTCTCGGCGGCGTCGCCACTGACTTTGTAGCCGAGGAGGGCGTCGACGCGGGGGAGGAGGTTTTGGGTGGCGATTTTGACCTGGCGAGCGGCGTCTTCGACCTGGTCGCGGGCGTTCCAGAGGTCGAGGCGGGTGACGAGGGAGGTGGTCAGGGCTTCGTCGAGCGTGCCGGGGGGATCGATGATATCGAGCTCTCTGAGGTCGGAGGATTTGAGGAGGATGGGTTCTTTGACGGGGAGGCCGAGCTGGACTTTGAGGTCGTCGAGGGCTTGTTCGTAGAGTTGAATCGCGGTGAGCCAGCGGGTTTGGCCAGAGAGTTGGGCTTGGCGGACCTGGAAGTAGAAGGATTTGGTGGGGCGGACGCCGGTTTCGGCGAGAAGTTGTTCGCGTTCGACGGAGGCGATGAAGGCTTGATAGGCGAGGTAGCTGTTGCGGGCGGATTCGCGGGCCTGGAGGGTGCGGTAGTATTGGGTGGCGATGTCGACGGCGAAGGATTTGCGGTATTGAGTGAAGGTGCGGATGTCGTAGAGGACGGAGCGTTCGCCCTGGGTGAGGACTTCGGAGGCGGCGAGGTAGCCGGCGCCTCTGAGGAGGGGCTGGGCGACCGTGACGGCGAGGGCGGAGTCGCCGATGGCGCGGAGGTCGCCGGTGAGGAATTTGACGAAGTCGGAGGTGAGATCGACGGCGAGGCGGGTGCCGGTGCGCTGGAGGGCGGAGAGGCTGAGGGCGCCGGTGGTGGTGAGGGTGGACTGGTTGATGAAGGTGTTGATGTTGGACTCGATGGGGCGGTTGTTGAGGGTGCCGGTGCCGACGCCGGTGAGGATGGGGGTGAACTGCTGGCGGATGAGGGTGAGGTCGAGGGCGCTGAGGTAGACGAGTTCTTTTTCACCGCGGTAGGCGCGGTTGTGGGTGACGGCGAGACGGAGGGCGTCTGCGAGATCGATTTTGCGGGCGCCCTTTTCGATGTGGGCGCGTTCACCGAGGAAGGCTTCGGAGGCGAAGCTTTTTTCGAGTTTGTCGAGGTCGATGGGTTCCGGGGGGGTGATGGAGAGGAGGTCGGTGCCGGAGTTGGGGACTTTGGTGGATTTGTCGCGCAGGAGGCGGAAGGTTTCCTTGTCGGCGCTTTTTTTGTAGAAGCCTGCGGTGCAGCCGGAGACCAACGCGAGGACGAGGCCTGCGAGGAGGGCTCGATGGGTTGGCGGGCTGAGTGGGAGGCGGGGCATGATGGGGGGAGATGCGGGCGCGAGGCGTCGGCCTCGTGCTTTTGGCGGTCGGAGACAACGGGCGGCGGTAGGGATTTATTTCAGTGGGATGAACCTGTGGGGCTTGACGAGGGAGGGGGATGCGGGTGGAATGGTGGCTGCACCATGAACGAAGCATTTCCTGATATTCCGAAGATTGCCTTTGAGGGGCCAACGAGTCGCAATCCGCTGTCCTTCAAGCATTACAACGCGGAGGAAGTGGTGGGTGGGAAGACGATGAAGGAGCACATGCGATTTGGGGTGGCGTATTGGCATGCGATGCGGAACTCGCTGGCGGATCCGTTTGGGATGGGGACGGCGCAGCGGCCGTGGGATGACGGGACGGACTCGATTCCGAATGCGCAGCGGCGGGTGTGGGCGTGTTTTGAGTTCATGGACAAGCTGGGGGTGGACTACTACTGTTTCCACGACCGGGATGTGGCGCCGGAGGGTCGGACGCTGGCTGAGAGCAATGCGAATCTGGATGCGGTGGCGGATGAGTTGGAGAAGGCGCAGCAGGCGACGGGGAAGAAGCTGCTGTGGGGAACGGCGTGTTTGTTTGCGCACCCGAGGTATTGTCAGGGGGCGGCGACGAGTCCGAATGCGCATGTGTTTGCGTATGCGGCGGCGCAGGTGAAGAAGGCGTTGGAGGTGACGCATCGGCTGGGGGGTGAGGGGTATACTTTTTGGGGTGGGCGCGAGGGGTATGCGACGCTTTGGAACACGAACATGAAGCGGGAGCTGGATCACCTGGCGCGGTTCCTTCATCTGGCGGTGGACCACAAGAAGAAGATTGGATTTGAGGGGCCGTTTTACATTGAGCCGAAGCCGAGGGAGCCTTCAACACACCAGTATGACAGTGATGCGGCGGCGTGTTTGAATTTCCTGCGTGAGTATGGGTTGATGGAGCATTTCAAGCTGAACCTGGAGACGAATCACGCGACTTTGGCGGGGCATACGATGCGGCATGAGATGCAGGTGGCGGCGGCTGCGGGGGCGCTGGGGTCGGTGGATGCGAACACGGGGGATGAGTTGATCGGGTGGGATACGGACCAGTTTCCGACGAACCTTTATCTGACGACGCAGATCATGCTGGAGGTGATCAAGATGGGAGGGTTTACGACGGGGGGGCTGAATTTTGATGCGAAGGTGCGGCGGGAGAGTTTTGAGCCGGTGGATTTGTTTCATGCGCACATCGGGGGGATGGATGCGTTTGCGCGGGGGCTGAAGATTGCGCAGGCGATTTTGGATGACGGGCGGTTGGAGGCGCACATCGCGCAGCGGTATGGGACGTTTGACAGCGGGATCGGGGCGAAGGTGGAGGCGGGTACGACTTCGTTTGAGGAGTTGGAGGCGTTTACGCTGGAGAATGGGGAGCCGCTGCTGGCGAGTGGGAGGCAAGAGTTTTTGGAGAATTTGGTGAATGAGTTTATGTGATTGATGGCCTAGTCGACAACGAAGTGAAAAAACACAGATGAGCAGGGGCGAACAGCCACAAGTGCTTCTGACTTTGACGAGTCCGCGGGATTAGGGATGAAGTAGCAGAACGCACGATCTCCTTGGCGCGATGAAAAAGTGGAATCAGACTGCTTTGTTGCTGGTTCTGTTTGTTTTAGCGACTGGGTTAATCGTTTCGAAACGCCTGGATGGTGAAGTGGGCGAAGTTCAGTATGCGATTGTGTATCCTGAAGTGGATGATGACGGAAAGACACTGAGGATGGCTCTGGAACAGGGAGCCGAATTGATGGCTGTCATGGGTGTGCTGTCGCTGCAATTGTCGCCTTTGGGGCCGGAGATTCCAGACACGCCTCCCGTTTTTGTGTCAGCAAGTCTGCTACTGGAGGACTCCCATGAGCGAGGGGCTTTTTTTGGGCGATTTCCAAATGGTAAGGCTGAAGGTGTAGAGAAGAAGTTACGGAAAAACCTTTCGAAGCTGTCGGATGCGGAGATGAGAATGGCAACCGTATGGTATGGAGAGTTGGCTGGCAAGAAGTGGGCAGCTCAAGCAGTTCTTGCTGGGCATTCGAGTCTTGTGGGAGAGGTGATTGTGACACCAGAATCAGGAGATGTCGTTGGAGTGCCCGTGCCGGCTTTTCGGCAAGTCAGCATTGTTGTTTCTGGTGTGCCTGAAACTGTTGAAAATTTTGGGATGGTGTGCCTACAGGATGTAGATGGATCTTATGGTCCGATTTGGGAGCCTGCGGGCGGCCACGGCCCTAACAAGTCGAGGTTCGCTACTGGGGCGTGGGTGCTGGTAAATGTTAGCTATCGAGGTCTTTTTTTTCCGGGTGCCCAAGGCAGCCAACCTGATCATAAAGTGAAAGGCTTAGTGTTCGACAACCTGCTGCTTGAAGAGGGAAAGGAGCCGTTTTTGCAATCGAGAGTGGTTGATTGAAAAGCAGTTTTTCTGATACGAGTGGTGTTGGAAGGGGGCAGGCTGGAGAATGGGGAGGCGTTGTTGGCGAGTGGGAGGCAGGAGTTTTTGGAGAATTTGATCAATGAGTTTATGTGAGGTGGGGGAGGGGCGTCACGCGGAGGGGTGACGTGGACTGTGTTTGTTTTGGGGGTTGCGGGGGTGGGGGGGTGGGGTTATTGACGGTTTCTTTGTTATGGCTGGTGGACCTCCTGTTAAGATCAAGCGTCCGGCTTCGGTGTTGGTGAAGGATTTCTTCGACCAGAACCAGGAGTTGTTGAAACTGCGTCTGGTGGGTTCGGATGAGGGGTTGTCGCGACGGATCATGGAGCCTTCGGTGAATCGGCCAGGGTTGGCGTTGAATGGGTTCTTCACTTACTTTGCGTACAAGCGGGTGCAGGTGATCGGGAATTCGGAGATTTCGTTTTTGCAGGGGTTGGAGCCGAGTTTGGCGCGGACGCGGATCAGTCAGTTGTGTTCGCAGGACATTCCGTGTGTGGTGGTGGCGAGGGGGAGGTCGATCCCGCCGGATTTGGTGGAGATCGCGAACGAGGCGGGGATCTCGATTTTGCAGACGAGCATGGTGACGATGAAGTTTCTGAATGCGGCGACGATTCGTCTGGAGTGGATGTTTGCGCCGACGTGTTTGATTCACGGGTGTTTGGTGGATGTGCAGGGGATCGGGGTGATGGTGCAGGGGGACAGCGGGAGTGGGAAGAGCGAGGCGGTGATTGGGCTGCTGCAGCGGGGGGCGAGTCTGGTGGCGGATGATGTGGTGAGGCTGCGGTTGATCGAGGAGCGGGAGGTGGTGGGGATGGCGCCGGACACGACGCGGAACATGATTGAGATTCGGGGGTTGGGGATTTTGAATGTGGCGGCGTTGTTCGGGGTGGGGTCGGTGCGGATGAGCAAGCGGGTGGATCTGGTGGTGCGGCTGGTGACGGGGCAGGCGACGCAGGATCTGGAGCGGGTGGGGGTGGGGGACCGGACGGAGCCGCTGATGGGGCTGCCGGTGACGACGGTGGATTTGCCGGTGGCGCCGGGGCGGGATGTGGCGGGGTTGATCGAGCTGGCAGCGTTGAACTACAAGTTGCGGGCTTTTGGATACAACAGTGCGGTGGACTTTGATCAAAGGTTGTTGAAAAAGATCGCTGATGGTCAATTAGGTTGACCGCGGCGTGTGGGCAGGGGAAATTTAACTCGACTATGACTGTGCAAAAAGAGTTTGTGATTCAAAACAAGATGGGCATGCACGCCCGTCCTGCGGCGCAGTTTGTGAAGCGGGCGAGTCAGTACAAGTGTGATGTGTGGGTGGAGAAGGATGAGGAGCCGGTGAACGGTAAGAGCATCATGGGGTTGATGATGTTGGCGGCGGGGCGTGGCGAGTTGATCAAGATCACGACGGAAGGGGCGGATGCGGAGGCGGCGATGGTGGATTTGGAGGCTTTGGTAGTGAGCGGGTTTGGGGATGCGGAGTGATGGGATTGCGGATTGACGAGGCCGGCCGGCCTCGCCCTGCGGGCAGCCTATGGCTGTTTGCCTTCGGCTATCTCCACTGCGTTCCGGTTGTCTCGCTCCGCTCGGCTGCGGAATGCGGAATGCGGAATGACGAGGCCTGACGGACTCTCCCTGAGGGCAGCCTATGGCTGTCTGCTTCGCTTCGCTCGGCTGCGGATTGCGGGGGGAGTGAGAATGTTTGGTATTGGAATTAGGGAGGGGGGGTAAGGGCGGGGTTGACGTGGGGGTTGTCCTTTGGATGGTGGGGGTGATTGACTGAACACTCTTCCGAATTGGTTTCCAGGCGGTGGACTGGGCTGCCTGTGAGTGGCGGCCTAGCCCATGGGGTGGTGCATGTGCTGAAGGATCAGTTTGATGAGCCGGAGCCGGAGACGATCCGGCCGGAGCAGGCGGATCATGAGATGGAGAGGCTGCGGAAGGCGCTGGCGGTGACGCGGGGGGAGATTGAGGCGTTGCAGCGGCAGATGGTGGAAGATGGGGGAGAAGCTGAGGCGGACATTTTTGACGCGCACTTGCTGATTTTGGATGATGTGACGCTGCTGAAGCAGGTGGAGAAGCGGGTGCGGGTGGAGTGGCTGAGTGTGGACTATGCTTACTACCAGTTGATGTTGAAGAACATCAATGCGCTGAGGCGGATGTCCGACCCGTATCTGCGGGAGCGGTTTTTAGACATCAAGGATGTGACGCACCGGGTGATGCGGCATTTGCGTGGGGAGATGCTGGAAGCGCCGATGTTTGATCATCCGGTGATTGTGGTGGCGAAGGATTTGACGCCGTCTGACACGGTGCAGTTGGATCGTAGCCGGGTGCTGGCGTTTGCGGTCGAGACGGGGAGTGCGGTGTCGCATGCGGCGATCATTGCGCGGTCGATGAATGTGCCGGCGGTGGTGCGGTTGGCAGGCATTTCGGACGAACTGCATTCGGGTGACCTAGTGTTGATCGATGGGGATGAGGGAGTGCTGATTTTGAATCCGTCTGAGACGACGCTGAATGAGTCCCGGGTGCGGGAGGCGGCGGCGGAGAAGCGGGAGGATGTGCTGCATGAGCGGCGGCATGAGGCGGCGCAGACGCTGGACGGGGAGACGGTGCTGGTGGGGGTGAACGGGGAGTTTTTGGAGGAGTTGGATGGGTTGAAGGACAGTGGGGCTGAGGAGGTGGGGCTGTTCCGGACGGAGTTTTTGCATTTGGCGGATCCGACGGCGTCAGAGGACTGGCTAGCGGCGGCGTATCACCAGGTGATCGTGGCGATGGCGCCGCGGTTGGTGATTTTCCGGACGCTGGATTTGGGTGGGGACAAGGTGGAGGAGGGGTACAGTTTGAATCCTGAGCCGAATCCGTTTCTGGGTTGGCGGGGGATTCGATTGAGTTTGGGGCGGACGGATTTGTTTAAGCGGCAACTGCGGGCGCTGCTGAGGGCTGGGGCTTGGAGCCGGGTGGGGATCATGTTTCCGATGGTGACGACGGTGGAAGAGGTGGTGGCAGCGAAGGCGTTGCTGCAGGAGTGCGCGGCGGAGCTGGATGCGGAGAAGATTGCGGCGCCGGCGGAGTTGCTGGTGGGGGCTATGATTGAGGTGCCCGGGGCGGCGTTGATCGCGGGCGCGCTGGCGAAGCATGTGGATTTTCTGAGTCTGGGGACGAACGATTTGGTGCAGTACACGCTGGCGGTGGATCGGTTGAACGACCGGGTGGCGGATCTTTACCAGACGACGCATCCGGCGGTGTTGAGGCTGATTGAGTTGACGGTGCAGGCGGGGTATGGGGGGGTGATTCGGGTGGGGATGTGCGGGGAGATGGCGGCGGACATTGGGTTGACGCCGCTGCTGTTGGGGATGGGGCTGCGGGAGTTGAGTGTGTCTTCGAATCAGGTGGCGCGGGTGAAGGCGGCGGTGAGGCGGCTGGGTGCGGCGGAGTGCCGTGAGTTGTGGGAGTCCGTGCGGGATTTGACGGATCCGGCGGCGATTCGGGGGATGAGTTTGGGGGTGGCGGAGAGTCGGTACCCGGATCTTTTTGAATGAGATTTAGGGGGTGAACGCACAACAGGCGCCGACCGTTTCCGGTGGACGCCTGTGGTGAAGCAACCAAGCTTTCAGGGAGGGAATTAGAAGCTGGCTTTGCGACGGGTGTTTTTGCGGGCGGATTTGGCGGTCGCGGGTGAGGCGGTGGGGATGAAAGCGTCGCCGAAGAGGTATTGGCGGGCGCCGTCGATTTGGCTGTTTGAGCGGGTGAGCCACTGGGTGAAGTCGCGTCCGAAGATTTCGTCGGCTTCAGGTTCGGCAAGGGCTTCCGGGAGCTCGACGTGGTGGGCGCGGAGGTCCATTTCGAGCTGGAAGCCGATTTCTGGGAGGTAGAGTTCGACGGCTTCGAACATGTCCATGACGCGGGCGGCGTAGCTGCGGTCCCAGGTGCTGTCGTCATCGTCGTAGCTGCCGGTGATGAGGTGGGCGATGGTGTATTCGGCGGTGTCGGAGTAGACTTCGGCGGCGCGGATGACGGAGTCGAAGGTGTCGGACTCGGCGGTCACTGGCAGGACGACGGAGAGCTGGATGCCGGCTTCGGAGAGGACGTTTTCGAGGTCGTTGTGCTGGTAGAAGTTGCCGAAGAACTCGCCGAGGCCGGTTTCGATTTCGAGGACGGTGATGTTGGAGTCGTCGAGGTGGCTGAGGAAGCGAGCGCCTGAGAGGGAGTCGGCTTCGAGGGTGAGGTCGTCGGCGAGAGGGTCTTTTTCGGCGACGAGGTTGAGGATTTGGTGGTTGGCACCGTGGTGGCGGAGGTAGCGGGCGAGGCAGTGGGTGAGGGTGGTCTTACCGGTTCCAGCAGTGTCGTTTTGGATGAGAAGGAGGCGTTTCATAGGTGTAGTGGGTTTGAATTTCAATGGCATTCTATAACGACAATAATTATACGCAAGATAAATTATTTAATTTTTCATAATTATCAGCAAATAGGGGTATTCAGGGGGTTGGGGGATGCTGAGCACGCAGAGGTGCAGAGGGGGGGAGACGCAGAGGAGAGAAGTGGGGATGTTGGAGGGGGGATCTGCGTTTTTGCCTTGTTGGAGAGGGGTTTCCGGTTCCTGGGGGGAAGGGTTACGGGCAGAAAAAGGGGGGCAGAAAGATGGAAGAGGGTTGGGGTGGATTGGGGGGAATGGGATTCGGGGGGGAGGGGCGTCACGCGGAGCGGTGACGTGTACTTTGGGGGGAAGGCGGAGGGTTGGGGTGGTTTGGGAGGGATTGGGGATTCGGGGGGTGAGTGGTGGCATGCGTAGCGGTGACGGGTGCTTTGTTGGAGACTTTGTTCGATGGAACGTGGCTCTATGTGGGACACGCAGCGGGGTGGGGTTTTGGTGCGATTCGTGGCTCGGAACGCGGGAGTTGGGGTGCAAGCAAGATGCTTGCACCACCTTATTGAGCTGCCGAGTTTGGCAGCGTCATTGGCACCTTGAACCTCGGAATCCAGGATTTACTGGGAGAGGGAGCGGAGGTAGGCTTCGAGGGCGTCCTGCCAGGGGCGGGGTTTGATGCCGGTGAGGGCCTGGAATTTGCTGGTGTCGAGGGCGGTGTGCGGGGGGCGGGTGGCTTTGAAGGGTTCGAAGCCGTGCATTGTGTGGCCGGTGACGGTGTGCGCTTTCAGTGGGAGGCCGAGGCGGGTGGCGATGTCGAGAGTGGCTTGGCCGTATTCCTGCCAGGTGGGGGCGCCTTCGTTGCAGAGGTGGAGGAGGCCGGATTGCTGAGGGTGGTGGCGGATGAGGGTGAGGAGCCAGTGGGCGAGGTCATCCGAGTAGCTGGGGCTGGACCATTTGTCGTTGACGGCGGCGACGTGATCCTGTTCGCGGGCGGTGCGGAGGATCATGTCCGGGAAGCTGGGTTTGTCGGGGCCGAAGAGCCAGGAGACGCGGACGACGAGGGTGGCGGGATGGGCGGTGAGGGCGGCGATTTCACCGTCGAGTTTGGTTTGGCCGTAATGGTTGCGGGGGCCGGTGGGGTCGGTTTCGCGGAGAAGGGTGGTGCCGGTGCCGGCGAAGACGTAGTCGCTGCTGATGTGGATGAAGCGGCGGCCATGTTGGGCGCAGTATTCGGCGAGGAGGCCGGGGGCGACGGCATTGGAGAGGGTGGCATCCTGGCGTTGGACTTCACAGGCGTCGACGTTAGTGAGGCCGGCGGCGTTGATGAGGAGGTCGAAGGGGGTGGAGTCGAGGGTGGCGGGGATTTGACCTGGGAGAGTCAGATCGAGTTGGGAGCGTCCCCAGGCGGTGACGGAGAGGTCAGAGTGAACGTAGAGGCGATGGAGGGCGCGCCCGAGTCGTCCATTGGCCCCTAGGAGGAGGATCCGCAGAGGCTCAGCCATGAATGCGCTTTGCCCTAGCTCCCAAGGGCGATGGTTTGAAGTGGTGATGGTGACTGACGGCGCGTTGCATGGGAGCGAGGCGGTACAATGGGGGAGGTGGGGCGTGGGTCAAGCGGCGTTTGGGTGATGAAAGAATGAGGGTGGAGCGCGTGTTGAAGATGGGACATGAATTTACCGATGATTTGGAAGTGGATGGGGGTTGTGACGATGTTTGGCGCGATGGCGCAGGCGGCGGTGGAGCCGGTGGAGGTGACTTTGTTTCCGGAGGGGGCGGTGGAGCCGGCGGGTTTTGTGGCTGAGCCGGAGGGGCTGATGGAGGACAAGAAGAAGGACGGGGTGAAGCGGGTGGGGAATGTTTCGGTGCCGATGATGACGGTGTATCGTCCGGAGACGGGGGCGAATGGGACGGCGGTGCTGGTGTGTCCGGGAGGGGGGTATTCGATTTTGGCGATTGAGCACGAGGGGACGCAGGTGTGCGAGTGGTTGAATTCGCTGGGGGTGACCGCGGTGTTGTTGAAGTATCGGGTGCCGAGGAGGGATGCGACGAGGCCGCATGTGTATCCGCTGGAGGATGCGCGGCAGGCGATGAAGCTGCTGCGGGCGCGGGGTGGGGAGTGGGGGATCAAGCCGGATCGGATCGGGGTGCTGGGTTTTTCAGCGGGGGGCAATCTGAGTGTGATGCTGGCGTTGAATCCGGAGGGGGCGGGGGATATGGAGGCGGTGAGGCCCAATTTTGCGGTGCCGGTGTATCCGGCGTATTTGACGGTGGGCGGCGGGAATGGGGAGTTGGTGAAGGAGATCGTGGTGGATGAGAAGGCACCGCCGGTGTGTTTGATTCATGCGCACAATGACAAGATCACGCCAGCGGGGAGTGCTTTGCTTTATTTGGCGTATCAGAGGGCGGGGCGTCCGGCGGAGTTGCATGTTTACTCGGCGGGCGGACACGGGTTTGGGATGAAGGCGAATGGGGATGCGATCAATGAGTGGCCTGCGCGGGTGGGGGCTTGGTTGAAGCAGATTGGGATGTTGGAGCCTGCCGGGGGATGAGGTTGGTTTGGGATTGGAGCCAGGTGAGGCGTTGGGTGGGGGTGAGGGGGCGGGTGGTTTTGAGGAGGTTGAGGAGGGTTTCGAGGTTGCCTTGGCAGTGGTGGGTGAGGAGGTGGTCGATGGCGGGGACGAGATCGTAGTAGGTGGCGATGGAGTTGAGGCGGGCGTTGTTGACGGGCTGGGCGAACCATTTGTCGATTTTGAGGGTGCCGCCGTGTTTGCGGTTGAGGTGGTCGGCTCGGTGGCGGAGGTCGGTGAAGGCCTGGGTTTTGGCGAGGCGTTTGGCGTATGATGTGAGGTGGGTTTGGGCGTAGGTATTTTCGAGGTCGGCGCGGGTGTGGGTGAGTTCCTGGATGAAGTCGGTGAGGATGCGGTCTTCGCGGTTGTAGGCAGTGAGTTCCCGGGTGCGTTGGGTGTCGGAGAGCCAGCGGCGGGTGGCGTGGCGGGCGACGGCGGTGGCGAGGGCTTCGTTGAAGTCGGTGTCGTTGGGGAAGTAGAGGCGCTGGTGGGTGAGTTCGTGGAAGAGGAGTTCGGCGAGGTCACGCGGGGGGAGGTCGATGAAGGTGTTGAGGATGGGGTCTGAGAGGACGCCGAGGGTGGAGTAGGCGTCGACTTCAGCGACGAAGACATCGAGGCCGCGGGAGCGGAGTTGGGTGGCGAGGGCGGTGGCGTCTTTTTCTTTGAACCAGCCGCGGTAGGAGAGTTCGCCGAGGAAGGGGTAGCGCCAGGTGTGGGGTTTGAGGGAGAATTCGGGGGCGGCGAAGACGACCCAGACGAGGTGCTTTCTTTGGAGGTCGGTGTAGCGGTGGTATTGTTTTTCGGCGGGGAGGTTGAGGGTGTTCCGGGCGTAGGCGCGGATTTCCTGGACGAGTTCGAGTTTGGTTTTGAGTGGAGCGGGAGTGGTGGGGTCGGCGAGGACCTTCTCAATGGGGCGGGCTTTGCGTTGGATTTCCCATTGGCCGGAAGCGGCTTGGGTGTAGAAGCGGGCGGTGCTGCACTGGGTGAGCAGCAGGGGCAGGAGCGCCAAGAAGATGAGGGGGGCGCGGGGCATGTTCGCGGTTTAGCCGATGCTTAGCGTTTCTTCTGCGCCTGGTATCAGGGTGGGGGTGGAGGGAGAACCGCCGAGGCTTCTGATGTCCTCCAGCATGGTGTAAATGCCCGGGACAAGAAGGAGGGTGATGAGGGTGGAGAAGAGGCCGCCGAAACCGAGAGCGACGGACATGGGCACGAGGAAGAGGGCTTGGACGTCGGTTTCGCTCATGATGGGGATGAGGCCGACGAAGGTGGTGACGCTTGTGGCCATGATGGAGCGGAAGCGGCTGACGCCGGCTTTCCAAGCGGCGTCGCTGAGGGGGCAGCCCTGGAGGCGGAAGCGGTTGATGCGGTCGGTGAGGACGAGGCTTTCATTGACGACCATGCCGGAGAGGGCAATGACGCCACACATGGACATGATGCTGAGGTTCAAACCGAGCACGATGTGGCCGATGATGGCGCCGACGACACCGAAAGGGATAACGGACATGACGATGAGAGGCTGGGAGTAGGATTTCAGGGGAATGGCCAGCAGGACGTAGATGCCGAAGAGAGCAAGGAGGCCTCCGATGGAGAGGTCGCGCATGGATTCATTTTGATCGTTTTGTTCTCCTTGGAAGCGATAGATGACGCCGGGGAACTGGTTCGTCATTCGAGGTAATAGATCGGCTTTGACAGCGGTAACGACTTCGTTGGCATTGGCTCCCGGGATGGCGAGATCGACATCTGCGGTGAGTGTGATGGCGCGGCGGCGGTCGGCGCGTTTGATGGCGGAATAGGCGCGGCCGTAATCGGCGGTGGCGACGGCGGAAAAGGGGATTTCGGTGCCGTCTTGAGCACGGATTTTCATGTCAGCGAGATTTTGGAGGGAGAGGCGTTCCGATTCGGGATAGCGGACCATGACTTTGACTTCGTCGCGGCCGCGTTGGAGACGTTGGGCCTCCTCGCCATAGAAGGCTTGGCGGACTTGGCGGGAGATGTCTGCGAGGCGGAGGCCGAGCGTCTCGGCTTGAGGGAGGATGTTGATTTTCATCTCGCGTTTGCCTTCGAAGTCCGAGTCGGTGATGTCTTTGACGCCTTTGAATTTGGCGAGGCCGGCTTTGAGGAATTCGGTGGCGGAGCGGAGTTCGTCGAGGTTTTCGCCGGAGAGTTCGAGTTCGATGGCGGAGCCGCCGCGGTCCATGGAGGAGCCGAAGGTGAGTTCGACGGCGCCCGGGATGGGGCCTGCAAGTTCACGCCAGCGAGAAACCAATTGGGCGCAGGTGATTTCGCGTTCGTAACCTTGCACGAGTTCAAGCGTCACTTCACCGACGTGTGGAGCGCTGGCGGAACCCAAGCTGAATTGGAAGGAGGTTTGGAAGGGTTGATTGCCGACGGTGGCCATGGAGTGCCGGACAATTGAGCGGGAGCCGTCTTTGGTTTTGTAGGCGTCGGCGAGTTGCTGGGCGGCCTTTTCGAGTTGGGTGATGCCGCGGTGGGTGGATTCGATGGGGACGCCTTCGGGGAGGGTGAGTTTGGCGGTGATGATGTCGCCTTCGACTTCCGGGAAGAAGAGGAATTTGACCGCACCTGAAGCGACCATGCCGATGGCGAGAATGAAAACGGCAATGAAGGCTGCGAGAACCGAGTAGCGCCAGTGGACACAGAATTGGACGAGAGGGCGGTAGTAGCGATCCGCGATGTGATCGAGGCCATCGGAGATGCGGGTGTGGAGGCGCATGAACCAACCGGCTTGCTCTTTGTTATGAACTTTGAGGGCGGCGAGGTGGGCAGGGAGGATGAGTTTGGACTCGATGGTCGAGATGATGAGGACGGGGACGACGACCCAGGGAATGTTGCGCCAGATTTTGCCACTGACGCCGCCGACGCCGAACATGGGGAGGAACGCGCAGACGGTGACGAGGACGCCGAAGGTGACGATGACGGCCACTTCGTTGGTACCGCGCGGGGCGGCGATGTGGGGAGGTTCGCCCATGCCCATTCGATGGTAGACGTTTTCGCCGATGACGATGGCGTCATCCACCACGACGCCGAGGACGAGGATGAAGGCGAAGAGGGAGATCATGTTGATGGAGACGTCGGCGTAGGGGAGAACGAGAAGGCCGCCGGCGACGGAGACGGGAATACCGAGAGAGACGTACCAGGCGAGCCGGGGTTCGAGGAAGAGGCCGAGGGTGATGACGACGAGGATGAATCCTTGGAAGCCATTTGAGAACATGAGATCCATCCGGCCACGGAGGTAGAGGCTCCAGTCATTCCAGACTTGGAGTTTGACGCCTTCGGGGACGAAGCGAGGGGATTCGCGGATGTAGTCGTAGACGACGTCCACGAGGCGAAGGGTATCTTCGTCGCCGACTCGGAACACGTTCACGACGATGCCGGGTTTGCCGTCGAAGCGGCTGAAGATTTCTTTTTCTTCGAAGCCATCCTTGATGGTGGCGACGTCTTTGAGTTTGAGGGAGGTGCCGTCCGGACGGGTGAGGACCGTGATGTTTTCGAATTCGCGAGGGGTGTAGCTTTTGGCTTGGGTGCGGATAAGGACTTCGCCGGCATCGGTGCGGACAGAACCGGCGGGCAGATCCAGGGAGGAGGCGCGGACGGCGTCAGCGATGGTTTGGAGGGTTAAGGCGTGGCGACGCAGCGTGTTTTCGCTGACTTCGATGCTGATCTCGTAGTTTCTTTGACCGGCGATGGTGACCTGGGTGATTTTGGCTTCGCCGGAGAGGGAGTCTTGAAGCCAGCGCCAGGAGGAGGCGAACAGGCCTTGAGGGGGAGGCGATTTGTAGACGAGGAGGTCGTCCCGGACTTTTTCGGCGATGCGTTGAAGGGTGGCTTTGTCGGTGTCAGCCGCGATGGCGATGCTGAGGACCTGGTTTTTGATGAGGAGTTCCTCGACGGTGGGTTTTTCAGCCTGTTCGGCGAAGTTGTCGATGGCATCGACGCGAGTCTTGATGTCGGCCATGATGTTGCGGACGTTGTAGCCGGGTTCGATTTCGAAGATGACGTTTCCGATGGATTCGCCGGCGATGGACTGGACTCGTTTGATGCCTTCGAGGCCTTGAACGGATTCTTCGATGGGAATGCAGATGCCTTTTTCAACTTCCTCGGGGGCGGCGTTGGGGTAGGGGACGCGGACGCTGACCATGTCGAGGACGAGGTCGGGGAAGATTTCCTTGCGCAGGGAGAACCAGGAAAGGAAGCCCAGGCCGAGAAGTCCCCACATGAGGAAGTTGGCGGCGATGTGATTCTTGGAGAACCATTCGACGATGGATTTCATGGCTGTTGGGACCCTCCGATGGCGTCAGGCGACTGGGAATTGATGGAAACCTCCATGCCGTCGACGGGGGCTGCGATGGTGGTGATGCAGACGAGTTCGCCGGCTTTGAGGCCTTCGGAGACGAGCCAGTGGGAGCCGGTTTGGCGAACCACCGTGACGGCGCGGCGGCGGATCCGGTTTTGGGAATCGACGACGAGCAGGTGTTGTTCATCGAGGAAAGAGCTTCTGGGGACAGGGAAGACGTTGTTTAGGGTTTGGCCCTCGATTTCGGCATGAACGAAGAGACCCGGCTTGAGGATGTCGCTGTTTGCGGGTTGGGAGGCTTCGACGGAAGCGATGAGGTAAACGGAGCGGGAGGCGCGCTCGATTTCGCCCTCGGTGCGGATGATTTTTCCGGTCCAGGACACCTGATGGCCACCGAAGGAGGTTTTGAGTTGAACGGGGATGGCGGGGTCACTTTGGCTTTGTTTGACGAAAGCGTAGTCGTCTAATGAGAGTGGCAGGCGGACTTCGAAGGTGCCGAGCGAGAAGAATTCAGCGATGGGGGCGCCCGGGGTCAGGTAGGAGCCGAGATCGATTCGGAGAGCGCGGATGCGGCCGGCGAAGGGTGCCCGAATTTTGGTTCGTTCGAGATCGTGTTGGGCTTTGAGAAGGCTGGCTTCGGCGGCTTTGAGGCGGGAGGTGGCGCTTTCGATTTGGGGTTTGCGGAGTGCGAGGTCGGTGGGTTTCACGCCTTGAGAGACTTTTTCCCATTCGCGCAAGGCTTGTTCGGTGCGGGCTTTTTCGCTTGCGAGCGAGGAGCGGGCGTCGGCGAGGGCAGCTTCGGCTTGGGTGACAGCGGTGGCGTAGTCAGAGGGGTCGATTTCGACAAGGATTTCGTTTTCGTCGAACTGCTCGCCGATGTTCCATTTGGGGGAGACGGCAGTGACGCGACCGGCGGCTTCTGAGGCGATGGTGGTGACGCGCTGGGCGTCGATGATACCCTGGGAGGGAAGGGTGAGGGTGATGTTTTGGGGTTTGGCGGTGAGGGTTTGGACTGAGAGAAGGGTGCGCGGGGCTTCGATTTGTTCGGCTGGTTTTTTGAATTGGACCATGACGGAGAACACGCCTAAGGCGGCACCGACGATGAGGATTGGAACGAGGACTTTGAGAACGCGATTCATTGAGGGGAGGAGGGGCCGGGGGAGGGTTTGAAATCGCCGCCGAGGGCGAGGTGGAGGTTGACGCGGTTTTCGAGGCGGAGGCGGCGGAGGGTGAGTTGTTGGGAGCGGAGTTGGACGAGGCGGGTTTGGGCGGTGAGGACGGTGAGGAGGTCGCTGACACCGCCGGCGTAGTCGGCGCGGGCGGCTTCGTCGGCCTGGGCGGCGAGGGAGGTGGCGGAGTCGATGGCGGTGGCGCGTTCAGCGAGGAGGCGTTCGGCGGCGAGGGTGTTCTCGACTTCGCCGAAGGCTTTGAGGACGGATTGTTGGAGTTGGGCGAGGGCTTCGTCTTGTTTGGAGTAGCGGACTTTGGCTTCGGCGCGGAGTTGGCCGCCGGTGAAGAGAGGTTGAACGACGTTGCCGGCGAGTTGCCAGACGCCGAAGTCGCTGTTGAGGAGTTCGGAGAGGTCGCCGGTGGTGGTGCCGGAGCTGGAGGTGAGGGCAAGGCGGGGGAAGAGGGCGCGGCGGGCTTCGGAGAGGCGTTTGCCGCTGGCGGCGAAGCGGCGTTCGGCGGCGAGGACGTCGGGGCGGCGTTGGAGGAGTTCGGAGGGGAGTCCGGCGGGGACTTTGCCGGGGATGGGAGGGAGTTTGGCGGCGGCGAGCTGGCCGGAGGGGTAGCGGCCGAGGAGGATTTCGAGCTGGCGGGCGCTGCTTTCGAGGGTTTGCTGGCGTTCGAGGCGGGCGGCGCGGGCGGTGGCGGCGTCGGATTCGGCGAGGCGGAGTTGGGCAGCGGCGCCGCCGTCTTCCTGCTGGCCGCGGAGGAAGCGTTCGCGGACGGCGTCGGCGGTTTTTTGGAAGATGGCTTCGGCTTCTGTGGCGAGGGCGACTTGCTCTTTGGATTCGGCGAGGGTGAACCAAGTGGCGGCGATTTGGGCGGCGATGGAGGCTTGGGCGGCGCGAATGTCCTGGGAGGCGGCTTCAGCTTCGGCGGTGGCGGCGGACACACCGGCGCGGATGCGGCCCCAGAGATCGAGTTCCCAGTTGATGGCGGGGGTGAGGTTGAACTGGTTGAAGGTGTTGGAGAAGACGGCGCCCGGGTCGCTGGCACCGCCTGGGCCGCCGATGGGGAAGCCGATGAAGTTTTGTTTTTGGCGGTTGCCGGCGAAGGTGAGGTCGGCGGTGGGAAGGCCTGCGGCGCCGGCGATGCGGGCCTGTTGGCGGGCTTGATCAAGCCGGGCGGCGGCGATGCGGAGGTCGCGGTTGTTGAGGAGGGCTTCGTCAACGAGGGCGCGGAGGCGGGAGTCTTTGAAGCGGGTGACCCAGTCGGTGTCGACGCCGGCGCGGGCTTCTTTGACGGCCTGCCAGGAGGAAGGGACTTCCAGGTTGGCCTGGTCCATTCGGCTGGGCGGCGAGAGGGGAGAGCAACTGGGGAGGAGGGCGCTGATTAGGGGTCCGCAGAGGGCGGAGAACAACCGGGGGAACGAGCGTGTTTTCAGGCCCGACACCATGCACGGGGAGTGCGGGTTGTCGAGTGGGGCGTTAGGTATTCTCTATCCAAGGGGTGAGATGAAAACGAGGCGCCGGACCCCAGTCCGACGCCTCGCCACACACAACAACACAGCCCCCAGGCTGTCTTGTCCTTCACCAGCGGAATCGAATTCCGCCGGTAAATCCTGTAAACTCGTCGCCGAGATCGACATTGACGCCGAGGTCGAGTCGGCTCAAAACGCGGACGTAAGCCGCGACGTCGAAGATCATGGAATCGAAGCTGTCTGAGCTGGTGACGGTGAGACCGGCTTGGAGTTCGAGGAACTCGACAGGGGCGAAGCGGAGGGCGGGGCGGGCGTAGATGGCGCCTTCGGTGAAGCTCAAGCGGTTGATATTGGCGTCGAGTTTGCCGTACATGCCGCCGACTTCTGCGAGGAGGTGGAATTTGTCGACGATGGGGAGGTAGAGGCCGGCGCCGAGAGAGGCGTTGGTGAAGTCGTATTCGCGGGAGCTTCTGCCGCCGCCGTTGGAGAGGGACCAGCCGAAGTCGGCTCTGACGAAGAGGGGTTTGAAGAGTTGGACGCTGAGGGAGACAGCGACGCCGTGGGAGCCTTCGAGGGAACTGTCTTTGGGTTCCTGGTATTGGTAACCGCCTTCGAGGAAGCCGTAGCTGAGGATGCTGGGGCCGGAGGAAGGGTTGAAACTGGCGTCGGAAGGGTAGCCGGGGGAGCCGTAGCTCATGTCGGAGCCGTAGCCCGGGTAGGTGGGAGGGGCGGAAACGGGCGGGGGAGCGGGAGGCATCGAGGACATGGCACCCATGCCGTCATTGGGCGCACCATAATACTGATACTGCCCCAAGGCTGGGACCGAATGGAACGCTAGCAGCAGGAGGATGAGGCGTTGCATGTCTTGCTCGGTTGTGTTGATAGTTTGGGAATCTTAATTGATACGGTTATTCACAATTAAATCAACTTATTTTCACCATTGTGAATATTTTAGTGAAGCGAGCTGTTAATAAGTGTTAATTTACTAGAATGACTCAAAAAGCTAGCATTTGTTCCCTGAATCTGGCATCGTTTTGAGCTAATCCTTTTCCGACCGATTCCTGATTTATGCGTGTGTTTGCTTTAGCTTTTGTGTGGGTGACTTGTTGGTTTTCGAGTGAGGAGGCGTTTTCGGCGTCTCGGGTTCAAGCGGAAGAGCCGGCGAAACCTGAACCGAAGCCTGAGCCCAAGCGGGAGCCGAAGCCGGAGGAGAAGCCAAAGCCGAGTCAGCCGGAGGAGGTGAAGAAAGCCGAGGTGGTGACGAAAGAGGCGACTGAAGCTGCGCCGACGAATTCGGGGAAGAAGACGGTCGGTGAACTGACGAAGGATTTTAAGCGATTAGGGGGCTTGTTTGAGTTTTACCTGCAGATGGAGAAGGGGAAGTTGTTGCTGTATTTGAAGAAGGATCAGTTGGAGAAGGAGTTCATTTATTTTCCACAGACGATTGATGGGGTGGTGCAGTCGGGGTTTATGCGGGGACAGTATGGGGATCAGGTGGTGATCCGGTGGCGGCGGATTTTTGACCGGATCGAGGTGAGGAAGGTGCCGACGGGCTTTTATTTTGAGCCGGGACATCCCTTGGCGAGAGCGGCGGAGGCGAACACGTCGGAGGCGGTGTTGGCGAGTGAGGTGGTGATGGCGGAGGATGAGACGGGGTACTTGATTGATGTGGGCAGTTTGTTTTTGCGGGAGAGCTTGCTGCATGTGCATCGCGGGAATGATGCGGGGAAGGCGGTGCTGGGGAAATTGTCCGAGCAGAAGACGCATGTGACCGGGGTGCATATCTATCCGGACAATGCGTTGATTCAGGTGGCGTATGTGTATGAGAATCCGTCGCCGATGTGGAATCGGGAGGGCAAGGGGGCGGATGAGATTGCAGATGCGCGGTATGTGACGTTGCAGATGCAGCATGCGCTGGTGCGGATGCCGGAGAATGATTTCAAGCCGCGCTGGGATGATCCGCGGGTGGGGTATTTTGCGACGAAGGCGACAGATATGACGAGCACGGAGGTGACGCCGTATCGGGATGTGATTCATCGCTGGCATTTAGTGAAGCAGAAGCCTGGGACGAAGCTGAGTGAGCCGGTGGAGCCGATCACGTTTTGGATTGAGAACACGACGCCGGTGGAGTTTCGCGACACGATCCGGAAGGCGACGCTGGCTTGGAATGAGGCGTTTGAGACGGCGGGATTTAAGGATGCAGTGGTGGTGAAGCAGCAGCCGGACAATGCGAAGTGGAATGCGGGGGACATCAATTACAATGTGCTGCGTTGGACATCGTCGCCGAATCCGCCGTTTGGAGGGTATGGGCCGAGTTTTGCGAATCCGAGGACGGGGCAGATTTTGGGGGCGGACATCATGTTGGAGTTCAGCTACATGACGAGGCGGATGCAGAGTCGGCGGGTTTTGGATGAGGTGGGGTTGGCCGGGTTGGCGCCGTTTGGTGGGGAGGAAGAGGTTCGGGGGTTAAAGATGGCGAACGGGCATGAGTGTTTGGCGGGAGTGTGCGCGCATCAGGGGTTGCGATTTGGAGGGGCAATGCTGCGGGCTGAGGGCATGGGGAAGGTGGAGATGGACCGGATGTTAAATGAGGCGCTGTATTATTTGGTGCTGCATGAGGTGGGGCACACGCTGGGGTTGAATCACAATTTCCGGGGGAGTCAGCTGCATGATGCGAAGACGATTCACGACAAGGCGGTGACAGAGAAGGTGGGGTTATTGGGATCGGTGATGGATTATCCGACGGCGAATGTGGCGCCGCTTGGGGTGAAGCAGGGGCAGTATTATTGTACGAAGCCGGGGCCTTATGATCATTGGGCGATTGAGTTTGGGTATTCGGAGGCGTTGGAGGATCCGGAGGCGGAGGCGGAGCGATTGAAAGAGATCGCGGGTCGGTCGCACCGGCATGAGTTGGGATTTGCGAATGATGCGGATGACATGAGGGCGGTGGGGAAGGGGATCGATCCGAGGGCGATGCTGTTTGATTTAAGCAGTGATGTGATGAGCTATGGCCGGGAGCGCTGCGAGCTGGTGAAGAAGCGGATGGAGACCTTACTGGAGCGAAGTGCGGAGGACGGGGCGAGCTGGCAGCAGGTGGTGGCGGATTTTGCGACGTTGAACACGGAGATGAGCAATGCGCTGGTGGCGGTGTCGCGTCAGGTGGGCGGGGTGGAGGTGGAGCGAGCGTTTGCCGGGCAGGGGGCGGAGCGGAAGCCGTTTGTGCCGGTGTCGGCGGAGCGGCAGCGGGAGGCGATGGCGTTGCTGGCGGAGTATGGGTTTGGGCCGGGGGCGTGGCAGGTGCCGGCGGAGTTGGCGGCGCATTTGCAGGTCCAGCGGCGGGGATTTGATCATGACGGACCGGAGGATCCGAAGCTGCATGAGTTGGCGGCGAAACTGCAGCGGGCGCTTTTGGATCATTTGCTGAATGGAGCGGTGCTGACGCGGTTGAGTGACAGCGCGCTGTATGGGAATGAGTTTGGGGTGGGGGAGATGTTGAGTGCGCTGAGTACGGCGATTTTCAGGGGAGATCCGGAGAATCGGCCGTCGACGGTGAGGCAGACTTTGCAGGCGATGTATTTGGAGCGGTTGCTGGCGATGGCGAACAGTGGTCAGCAGGTATCGGCGACACAGGCGGCGGCTTTGAGTGAGGTGCTGCTGTTGCGGACGGCGCTTGAGAATCGTGCTCAAATCCTGATGGGTGCGCCGCAGCATCAGGCGCTGCTGTTGTACAAAATTCGCCGAGCCTTGGATGAAGGGAAGAATTGAGTTGGTGGCCGGGTATTGACGGGGGGCGATGAAGGGCCGAGTACTCAGGTTCGAAGCTGACCATGAGCCGAGTTCCGGAAGACATCAAAACGGTGCCGCGTCACATTGCCATCATCATGGATGGCAATGGGAGGTGGGCGCGTGAGCGGGGGTTGCCACGGACGGAGGGGCATCGGCGGGGGGCGGACAGTGTGAGGCGGGTGGTGGAGGCTTGCGGGGACCTGGGGGTGGAGTTTTTGACGCTGTATGCGTTTTCGTCGGAGAATTGGAAGCGGCCGAAGCGGGAGGTGGATGCGTTGATGCGGCTGTTGCAGCAATTTTTGAAGTCGAGGACGCCTGAGATGATGGAGCAGAACGTGCGGTTGCAAGCGATCGGGCGATTGCATGATTTGCCGGAGGCGTGTCAGGCGGAGTTGCACCGGTCGATCACGAAAACGGCGCAGAATACGGGGTTGACGCTGATTTTGGCGCTGAGTTACGGGGGAAGGGAGGAGATCATTGATGGGGTGAAGAGTTTATTGGAGAGTGTGGAGAAGGGGCATTTGGACAAGGCGATGATTGATGGGGAGGTGTTCAGCAAGCATTTGTACACGCGGTATTACCCGGATCCGGACTTGTTGATCCGGACTTCGGGGGAGCTGAGGCTGTCGAATTTCCTGCTTTGGCAGATGAGTTACACGGAGTTTTACGTGACGGAAAAGCTGTGGCCGGACTTTGGGCGGGAGGCGCTTTTGGAGGCTTTGCGGGCATTTAATGCGCGCAACAGGCGGTTTGGAGGCGTATAACGGACTGTTGACGAGTGTCTAGAAAAGGCGTAGCACCCTATTTCTTAGTTTTTTAATGTCCAACGCGCTGCCAGAAACACGAATCTTCATTGTCGACCCGGATACCGACTTCCTGGCGTGGGCAAGTGCGCATTTGAAGGCGGACGGGGTGCGTATTTTTACTTATGAGCGGGCGGAGGAGGCGATCGCGGCGCAGCAGAAGGAGAAGGCGGATTTGATTTTGGCGGAGGTGAGGCAGGCGGGGATGAGCGGGATTGATTTTCTGAAGCGGTTGCGGCAGGGGGATCCGAATTCGATGGTGATCCTGTTCAGCGGGATTACGACGACGAGTCAGGTGATCGAGGCGATGCGGCTGGGGGCGTATGATGTGATGGGGAAGGAGAAGCTGCCATATGAGCTGAGGAGTGTGGTGGAGAGTGCGTTGCGGTCAGCGGATGCGAGGCGGCAGACGCGGGAGCAGAGCCGGGAGGTTTCGACGGATACGATTCAGGAGACGATCATCGGGCGGTCACAGCCGATGCAGGAGGTGTTCAAGATGATTGGCCGGGTGTCGCGATCCGATGCGCCGGTGATGATCACGGGGGAGAGCGGTTGCGGGAAGGAGTTGGTGGCGGGGGCGATTCACAAGTTCAGTCCGCGGATGCAGAAGGAGTTTGTGGCGATCAATGTGACGGCGATTCCGGATAACTTGCTGGAGAGCGAGATTTTTGGTCACGAGAAGGGAGCGTTCACCGGGGCGGTGGCGCAGCGGGTGGGACGGTTTGAGCAGTGTGACGGGGGGACATTGTTTTTGGATGAGATTGGGGACATGCCGTTGGCGGTGCAGAGCAAGTTGCTGCGGGTGCTGCAGGACGGGGATTTTTCGAGGGTGGGGAGCAATCAGACGATTCGCTGTGATGTGCGGGTGCTGGCGGCGACGAACAAGGATTTGGAGGCGGAGGTGGCGAAGGGGACGTTCCGGGAGGATTTGTTTTATCGATTGAACGTGGTGCGGATTCACATTCCGCCGCTGCGGGAACGGCGTGAGGATGTGGTGCCGTTGGCTGAGTTTTTCCTGCATCGGATTTCCAATCGCCGTCGCGGGATGGCGATGCGGTTTACGGAGGATGCGCTGGCGTTTTTGGAGGCGTATGACTGGCCGGGGAATGTGCGGGAGCTTGAGAATACGATTCAGCGGGCCTGTGCGCTTTCGAATTCGGATGTGTTGCTGCCGTCGGATATTCCTTTGGGGACGAATTCGCAGCGGTATCCGGGGGCGTCGAGCACGGTGACCCGGATGCGGGATGCGCTGTCGACGTTGCTGCAAGCGGCGCAGTCTTCGCCGGATCTGGAGTTGCTACCGTGGGTGGAGAAGGAATTGTCGAGGCTGGCATTCCGGCATTTTGAGGAAGATGCGGCACAGGCGGCGAAGTTTTTGGGGAGTACGGCGAGTCGGGTGGCGGCGCTTCAGAGCAGCAGTCAGGCGATGCCAGCTCTTAAGGTGGCGGAGCCTCCGGCGACGGCGACGAAGCGGGCGAGTAAGAAGGCGATTTGACTTGGGCTATCGGGTGGGAGGATGGCGTTAGGGGCGTGAGTGACCGAGGTGGCGGATGGAGTAGAAGAAGATTGTGTGGACGTGGGTGGAGGGTAGAGTTTGAGGAGTGCGATGGAGGAGACTAAGAGCCCTGGATTTTCTGAGCCGATTTGGGTGACCCGACCGCGGTTGCCGGATTTGGCGGCGTTTGCCGAGGCATTGAGGCCGGCTTGGGAGAGTGGGCAGGTGACGAATGGGGGGCGGTTGAAGCGGGAGTTGGAAGCCAAGTTGGCGGGGTGTTTGGAGGTGGGGCATTGTGAGGTGGTGGCGAACGGGACCCTGGCGTTGATTTTGATGCTGGAGGCGTTCGGGTTGCGGGGGAGAAAGGTGGCCGTGCCGGCCTTCACCTTTATTGGGGTGATTCATGCGTTGCGGTGGGCGGGGTGTGAGCCGGTGTTTTGCGATCTGGAGGCGGGGACGTGGCAGGTGGATCCGAAGGGGGTGGAGGTGGCTCTGGAGGGTGGGGCGGAGGCGATCCTGGGGGTGCATCTGTTTGGGATGAGCTGTCGGGTGGCGGCGTTGGAAGGGCTGGCGCGGCGGCATGGGGTGCCGTTGTTGTTTGATGCGGCGCATGGGATGGGGGGCAGGCTGAACGGGGTGCCGCTGGCGGCGCTGGGGGATGCGAGTCTTTTGAGTTTTCATGCGACCAAACCGTTCACGACGCTGGAGGGCGGGGCGGTGGTGACGGGGCGGCAGGAGATCGCGGAGCGGGTTCGGTTGCTGAGTGACTTTGGATTTGACTCGGAGGACCATGTGCTGTTTCCGGGCATGAATGCGAAGATGAATGAAGCGGAGGCGGCGATGGGGCTGGTGACGCTGCCGCGACTTGCTGAGGAGATTGCGGATCGGGGGCGGGTGGCGGGGGTGTATCGGGAGGGTCTGGCGGGGTGTCCGGGTTTGACGCTGGCGAGTCTGCCGGAGGGATTGGAGAGCAACCATGCTTATTTTCCGATCCGGATTGAGGCGGGGGCGTTTGGGATGGATCGCGGGCAGCTGATGGCGGTGCTGCGGGGGCACAATGTGTTTTCTCGGGCGTATTTTGAGACGCTGGGGAGTGACTTGCCTTGGTATCGGGATTTGGCGTCAGCTCAGGCGGAGCATTTGCCGGAGTCGATCCGGGCGGCGAGGGAGACGCTGTGTTTGCCGATGTTTGCGGATCTGCCGTTGGAGGCGGCGGCGAAGATTACGGCGATCATTCGGGTGGCGTGAGGGGCACAGGAGAGGTTTGGCGTTTCTTTTTCCGGAGGGTGCGGATGATGGAGGGCTGGACGATGGCCATGTGGGCGCATTTGAGGGTGTAGGAGAGCCACTGGCGGGGGTTATGGTTGGTGCGGGCGATTCGGGCGATGGTGCGGGAGGTTTTGAAGATGCAGTCGCGGAAGCCGGGGTGGCCTAGATGGCGGAGGCAGACTTCGGCGACGTGGACGGTGCTGATGAGGCGGCTGAGCTGGGTGCGCGAGGCCCAGACGCTGCTGCTTTGGACGCGGTAGGCGGCCATGGGTTTGCGGATGAGGTGGAGTTCGCCGTGTTCGGCGAGGAGGATGAAGAGGGGCCAGTCGCCGAGGGGCAGATGATAGACCCAGGGAGGGAGGCCTGGGATGAGGTGATTGCGAAAGACAACGGAGGCGGTGTGGATGTAGTTGAAGCGGGTGATGCGGGAGAGGCCGGTGATGAGGGGGTCGGAGGGGTTGGAGAGGATGATGGGAGAGGTGCCGATTTCGTCGCGAATTTCGACTTGGTGGAAGCAGAGGCTGGAGGCGGGATGGGTGGCGAGGTGGTCGACTTGGAGCTGGAGTTTGGCGGGGTCGGTCCAGTAGTCGTCGCCTTCGAGGAGGGCGATGTATTGGCCGCGGGCGGCGGCGTAGAGTTGCGAGAAGTTGGCATGGCCGCCGACGTTGACGGGGGCGTGGAAGGCGCGGATGCGGTCGGGGAAGCGGGTGGTGAAGGTGTCGAGGATGCGGCCGGTGCCGTCGGTGGAGGCGTCATTGCCGACGAGGATTTCGACGGGGAAGGAAGTGATCTGGGCGAGGGCGCTTTCGAGGGCCTGGGCGAGGAAAGGTTCGTGATTGAAGGTGGGAATCAGAATGCTGACGAGCGGGGCGGGATGAGGGGGAGGGCTCATGCTTTGACCGGGAGGGCTGGCACGCCGAAGACGGTTTGGCCTCGGGGCACTCTTTTCAAAACGACGGAGCCCGCGCCGACGGTGGCATCATCCTCGATGACGGCGCCGGGGAGAATGCAGGCATGGGGATGGATGGTGACGCGGTCGCCAATGACGGCGCCGCCACCGACGAAGGCGTAGGCGCCGATGTGGGAGCAGGAGCCGATGATGACGTCGTGGCCGATGGTGGCGTGGGCGACGATCATGGTGTGGGCACCGAGGGTGACGTCACTCGAGATGAGGCAGAAGGGGCCGACGACGGAGCCGGGGCCACGACGGGCGCCGTGGCCGGCGAGGAGGGAGCCGGGCCAGGTGAGGGGCAGGAACTGGCCGCCTTTTTGGGTGATGAGTTCGGCGTAGTGTTGGCGTTGTTGGGGATCGCCAACGGCGCAGATGAAGCGGTCGAGGGTGTCGGGTTGATAGTCTTCGGGAGAGGCGAGGATGGGGGCGCCGGTGGGGTCTTTGGAATCGAGGATGGAGGGGCGGTCGTCGAGGAAACCGGTGACCTGCCAGGGGCAGGATTGGCCGATGGTGGTCTGGATGGCCCAGGCCATGGCGCAGACTTCACGGCCGAAAGAACCGGCGCTGATGATGATCAGGCGTTGTTTGGCGACGGACATGGGGAGGGCGGTTCAGAGTTCGATGAGATCTGGGCAAACCATGCGGTCCCATTCGCAGGCGGCGGTGCCCCAGGACAGGCCGACGCCGAAGCCGCAGAGGATGAGGCGCTGGCGGGAGTTGCGGAGAGCATCGCGTCGCTGAGTGACAAGGGTGAGGGGGATGGTGGCGGAACTGGTGTTGCCGAAGTTTTCGAGGGAGCCGGGGGTTTGTGCGGGGGTCAGGCCGAGGCGTTTGCGCAGCATTTCGTTGACCGTGCGGCTGGCCTGATGGAGGACGAAGGCATCCACGGACTCTTTGGGCCAGTTCATGGCGGCGAGCATGGTGTGGATGGCGGGGGGGACGGTGGAGGCGGTGAAGTTGAAGACGTCCTCGCCCTTCATTTGGGATTGGGATTGGATTTTGATTTGTCCGTCCTCGTTTGCGAATTGGAAGTTGCTGGCGTCCAGACCGGGACGGCCTCCGGCGCGGCGACTCATGATGTTATCCCAGCCGCTGCCGTCGGTGTGGAGTTGGATGCGCATGGGCGGGGCATCGGGGTGCCACTCTAGGGCGGTGGCGGAGGCGGCATCGCCGAAGAGGGGGCTGACGGTATTGAGTTCGGAGGCGAGGTTGGGTTTGCCGGCGCTGTCGCCGATAAGGAGGAGGGTTTTGGAGCCCGGGCGCTGGGCGGTCATTTTGGCGGCGATGAAGAGGCCGTAGGGGTAGCCGGAGCAGCCGAGGTTGATGTCGAAGGCGGCGCAGGAGGTGGGGAGGTTGAGACGGTCCTGGATGAGGCAGGCGGTGGCGGGGTAGTTGAGGTCCGGGGATTGGGTGATGAAGATGAGGTTTTCGACTTCGGCGCGGTTCCAGCTGAGTTCATCGAGGAGGCGGTTGGCGGCGGCGGTGGCGAGGTCGGAGCAGAATTGATCGGGCAGGCAGAGGCGGCGAGCGTGGACGCCGGTCATGGCGGAGAAGCGGGCGCGGATTTCGGGGGTGCCGTATTGGCTGTCCGCGATTGGTTCCTCGTGGCGGGGAACGGCTGCGGCGAGGCCTGCGATGCGGATCTGATGAATGGTCTGGTCCATCAGGGTGCCGGTGGGAGTCGAGATTCGATGAGTTGCTTGAGGTCGCCCAGCGTGTTGCAAGAGAGGAGGTCATCGCCGGAGACTTGGACGTCGTAGTCGGCGTAGGCGGCGGCGACGATGGACACCGAGACCATGGAGTCCCATTCTTTTAATTGCCTGAAGGGGGTGGACAGACCGAGGTTGGAGACGCGGAGATCGAAAGCGTCAGTGATGGAATCGAGGAACTGCGCGGTATCGATGGCGGGCATGAGCTAAAGGACCTTTCGATCGATAGCTAAGGTGCGGGGCGGAGGTCGAAGCAAGCGAGTTTTTCTTTTTGGCGGACGATGAGGCGGCCGTTGGCGAGGGCGGGGGAGGTGCAGCCCATGGCGTCGATGCGGACGCGGGCGAGTTGGGTGTGGGCGGCGGGGTCGGCGCGGGTGAGGGAGACGTGGCTGCCGTTGTTTTCGAGGACGATGATTTTGCCGTCGGCAAGGATGGGGGAGGTGATGGTGCTGGAGGCGGTTTGCTGCCAGCGGACTTCACCTGTGGTGAGGTTCACGCACTGGTGTTTTTCGCCGCAGGTGAGATAGACGTGGCCTTCGTGGATGATGGGGGAGCCGGAGTAGCGGCGGGTGACCCAGAAGTGGGACCAGGCGGTTTTGGGTGGGGCGTCTTTTTGGTATTGAGCGGCGCGGAGGCCGACGCCGTCGGCGCCGCTGTAGAAGACGAGCCAGTCGCCGCTGGTGACTGGGGTGGACTGGCCGCCGCCTTCGACGGTCCAGAGGACCTTGCCGGTGGCGGGGTCGAGGCCAAGTAGGGCGCTGCTGGCGGTGTGGAGGAGGAGGGGGGAACCGGATTCGGGCTGCCACCACTGGGGGCTGCCGGTGTCACCTTTGGCGTCTTTTTGTTCCCAGATGAGCTTGCCGGTGGCGGTGTCGTAGGCTTGGGCGGTGCCGGCGCTGATGAAGACTTTGCCGTCGGCGACGAGGGGAGAGGCGGCGGGGCCTTTGCGGGTGAGGGGCGTTTTCCAAATTTCTTTGCCGGTGGCGGCGTCGACGCAGTAGAGGTGGGTGCTGGCGACGGCGTAGACGCGGTCGTCGATGACGGCGGGGGTGCTGGAGGCGTTGCGGCCGACGGGGAGGCCTTCGCCTTTGTAGCGCCAGATTTCTTTGCCGGAGGCGAGGTCGAGACAGACGATGACGTCGTTGGCGACTTTGATGGTGTTGGGGACGACGGTGAGGAGTTTGTCTTTGAGTTCGGGGGAGAACTGCTGCTCGTCCATCCATTGGTGGAAGGCGTCGGGGGTGGGGAAAGGTTTGTTTTGACGGGCGGCGATTTTGTCGAGTTCGGCGAGGGGGAAGGCGGTGCGACCGGCTTTGAAGCGGGAGGCGGCCCAGGAGCCGAGGGCGATGCGTTCTTTTTCCGTCATGTTTTCCTGGAGCCACTGTTCAATGAAGGCGTCGAGTTTGTCGCCGCGGAGACGGGGGCTGAGGGCGAGGCGGGCGTCTTCAAGTTTTTTGGCGAGGTCGGGTTTGGTGCCGCGGTGGTTGAGCTGTTGCATGACTTCGGTGTCGATTTCGCGTTGCTCGGAGGCGACGCGCTCGTGCCAGACGATGCTAAGGTAGACGCGTTCGCCGGCGACGACAGGGCTGCCGTGGCCGCCGTAGTGGTCGCTGGGGATGGCATCACTTTCCCAGAGTTTGGTGAGGCCGGAGTCGGGGATGGCGTCGGTGATGGGAGCGGTGTCGGAGGAGATGCCACCGCGGGTGGGGCCGCGCCATTGGGGCCAGTCGGCGAGGAGGGGGGAGGCGAGGGCGAGGGGAAGAAGGAGGAGGGCGCGGCGCATGACGTGGGGTTTAACGTAGCGGGTGGGCCCGGTTTTGACGGGAATTGCGAGAATTGTGCGTGGCGGATGGAGGGGGAGGGGAGCGATGGAGGCGGATGTGGTCGAGGAGAGCGAGCACGGCTTTGGTTTGATAGCGGAAGGCGTTGCGCATGAGGGCGATGGTGCGAGTAGGGATTTCGCCGGTGAAGGAGCGGTAGATTCGTTGGTTGCTGAGGTCGATCTGGCGGGCCATTTGCGGGACGATGGAGACGCCGTGGTCGAGGGAGACGAGTTCCTGCACGGTGGCGAGTTGGCTGGTGCGTTCGATGGTGACGGGTTGAACGGATTGTCGGCGGCAGAAGGAGGCGATGTTTTCGGAGAGGCAGTGGGCCTCGTTGAGCATGACGAAGGGGTAGTCGGCGATGGCTTGGATGGTGAGGGGTTCGATTTTGGCGAGGGGATGTCCGAGGGGAGCGACGAGGAGGAGTTCCTCTTCGAAGAGGGGTTCGACATCGATGTGTTTGGCGTTGATGGGCAGGGCGACGATGGCGAGGTCGATCTCGCCATGGGAGCAGCGTTTGATGAGGGTTTCGGTGGTGTCTTCCTGGACGATGACGGAGATGTCCGGGTGTTGTTTGGCGAAGCTGCTGAGGAGGTTGGGTAGAAGGTAGGGGGCGATGGTGGGAATGGCGCCGAGACGGATGCGACCTCGACGGCCTGCTTCGGTGAGTTCGGAGAAGGTGTCTTCGACGAGTTTGAGGATTTCTTTGGCGCGACCGAGGAGGAGTTCGCCGTGGTCGGTGAGGACGACTTCGCGGGGTTTGCGTTCGAAGAGGGGTTGGCCGATTTGTTGTTCGAGTTTTTGGATGGCGCGGGTCAAGGCGGATTGAGAGAGATGGAGTTCGAGGGCTGCCTGAGTGAAGTTTTTGGTGCGGGCGAGGACGGTAAGTTGTTGGAGGGCATGGAATTCGAGGTAGGGCTTCATGGGTGGAGTTTAGTGATGCGTTGAACGCATTGCAATTATTCAAACGATGCATTGGATGCATGGTTGAGGTTTGGTAGGATCGGTTTTGAAGATGGGGCGGTTGCCTTGTCTGACAATCACCCACCAACCCAACAGAACACACCATGGAAAACATCAGCCAATGCCCCGTGATGGGCGCGCAAGCCGGTCCGCAACGCCACACTGCAGCAGGAGCCATGTCGAATCGCGACTGGTGGCCTGAGCAGTTGAACTTGAAGATTTTGCATCAGAACCCGGTGAAGGGGAATCCGCTGGGGGACGATTTTGATTATGTCACCGAGTTTCAGAAGCTGGATTTGGAGGCGTTGAGGAAGGATTTGGAAGCGTTGATGACGTCTTCGCAATCTTGGTGGCCGGCGGACTATGGGCATTACGGTCCGTTCTTTATTCGGATGGCGTGGCACAGTGCGGGGACGTATCGGGTGACGGATGGACGCGGGGGAGCGGGGTTTGGGACGTTGCGGTTTGCGCCGCTGAATAGCTGGCCGGACAATGGCAATTTGGATAAGGCGCGGCGGTTGCTGTGGCCGATCAAGCAGAAGTATGGCAACCAAATTTCCTGGGCTGACTTGATGGTGTTGACGGGGAATGTGGCGTTGGAGTCGATGGGATTTAAGACCTTCGGGTTTGCGGGTGGGCGGGCAGATGTGTGGGAGCCGCAGGAGGATATTTATTGGGGACCGGAGAGTGAGTGGCTGGGAGACAAGCGCTACACTGGGGATCGGCATTTGGAGCATCCGCTGGGCGCGGTGCAGATGGGTTTGATTTATGTGAATCCGGAAGGGCCGAATGGGAAACCTGATCCGCTGGCGTCGGCGCGGGACATTCGGGAGACGTTTGCGCGGATGGCGATGAACGATGAGGAGACGGTGGCGTTGATTGCGGGGGGGCACACGTTTGGGAAGGCGCACGGGGCGGCGACGCCGGAGGGCAATGTGGGGCCTGAGCCTGAGGGGGCTCCGGTCGAGGAGCAGGGGCTGGGGTGGAAGAACAGCTATGGGACGGGCAATGCGGGTGATACGATCACGAGTGGATTGGAAGGGGCGTGGTCGAACAGTCCGACGGCTTGGTCGAACGGGTATTTCACGAACCTGTTTTCGTATGAGTGGGAGTTGACGAAGAGTCCGGCGGGAGCGTGGCAGTGGACGCCGAAGGATGGCGCGGGGCTGGGGACGGTGCCGGATGCGCATGATCCCGCGAAGCGGCATGCGCCGATGATGTTCACGACGGACATCGCGCTGCGGGTGGATCCGATTTATCATGAGATCTCGAAGCGGTTTTACGAGCATCCGGATCAGTTTGCGGATGCGTTTGCGAAGGCGTGGTTCAAGCTGACGCATCGTGACATGGGGCCGTTGGCGCGGTATCTGGGGCCATTGGTGCCGAAGGAGCCGTTGATTTGGCAAGATCCGGTGCCGGCGGTGGATCATGAATTGATCGGAGAGGAGGAAGTGGTGCTGTTGAAAGGGAAGATTTTGGATTCGGGACTGACGGTTTCGGAGTTGGTTTCGACGGCTTGGGCTTCGGCTTCGACTTTCCGTGGCAGTGACAAGCGTGGAGGGGCGAATGGGGCTCGGGTAAGGTTGTCTCCGCAGAAGGATTGGGAGGTGAATCAGCCGGAGCAGTTGGGCAAGGTGTTGGGTGTGCTGGAGGGGATTCAGGGGGCGTTTAATGCTGCGCAATCGGGCAACAAAAGGGTCTCTTTGGCTGACTTGATTGTGCTGGGGGGAAGCGCGGGGATTGAGCAGGCGGCACAGAAGGCCGGGCATGCGGTGAAGGTTCCGTTCATGCCCGGGCGGACGGATGCGACGCAGGAGATGACGGATGTGGAGTCGTTTGAGGTGCTCGAACCAAAGCAGGATGGGTTCCGCAACTTCCTGGGTCACGAGCTTGACCGTCCGGCACCTGAGACGCTGGTGGATCGGGCGCAACTGCTAACGCTATCCGCGCCTGAGATGACGGTGCTGGTGGGGGGGATGCGGGTGCTGGGGACGAACGTGGGGCATCCTGATTTGGGGGTGCTGACGGAGCGGCGGGGAAGTCTGACGAACGACTTTTTCGTGAACCTGCTGAGCATCGAGACGGAGTGGAAGAAGTCGGCCAGGTGCGAGCACTTTTTCGAGGGTCGCGATCGGTCGTGCGGGCAGATGAAGTGGATGGCGACGGCGGTGGATTTGGTGTTCGGATCGAACTCGCAATTGCGTGCGATCTCGGAGGTGTATGGGAGTGCGGATGGCGAGGCTCGATTCGTGGCGGACTTCGTGGCGGCTTGGACCAAGGTGATGAACTTGGGCCGGTTTGACGTGGTTGGTTGAACGGGATGTCTTGCTGACTGGCAACCCCATTCTAACCAGGGAGTCTGGTTGGGATGGGGTTTTTGTTTGGGCAGTTTGTGACAGCTGTGCGTTCAGGGTACTGAGGAGGGATTCAGACAGGAAATGCCTTAAACGAAGTTCGGCAGCGGTGGATTGATGACGAGAGTGGATGCCATTGCGCGAGTGCGATGCACGGCATCGGCCGTGAGGGGTTTAAACTGTCAAGCAGCTGCTAGGAAATTGGCTGCTAGGAAATTGCTTTTGAAGGGGCCGGGTCGAGTTGGGGCTAGACGTGGAGCGGGGTCGGGGTGTGAGGGGGTCTGTTGGACTCGGGCTTCCCGGACAGGTAGAGCCAGTCCAGCCGGGTCGCGTGGAATTCGCGCGCGCTCTTGAACGAGTCGCGGTTGTCCGCGCGGTTCATCGGCCGGGGCCAGCGAGTCGAGAAACTCACGTCCGCCGCCTTTGGCGCGCCCGCTGAGCGAGGATGAGGTTGTGCGATCTGTGCGAACGTCGAGCCGGTGTCTGCGGCGGTCGCAGGCGTGCCGGTCAGCGGAGCCAGCAACAGGGCGGTGAGGGTTAGAAAGGTCTTGCTCATGGGAGAACTCATTATTGCTTTGGTTTCTTTGCTGGTTTGGCCTTCTGCCGCTTGGGTGGGCTGGGTTCGCCGGGGTTGATATACGACGCGCTGTCGGTGTGCGCTTCGGTGAAGATGGCTTTGGCACGAGTGACCAGATCGGATCGGCCGGCCGCGAGATCGCCCGTGCAGCCGGGGTCTTTCTCGACATCGAAAACGTGCAGCGGTTTTTCTGGGTGCGCGCGCATCGCATACCACGGGCCGAAACGTACCGCCTGACCATGCGGAAGCTTGCTGCCGTTCTCCCAGTAGAGGTAGTCGTGTTTCTTCTGCTGGTCCGATTTGCCGAACAGTTCCGGGACGAAGCTGATGCCGTCGGTCGGCGGCGACGGGATACCCGCCAACTCGGCCAGCGTCGGCATCACGTCGTAGAGTGCGCAGACGTGGCCGCTCGCACGCGCGGCGATCTGGCCGGGCCAGGATACGAAGAACGGCACGCGGCAACCGCCTTCATAGAGCGCGAATTTGCCGCCGGGCCACGGGCCTTTGTTCTGGAACAGCGGGTCATCGCTCCATGCCTTGCGGGCAAAATAGCCCCACTGGCTGTAACCGTTATCGCCGGCAAAGAAGATGATCGTGTCCTGCTCTAGATTAAGCTCGCGCAGCAGGGCCGTAATCTCGCCCACACATTGATCCAGCCAGGAAACCATGCCGGCCCATTCCTTGTTCTTCAGCGGCCAGTCCTTGTCCTTGTAAGAACCCAGATTGGGGATCACCACCGGCCCGTGCGGAAGCTGCGTAGCGTAGTAGAGGAAGAACGGCCGATCCTTACTGCGCCGGATGAAATCGAGACCGGCGGTGTGAATAAGGGTCTGCGAGTTCTTGGCCTTGGCGGGGTCGGCTACGCCCGGCGCGAGGAAGTTGCCCTGCGCATCGTAGCGGTTCTTGTCAGCCTTCGAGTGGGCGTAGAGAGCGGCCATGTCGAAGCCCTTATTGTCGTCCAGTTTGACCTCGTGGTCGTTTTCGTCCAGGAAATCAGGATAGTAGGAGTGCGCGCGCCCTTGATCGTAATACCCGAACGAGTAATCAAAACCCTGTCGGAATGGCGCACCTTCGTCTTCCATCAACCCCATGCCCCACTTGCCGACGAAGCCCGTGGAGTAACCCGCCGACTTGAGCGTCTCGGCCAGCGTCACGTCCTCATTGCGTAAATAGCCGCCACTGCCAGGTTTCGCGCGGTTGGCGCGGATGCGGCAGTGGCCCATGTGCATGCCGGTCATGAGGCTGGCGCGTGACGGCGCGCATTCTGGTGCGCCCGCGTAAGCCTGCGTGAACCGTAGGCCGGCTGCCGCGAGCCGGTCAATGTGCGGCGTGGCGATCAGCTTCTGGCCCGTATATCCAAGGTCACCGTAACTGAGGTCATCGGCGAGGATGAAGATGACGTTGGGCTTCTTTGGCTCGGTAGCGTGAAGCACAGCCAGCAGAGCCAGCAGCAGGGAGACTGCGAGGCAGAGCGTCGGTGAGTTATGCATGGAAGTTATTTTGTTCCAGCCCGGAAATGGCTGCTAGGAAATTGCTTTTGAGGGGGCCGGGTCGAGTTGGGGCTAGACGTGGAGCGGGGTCGGGGTGTGAGGGGGTCTGGGGGGAGAGAGGGGCGGAGGAATGACGAATTTGGAATGAGGAATGATGAATTCCGACCCAAAATGAGGTTTTTGGCCGGTTTTGAACCGACGTGCGATGGCTGAGGCGAGACTCATGATTGATTTCCCACGCTCCTGAGCGTAGCTTTCCTACACGATGTGCCAAGATTTATTTTGGCAGCGGTTTTTGAGGGTTAATTCGGGCCGGTAAGGCTCAGCCAGGTTTAATCGGCATCGAGGACGAGGCTGCGGTCATCATCGAGCGGCACTTCCGTGGGCTTCCAGGGGGATTCGTTGCTGTGGTGCGTGTCCTGCCACCGGAAGGCCGGTTCATCGTTATCGGCAGGAATCCATTGTTTGATGGCTTGCCAAGGTGGCTCGATGGGCTCGAACGTCTCGATATCGAAGGGGGGTTCAGGCGGTGGCGGGATGTTGATGAGGCCCTCCCACATGCCCAACAACCGCAGAAAAAACTCGATCTTCTCGGGCTGGATGAGGGTTTCGACTTTCCTCATGGTGCCTTTGCAGCAGGGGCATTGGAGGGGATCGGCTCCCCAGGTGGCGAGGATAAGGTCGCGCCAAAGGGGCCGCATGGCCTGGGCGCTTGCGGGGGGTGGTGGGATGAGGAGCGGGTCGGCTTCAGGTGGCGGCTGCGGGGCTTTTTCGTCCGGGGGTTCTTTTTTCTCTGGGGGCGGGACGATGGGCTGGACAGCGGGGCGGTTCATGCCTCGGGATTTGTTGGAGTAGAGGCCGTAGTAGCGTATGGTGTGCTGGGATTTGGGCGGGATGTGCTCGATGACGGCGGCGAGGAAGGTGGTGGCGGGGAAGACTTCGAAGTTGCGTTTGGTGTTCCAACTGCGGCGGGAGCGGTAAATGACGGTCTGGGTGGTGGGGTTCCAATGGATTTTCGGGAGGGAGAAGGGGGCGCGGAGGAGATATTGATTCGCTTCGCTCACCCTTCGGGCAGCCATTCGGCTGTCTATCTCCGCTTCGCTCCGATTCGGCGAGGCGCTGGCGGCCTTTGAGGTCACGCGGGCCGACGGGTGCTGGGTCGGCGTGGACATGGAAGCCGCTGTTTTTCCAGGAGAGGAGGTCGGCGAGCTTTGTTTGGCTGATGAGTTTGGCGCTGTGGAGGGCGTGGAGGAAGCGGGCGCGGAAGAGGTCAGTGAGTGGTGCGAGTTCTTCCGCTGGCATGCAGTGGAAGCGGCCTTCTTCATAGAAGAGGCCGTCGGCAGCGAGGATGTGGAGGTGAGGATGGAAGACGAGGTAGTCGCCAAAGGTGTGCAGGGTGGCAGCGGCGGCGAGGCGGCCTTTGGGCAGATTCAGGCGGGTGCGGAAGTGGTCGCGCAGGCAATCGGCGGAGGTATGGAAGAGGTGGGTGAGGAGTCGGCGGCGCTTGCGGAAGATGCCGCGGAGAACTTTGGGAAGCGTAAAAACGAACTGGCGGTGCGGGATGGGGAGGGTGAGGTGGGGGGGCACGCCTAGGACAGGCGTGGTACATTTGGAGGCTAGCCGGCGGCTTGCTCCGTGGGGATGGGGTGATTGGGGGTGGGGACGTTGGGCGGTGCTGTTGGGCTTGATGTGCGGGAGGGGCGTCGTTTGGCGGGAGAAGTGGTTGTTTTGCTATCTCTTGAAGAGATTAGAGGAGTCAGGGTTTGTTTGGAACGGTTTCGTGAGCCAATACCAGGGGGCGACGAAGAGGATGAGGAGGAGGAGTTTGTTGAAGATGAAGGAGAGGTGGGTGAGTTCGGTGACGCTTTGATGGAAGCCAATGAGGCCGAGGCCGAAGAGGGCGGCGGCGCGGCGGTTGCGGAGGCCGATGAAGACGAAGAGTTCGAGGGGGAGGGCGATGCCGAAGAGGAACTGGCACCAGTGGGGGTGTTGGAGGGCGAAGTCGGGCAGCCAGGCGAGGCGGCGGGTGGTTTCGTCGAGGGTGTCGAAGTACTGCATCTCGTTGTTTTTGAGGATGTGCAGGGGGAAGTATTTGGCGTCGAGGAACCAGAGGCCTTTGGAGACGATGAGTTTGGTGATGGCGGAGACGACGTAGGCGGCGGAGAGGGCTTGGCGGGCCCAGTCGAGTTCGAACTCGCCGCTGGTGTAGCCGAATTTGAGCGGGCGGCCGCGTCTTTTTTGGATGAAGGCGTAAAGGGCGGCGAGCCAGACGGCGAGGAGGGCGAGGTGGAGGCCCTGGGCGGTGTGGCCGATGCTGCCTTGGGAGTTGGCCAGGGTGGAGGTGGCCAGGCACATGAAGACGGGGATGGCGAGCGTGAAGGCGCCGGGGATGCCGATGACGTAAAGGATGAGGGAGATGCCCATGGCGTAGCGCACGGGTTTTTCGATGGCGTCATTGGAGATGAAGGTGAAGTCGAAGAGGTAGCCGAGGCCGTTTGGGTGGGGTTGGGTGTCCCAACGGATGTCGAAGGTGGAGGCGTTTTCGACCATTGCGCGGGCGGCTTGCGGAGGGTCATTCCAGAAGCTGATCCAGCCGGTTTGGGTGTCCCAGACGAGGAGGGCGAAGGCGAGGCGGACGATGAAGACTTCCCAACGCGGCATGCGGATGGGTTCGAGTCGCCAGAGGCTGAGCCAGAGGCGTTTCCAGAGCGGGGAGGGGCTGGTGGAAGCGGTCATGGCAGGGTGATCTGGCCGACGGGGGTGCTGCGTTGGGTGAGGAGGTCGCCGTCGTAGTGGATGTCGACTTGATGGAGGCGGAGGCCGGTTTTGCCAATGAGATGGGGACTGGGGGAGATGCGTTTGACCAGGGCTGTGAGGGTTTCGGCGGCGGCTTCCTGTTTGAGGGGGAGAGGGAGATTGGCCTTACGCGTGCCTTTGGGGGCGCGGGGTTTGAGTTCGCCGAGCTTGCGGTCGTAGGTTTTTTTGATGTCGGAGGCGGAGGTGCCGAAGACGGGGGAGATGGCGAGGGGTTTGTCTTCGAGGTCGGTGATGTAGACGAGGTAGGTGTCCGGCTCGAAGGACGAGTACATGGGGAAGTTCGAGAAGGGGTAGAACTCGCCGGGTTTGTCGGTTTTGGCGGTGATGAGGGGGATGACGGCTCCCATCAAAAGGACGAGCGCCCAATGGAAGCGGAAAGGGAGACGTCGGAGAAGTGTCATGGGTTGAGGGTGAGGATAAGCGGGAGAGGGAGGGCGGCTATGCGGATGCTGTGTAAGGGTGGTCGTTTATTGGGTGTCGGCTGGGAGGAGGAGGGGGATGCCATCGTCGATGGGGAAGATGCGGGAGCCGTCTTGGCGGGCGAGGGCGGCTTTTAGGGAGGGGGGGATTCCGACGCGGGCGCATTCTTCGGGGGTGGCCCAGCGGAGGGGCTGGTGGGTGTCCGGGCAGCGGAACTTGGGGAGGAAGCGGTCGATCCAGGAGGTGTCGGGGGTGGAGGACATGAGTGGGAGTACAGCAGCGGGGCGGGGTGGGTGCAAGGGGAGAAGGGAGTTGATGGGGAAAGGAGATGTTGTAGGAGTGGAGGAATGAAGAAAATGATCTTTGCTTTGGGTTGTGCGGGATACTTGGTTTTGGGCGTGGCGTGTTCGCTGGTGACGGTGCCGGTGAAGACGGTGGGGAGTTTGGCTGAGACGACGGTGAAGACGGCGGGTGGTGTGGTGGAGGCGCCGTTTAAGGCGATGGGTGGACGCGGGGATGAGAATGAGAAGAAAGAGGGTGAGAAGAAGAAGTAGAGGGGATTGAGGGCGTGTTTAAAGACTCGATACGCCCCTGCAGCGGTGGAGGAGGGTGACTGGTTTCGTTCCAGGGTTTGCCGTTATTCACCAATAGCGGCAGCACCCTGCGCCTCGCCATTCACCCTCCTGCACTCGCTGCCCGGGCATCCCGAGTTTTTAAACACTCCCTAGTCGCAACAATGGGGTTGCGGGTGGGCGGGCTGGGCTTATCTTCGAATTCATGCCAACAGAAGGGAAAACGCTTCCTGACATCGAGAAGGTGGCGGCGGAGCAGATGAAAGCCGGGTCACCGCCGACGCGGAAGACGCTGATTGAGCGTCTGGATGACTGGGATGATTGGGCGAGCTGGGATGAGTTTTACCGGACGTATTCGAGTTTTGTCTGGCATGTGGCGAGGAAGTCGGGACTGACGAATGAGGAGTCGAACGATGTGGTTCAGGAGACTTTCATCGGGGTGGCGAAGAATCTGCAGAAGAAGAAGTTCGACACGAGTTTGGGGTCCTTTAAGAGCTTTTTGTTGAACCAGGCGCGGTGGCGGATTTTGGATCAATTTCGGCGGCGGAAGAAGCAGCAAAGTCGTGAGGCGGATCTGCACTTTGATGATGACGAGGAACGGCGGACGGCGCCGATCGAGCGATGCGCGGATCCGAATGGGGTGGCGCTGGAGAAATTGTGGGATCAGGAGTGGACGGAGAAGATCATGGACATTGCTTTGCGCCGGGTAAAGGCGCTGGTGTCACCGCGGCAGTATCAGATTTTCTCGTGTTATGTGATCAAGGGATGGAGTCCTGAGAAGGTGAAGAAGGAGCTGGGGGTGAATGCGGCGCAGGTGTATCTGGCGAAGCATCGGGTGGGGCGGATTTTGAAGAAGGAGACGGCGAAGTTGATGGAGCAGGATCACTGAGGAGCCTGGGTTTTGGCCCAGGCGATGGCTTGGTCTTTGGTGGTGAGGGTGCCTTCGAGTTGGAGGGATTGGGCATCGTGAAGGATGGCGGTGAAGGCAGGTCCAGGGGGCAAGCCGAGGGCGATGAGATCGCGACCGGTGAGGAGGGGCGGGGGGATGAGGGGTTGAGGGGAGTTGGCGAACTCGATGCGTTTTTGCTGGAGGAATTCGTAGTTGTCGAGGAGGCCGTTGGAGCCGAGGCAGTCGACGCGGTGGAGTTCGAGTTCGTCGTCGATGAAGGGGCGGGCGAGGAAGCGTTTGAGGGTGGAGGCGCGCATTTGCTGGACGCCGATGAAGTGCATGTGATTGGCGACGGCGGCGGTGGTGGCTTCGATGATGTCGTTGGAGTATTTGAGGCGGCGAAGGATGGTGTCGGTCATTTCGGCGCCGAGTTTGTCGTGGCCATTGAAGCGGATGCGGCCGGAGTCGGGGTCGGTGGTTTGGGTGGCGGGTTTGGCGATGTCGTGAAAGAGGACGGAGAGGACGAGGGGGAGGGAGGCGTCTGGCGGGAGCTTGGAGAGCATGAGGCGGGTGTGGACAAAGACATCGCCTTCGGGGTGGAATTGAGGGGGTTGCTCGCAGCCTTGGAGGTTGAGGATTTCAGGAAGGATCTGGGCCATGAGGCCGGAATGAACGAGGAGGTCGAAGCCGGTTTGACGATGAGGGGAAAGCCAGATGCGGTCGAGTTCGTCGCGGATGCGTTCGGGGCTGATTTTGGTAATCAGGGGAGCGGCTTGTTGGAGGGCGGACCAGGTGGCGGGTTCGATGGAGAAGCCGAGGGTGGTGGCGAAGCGGATGGCGCGGAGGAGGCGGAGGTGGTCTTCCTGGAAGCGGGCGGCGGGTTCGCCGATGGCGCGGATGAGTTGGGCTTTCAGGTCGGACTGGCCGTTGACGTGGTCGATGAGCGCACTGGTTTCGGGGTCGTAGAAGAGGCCGTTGATGGTGAAGTCACGGCGTTCGGCGTCTTGTTCGGGTGTGGAAAAAGAAACGGATTCGGGGCGGCGGCCATCGCCGTATGAGCCGTCGGTGCGGAAGGTGGCGACTTCGACCCAGCGTTTGCCGGAGGCGGGGACGATGACGACGCCGAAGTGGGCGCCGACGAGCTGGCTGCCGGGGAAGAGTTTGGCGATTTGAGTGGGGTTTGCGGAAGTGGCGATGTCGTGGTCTTTGGAATCGCGATTGAGGAGGAAGTCGCGGACGGAGCCACCGGCTAGGTAGGCGAGGTGGCCGTCTTGGTGGAGGCGGTGGATGATTTCGAGGATGTGTGGGGGGAGGATCACGAGGGAGGTGAGAGTTTGGAGGGAGGGAGGGGAGGGGGCAAGGCGGGTTTTTCGGTGGATGCGTTTGGAGAAAGGGTGGGCGAGAAGTAAATGGGGCGTAGGTGATTCAGGAGTTGTTCTTACTCATTTGTGCATTAGGAATAGAGGAAGATTGATTCCATATGAATAAGGCGATGATTCAGAACGCAGTGCGGAGTGGCTTTGTGATTGGATTGTTTGGGCTGAGCAGTTGTCAGGATGAGGCGCAGGTCCGGTCATTGGGAGATCAGATTCGTGGGTTGGAGACGATCCAAGCCCAGGCGAAGGCGGAGATGGGGAGGCTGCAATTGCAAATGAAAGCGGTGCAGGCCGAACGAGACAAGCTCAAGGCGGAGCGGGACAAGTTGCAATCGCAGATGGACGAGGCGGCGAAGGCTTTGGAGGCGATCAGGAAAGATTTTTCAGATTACAAGGCGCAGTATAAAGTTTCGATTCGGAAACGGGCGCCCGGAATGGAACTGGAGATGGTGGAGATTGATGGGAAGAAGTTTGAGCGGGTGAAAATTCGGGAACTGACGGAATCGAATCTGACTTTCATGCATCAGGCTGGCACGATGAGTGTGCCACTGAATCGGTTAAATCCGAGTCTGCAGACACGATTGGGATTTGAGCAGGCGGTGCCGGTGATGGCGGTCAACAAGGCGAATGCTCCGATCACTCAGGGGGTGGGGCTTGATGAGCAATTGGAGGAAGCTGATTACGAAGTGGTGCGATTGAACGGGCAATTGGGAAACATGAAGAGGGCCTTGGCTGAAGAAAACAACTTGGTGCAGAGTGCCATTCTGGGTGGAAATTCAGATCCGACGTTGCATCGGCATGCGGCGGCGGCATTGCAGGTGAGGATCAATGAGGGGGAAGTGGCGTTGGCGCAGCTGTTGAAGAGAAAGGCTCAACTTGAGGCGAAGGTGAAGGGTAAGGAGAGGCGGTAGGTTTTCGGCACAGGGAACCGATCTGGCATTGCACCTGCTGTGTGCAGGGTGTCGAGTGATGGGGGTTTATTTCAATGAACGAGATTTCACGCAGGAAGCATTTCATTCCGGTTTCGGAGGCGATGCGGGAGTATTTGGTGAGGTGGGACCGGCAGTATACGCTGCCTGCCACGTACAATGATTTGCAGGGGTTCTCGGAGAGTTATCCGTTGTTTGATAAGGAGGACCGGCCGACCCATTGGTCGAGCGTGCTATATCCCGGGGAGATTCAGCAGGAGCTGTATCCTCGATTAACGAGTATTTATTCGCTGTTGCGAACGGGAGATGTGGAGGCGGTATCGCACTTGTTTGTGGAGCGGGTGGACTACTGTGAGTTTGGGAATTCGAAGCCGTTTCGGATTCGGGTGGTGAATCAGTACAATGACAACTACGACCATTTCTATGTGAAGGTGGCGGATGCGTCCCGGATTTATGGCCTGGAGTTGGAGCATTTGCTTTCGCCGAACCGGATCAATTATTTGTATCACGAGAACTCGCTGATTGAGGAGCACATTGCGGGCATTCCCGGGGATGCATTCATTCGGGATTATCTAGACCGGGAGGACACGAATCAGGTGCGGATTGCGAAGGAATTTGTGAAGTTTAGCGAGCGGTGTTTCATTCGGTTGCTCGGGGACATGCGGAGTTACAATTATGTGATCGATATTACGCCGGATTTTGAGGATGTGCAGTATCGGGTGCGGGCGATTGATTTTGACCAGCAGAGCTATGAGGGTCGGAAGACGCTTTATTTGCCGCAGTTCTTCAAGGAGAACAATCAAGTGGTGGGGCTGTGTGCGAAGTTGCTGAACTATCCGACGATGAAGCAGTATCAGGAGGAGGAGCGGAGTTTGATCGCGCGGCGCTACACGTCGGAGATTGACCGGTTGAGGCATTTGATCACCTGCATGAAGAAGGATCGTGCGGAGCCGTTTGATAAGGTGGTGCAGCTGAGGCAGGAGTTGGGCGAGTTTCACCAGACGACGCGGTTTGATGCGTGCAATTCGATGGGGGAAATTGTGGAGCGAAACTTAGAGTTCACGCTGCATCGGCATTTTGATTGAAGCGAAGCGGGGCTACGACCATTCTTTGAGCCGCTCGGGGAAGGGGCAGTCGGCGCAGGCGGAGTGGTCTTCGAGGCAGAAGTCCTGGTAGATTTGGAGGAGGCCTTGGTGGTGGAAGAGTTTGCGATTGAAGCTTTTTTGGAGAGTGGAGTCGCCGAACAGACGCAGCATGGCGCGGCGGACTTTTTGATTGTCGAGGAGGGCGGGCAGTTCGAGGTATTCGGCCCAGAGGCGGGTGCGCTCGGGGACGAGGAGGGGGTAGACGACGTTGGCGAGCATTTCGTGGATGCGGGTTTCGCCGATTAAGGAGACGGGGTGATCTGAGGGGGCAGCCGAGAGGGTGTAGTGGGTGGACCAAAAGGGGTGTTGCAAGGAGAGGAGGCTTTCCCGCCAGGCGGGCAGGCTCCAGCGGGTGGCGTCGATGAGGGGGGCGGAGACGAGAGTCCAGTGGTCGAGCAAGGTGGTGAGGGCACCGAGGCGGCGTTGGGGGTGATTGCCGGGGCGGACGGCGTTGAGTTTCCAGCGGAGGAGGTGTTGGGGTTCGAGCCAGCGCAGGCAGGAGTCACGAAGTTTCCACCAGCGGGACCAGAGTTGCTTGAGGTAGGAGCGGGTGGCGTCTTCGTTGCGGTCGGGATGGAGGTCTTCGAGGAAACCTGCGGTGCCGAAGAGGAGGGTTTGGCGATTGAGGGAATCTTCTTTGAGCAGGCGTTTGACGGGGAGGCGCTGGGTGAGGACCGTGAAGGGGCGCTGGTTGTTTCGGTAGCCGAGGGTTTGGGCGAGGGCTTGGAAGATGGCTTGCTCCCTGCCGTGAGAGGAGGCGAGGGCGTGAAGGCGAGTGGATTTGAGGCGGAGGCGGTGTTGGGCGGCGCTTTCGATGAGATCTGAAACGCGTTTGGGGTCCATGTCGCGGAGGGGGGCGGCACAGCGGCCGAGGCGCGCGGCCGCGAGGCGACTTTTGGGGGTCGCGTCTGCGGCGAGCATGGAGCGGGAGATCTGGGTCTGAGCGACTTCAGTGTGCTGGTGGGTGCGGGTGAAGAAGCGCTGGTCGGTGGGTGCCTCGATGAACACGTGGAGGATGACGTTTTGGTAATCGGGATTGGCGCCATGGTGATGGCGCTCCCAATCTCGGACGTCGGGGTCGAGTTCGATGTCGCCGGTGAGGAGTTGGTCGCCTATGCAGATGGCGCAGCCGGTGAAGTCCGGGCCGGCGCCGGCATTCCAGGAGCCGAAGTCTTCGATGGTGACGGCACGGTTGTCGGTGGTGGTGAAGGAGGTGCCGAAGGCGCCCGAGAACCAGAGGCTCTGGAGATCCAGTTCGCTCATGGGTGGCTCCATGCCGGGGAGTGTGGGGGAGTCTTCGACACCTGCGAAGACCGAATCACGAAAGCGTTCGTAGCGGTCAGCGAGCGGCAAGACGAGGAGGCTCATGCGACTGGGAGCGGGTTGAGGTCTTTGAGGGATACTTCTGCGAGCGAGGTGACTCTTTTCAATGCACCGGGAAAATGGAGGTGCTGAGTCATGGGGCCTGGGGCAACGATGCACTGGATGCCGGCGGCTTGAGCGGCGATGAGGCCGTTGAGGGAGTCTTCGAAGATGATGGCTTCGGAGGTGCTGACGTTGAGGCGCTGGGCGGCGAGGAGGAAGAGGCTGGGGTCGGGTTTGACTTTGCCCGTGTCGTCGACGGTGGTGAGGTGGTGGAAGTGGTGAATGAGGTTGAGGTCGTTGAGCCAGCCTTCGACCCACCAACGGGGGCTGCTGGAGGCGATGGCGCAGGGAAGTCCAAGGGACGCGGCTTCGGTGAGGCGATCGACGACGCCAGGGAGGATGGAGAGAGATTTGCGGAGCTCTTTCTCGCGGAGGGTACGTTGGGTTTCGAGTTCGGCCCAATCGAATTGGCGACCGGTGCGGGTTTCGAGATCGACACGGGGGTCGTAGTGGGCTCCGAAGTCGGTGCCGATGACGGCGGCGTAGGTTTCGATGGCGAGGTCGAGGCCGTGGGCTTCGAAGATTTCGCGCCAGGTTTGGTAGCCGGTGCTTTCGGTGTCGACGATGAGGCCGTCGAAGTCGAAAATGACTGCTCGGAGGAAGGGCATTGGGAGGGAGTTAGCCAAAGGCGGTGATAAAAGTGACTTCGAGGGCGAGGCTTTCGTTGACGTTGGTGCGGAGGAGTTGGTCGAGTTTGCGGAGGGCGGCGAGGCGTTTGTGGAGCTGGCCGGGGGTCCAGCGTTGGGCGAGGGCGGCGGTGGCGTCCTGGTAGGGGAGGATGTCTAGCTGGCCGCCGCCGACCTGCTGGCGAGCGACGTCGCCCATCCAGGAGAGGAGGAGGTCCATGAGGGCGTCACGTTGCTGCTGGTAGTTGGCTTCGATCTGGGCCTCGATTTGTTCCTCACGCTGTTTCAGCCAGGAGCCGTCGGTGGTTTGCTTGTAGTGGTCCTGCTCCTTTTTGAATTCGTCTTCGAGGTCTTTCTTGATGTCGGTTTTGAGTTGTTCGAGGATTTCCTGGAAGCCGGCTTTGAGGGCGAGGGCGCCGGAGATGCCGGCGGTGGTGCGGGTGCTGAGTTGGCGGAGAACGGTGAGGAGTTGTTCTTCGTAGGCGGTGAAGATGCGTGCGCCTGGGGGTGGGAGAAGGGCGATTTCGATGACTCGGGAGCGGGTGGTGGGAAGGAGGGCGCGAGGGTTGTGGGTGAGGAGGAGGAAGAGCGCGCCGCCGGGGGGTTCCTCCAGGGTGCGGAGGAAGGCGTTTTGGGCGCTGTCGTTCATGCGCTCGGCGTCCTGGATGAGGGCGGGTTTGAGGCGGCCGCCGTTGCTCATCTGCATGTGCTGGATGAAGTGGCGCATGGTGTTGGGGGCTGCGCCGGTTTGATCTCCGACGACGATACGGCGCGATTTGCCTTCGGGAGAGAGGACGTAGGCGCCTTCTTTTTGGAAGTCTTCGATGTTGTAGCGCGGCTTGGCGGTGACGAGGCGGAGGAGATCGAGGGCGAACGTGTTGAGATCGGCTTCGCGCGGGCCGGTGATGAGGTAGGCGTGACCGAGGCGGCCCTGCTGGTTGGCCCGGTCGAGGAGGGCGAGGGCGTTTTCGGGCTTAAAGGGCATGGAGGCGGGGGGCGACGAGGCTCCAGATGTGCTGGTGAAGGGTGTCTTGGGTGAGGGTGGCGTCGAGAACGTGGATCCGGTCTGGTGCGGTGGCTGCGAGGTCGAGATAGCCTTGACGGACCTTTTGGAAGAAGGCTAGGGGCTGGCTTTCGATGCGGTCTAGCTCGCGGCCGGCTTGAAGGATGCGACAGCGGGCGGTGTCGGCGTCCATGTCGAGGAGGAAGGTGAGGTGAGGGAGGGTGCCGCCGACGGCGAAGGCGTTGATGGCGGCGACGCTTTCTTTGGGAAGGCCGCGGGCGATGCCCTGGTAGACGGTGGTGGAATCGAGGAAGCGGTCGAGGAGCACGATGGTGCCGGAGGAGAGCAGGGGGTGGATTTTTTCGCGGACGAGTTGGGCGCGGGAAGCGGCGAAGAGGAGGAGTTCGGTTTCGGAGGACATGCTGGCGCCTTCCGGGGCGTGCTGGAGGAGGTGGCGGATCGATTCACCAATGGGGGTGCCTCCGGGTTCGCGCATGAGTTCGGTCGGGTGGCCGTCCTGTTCGAGGCGGGAGCGAAGGAGACGGATTTGCGTGGATTTGCCACAGCCTTCTGAGCCTTCGAAAGAAATGAGGATGCCGGGAGCTGACATGGGCGTTTCAGGCTAGCGATGGGGGCGGATTTGTCGAACAAAACCCATTTTGTTTTGGCGTGGTGGGGAGTTGGGGTAAGGTAGGGGATGTCAGAGAGTGTTGAAATTGCTGGGGGAACGTTTGCGTCCCGGGAAGGGAAGTCCGCGATTGAGGAGGGGCTTGGTTTTGCGCCGAAGTTCGATGCAGATGGATTGATGCCGGCAATGGCAGTGGATGCTGACACCGGGCAGCCTTTGATGTTGGCCTACATGAACGAGGAGAGTCTGCGGATGACCCTGGCGTTGCGGCAAGCGGTGTATTGGAGCCGCAGTCGGAAGGAGATTTGGCACAAGGGGCGGACGAGCGGGGAGTTTCAGGATGTGATAGAAATGCTGGTGGATTGTGATCAGGATGCTTTGGTGCTGCGAGTGAAGCAGCGTGGGGGTGGCTGCTGCCACACGAAGCGGGCGACTTGTTTTTATCGGCGGGTGGCGTTGGGGGCGGGAGAGGGAGTGGTGAGGTTGGAAGGGGCATGAAAATTTGACCCTGGGAAGGGCTTGGGAGGGGCTGACGGGCCGATGGGGCGGACTTTGTGAAATTTTTCACAAATTCGGGTTGCCGGACGGCGGTCTGTTCTGATAGTGGCGGGTCCCTTCTTTTTTGGATGCAATCTATTCTGGCCAGTTTTGATCTCCCGCTCCTGATCGCTTCATTGATCAAGATCGTCTTTTTGGTCTTTTTGGTGATTTTGCCGATGGTGGCTTACTCGGTCTATGCTGAGAGGCGGGTTTCGGCGATCATTCAGGATCGGGTGGGCCCGAACCGGACTGGGATTCCGTTGACCCTTTTAGGTTTCAAGAAAGACATTCAGATTTTCGGGATCGGCGGGTTGCTTCAGCCGATGGCGGATGGCTTGAAGTTCATTTTGAAGGAGGATTTCACCCCAAGGTCGGTGAACACGTTTTACTACTGGCTGGCGCCTTGCTTGACGATGGTGCCGGCGCTCATGACGGCAGCGGTGATGCCATTCGGCAGTGAGTTGGATTTGAGTTGGGCGGGCCTGGGGGCGCCGTTCAAGATGGTCATCGCGGATTTGAATGTGGGACCGCTCTACATGTTCGCAATCTCGTCTCTGGGGGTCTATGGGATTGTGCTGGCGGGTTGGGCTTCGAATTCTAAGTATCCGTTTCTGGGTGGTGTGCGTGCAAGTGCGCAGATGATCTCTTATGAGATCTCGCTGGGGTTGTCGATCATTCCGGCGATTATGATTTTCGGGGAGTTGAATTTGGGTAAAATGTCGGCTTACCAAGATGCGAATGGGTGGTTGCTGTTGCCGTTATGGGGGGACGGGTTGAGTTGGTCGCGTTTGGTATTGTTGGTTCCGATCGTCATTTCTTTCGTGGTATTCTCGATTTCCCTGTTTGCGGAGACAAACCGGACGCCGTTTGACCTGCCAGAATGCGAGACGGAGTTGGTGGCGGGGTACCATACCGAGTATAGCTCGATGAAATTCGCCCTGTTTTTCCTGGGTGAGTATGCGGCGATGATTATTGGGTCCGGGCTTGCGGTGACGCTTTTCTTTGGAGGCTGGAGCATACCGTTTGGGCCATGGCTGAGCGAATGGACGGGTTTGCAATTCCATTATGAGGCGGGGAACACGCCGTTTTACACGGGGTTGCTGCACATTGGGACGTTTTTTGCGAAGATCGTTGGATGCATTATTTTCTTTGTTTGGGTGCGGTGGACGTTGCCACGGTTTCGATTTGATCAACTCATGAAGCTGGGCTGGCTCGTATTCTTCGAGGTGGCACTGCTGAATGTCTTTTTGACCGCGCTTTTGCTTTGGTTGGTGCCACTGAAATAACCCTCAATACGCACCGAACACGCTATGCCTACTATTGTTGTCCAACGCCCCAAACTTGCCTGGCACGAGAAGATTTTTCTTTCCGGATTCTTGAATGGAATGCGGATCACGCTGGGCCACGCCATTCGAACTTTCAAGACTTTGCGTGGCAGCAAGACCGTGGTGACGATGCAGTATCCGGAACAGAAGTGGGATGAGAGCTTGCCGGAGCATTATCGTGGGGCACCGACCCTCGTTACGGATGAGCATGGCCGGGAGCGCTGTGTGAGTTGCCAGTTGTGCGAGTTCATTTGCCCACCTAAGGCGATCAAGATCATTCCGGGCGAGATACCCAGTGATGATCCATGGGCGAAGGTCGAGAAGCGGCCAAGGGAGTTCGAAATCGACATGATTCGCTGTATTTATTGTGGGATGTGTGAGGAAGTGTGCCCTGAGCAGGCCATCTTTTTGCGTAAAGACTATGCGATCACGGGGACCAGTCGGGCTGAGATGGTGCACGACAAGGAGAAGCTTTATGATATTGGCGGGGTGCGCACGGGGCTGGTGAACAAGTGGAACGACCTCAAATAATCATCAGTCGAGTTTGAATTTAAGCCGATATGCCTAGCTTTTTGTTTTATCTATTCGCAGCGATCACGCTGGGCTTTGGTTTGAATGTGATATTGGCGCGCAATCCAGTGACGAGTGCGCTGTCTTTGGCGGTTTCGTTCGTTGGTTTGGCAGCGCTGTTTATCAGCCTGGATGCTTACTTCATCGGTATCATTCAGATTTTGGTCTACACGGGCGCGGTGATGGTGTTGTTTTTGTTCATCATCATGCTTCTAGACATCCAAAAGGAAGAAGCAAAGAGGGCCAACACAGCGGCGGTGATAGGTGGAGTGGTCCTGGCGGTGGTATTGACGCTACAGGTGGCTGCGGTGTTGGGCGTGTTCAAGGAGGGTGCCATAACGACTGAACAAAGGGCGCTTTCGATGGAGATTGCGTCGAAAAGGGAGGATGTGGCGCAGGTGAAGACCATTCAGAAGGATTTGGCCGCTGGAACGCTTCCTGACGCCAAGTTGATGGGGATGACGCTTTTCGAACAATACGGGTTTCACCTGCAGGCGATCGGGCTGTTGTTGCTGGTGGGCACGGTGGGTGTGGTCGTGCTAAGCAAGCGCGAAAGTCCTAGCAAGCCTGTTGTTTAAAACCTTAGATTTCCGTCCTTCCATGATTACCCTTAACCATTACCTGTTTGTCAGTGGTGCGCTCTTTGCGCTGGGTCTTGCCGGCGTGGTCGTACGACGGAATATCATCATCATTTTCATGTGTCTGGAGATGATGCTAAGCGCGGCCAACCTAGCTTTAGTGGGGTTCTCCCGATTCCGAGTAACGGATGGGCTGCCGGATTACGCGGCGCAATCTTTGGTCTTTTTTACCATCACAGTTGCCGCTGCAGAGGTGGCGGTGGGGTTAGCGGTGATTGTGGCGCTATATCGGACTCGTCAATCGGTGGAAGTGGATACCATCACGCGAATGCAGGGGTAGGATCCCACGGAACTGTCTTTTTTGAATTTCACACGCTATGCCTCCTGCTCCCGACATCGTCACTCAATCGGCACCGCTGATGAACATTTTGCTGTTCCTGCCGCTTGCTGTGGCGTTGGTGATTCTGATGGGTCGGAAATTGTTGGGAGTGAATGTGTGTGTCTTCCTGGCGGTAGCTTCGTCTGCGATTTGCCTTTTGTGCGCCATCATGAACTTGGGAGTGGTGGGGAGTGAGACCATTCGATTGATGCCCTTTTTGATGCTGGATGGAGGCAAGTTGCTCAACATTGGGATCGACGTTTTGCATGATGGACAGAGTGCTGGGATGATGTTCATCGTGACGCTGATCGGATTTCTGGTTCAGGTTTTCTCTGTCAAATACATGGAGGAGGACGATGCGAAGCCACGCTACTTTGGGGCGCTGTCACTCTTTTTGTTTTCGATGACAGGGATTGTGCTGGCTGACAATCTGGTGATGATGTTTGTGTTTTGGGAATTGGTGGGGCTAAGTTCCTTCTTACTGATCGGACACTGGTTTCAAAAGCCATCGGCGGCCGAAGCTTCGAAGAAAGCTTTCTTGACGAATCGGATTGGGGATTTTGGTTTCATGATCGGGATTCTGCTTTTGTTTGGCGTGAATCACGGGGATGTAACGTTTGCGGGGCTGAAAGAAAGTTTGTTGATGGGTCCGCTCAAAGCGACTTCCGAGGGCCAGGGGTGGTTGATGACCGCTGCGGTACTTTGCTTATTCATGGGGGCAGTGGGTAAGTCGGCACAGATGCCGTTGCATGTCTGGTTGCCGGATGCAATGGAGGGCCCGACGCCTGTATCGGCTTTGATCCATGCGGCGACGATGGTTGCGGCAGGGGTCTACATGCTTGTACGAATCAGTTTTTTGGTCGCGGCTTCCGAGATGGGAGCAACTTGGATTGCTGGCATCGGTGGCATTACTGCGTTGATGGCGGCTTTGATGGCGACACAGCAGGGGGATATCAAGAGGATTCTGGCTTACTCGACGCTATCCCAGTTGGGCTACATGGTCATGGCCGTGGGATTGGTTGGGATGAGTGGCGAAGCGATGGGTGGCAATGCGGGGCATCCAGCCATGTTTCATCTTTACACACACGCCTTTTTTAAGGCTATGCTGTTCCTGGGTGCGGGCGCTGTGATCTACTCGTGTCACCACGAACAGGACATTTGGAAAATGGGAGGGTTGGCGAAGCATATGCCTGTAACGACCTTTACTTTTGCAGTCGGAACAGCGGCTTTGATTGGGGTCCCGGGATTGAGCGGTTTCGTGAGTAAGGAGGCGATTCTGGGTGTGGCTTGGGAAGAGTGTAAGTGGTTGTTTGCTGCTGGAGCGTTTACTGCCATGTTGACGGCATTTTACATGACGCGGCTCTTCATTGTGGCCTTTTTGGGAAAGGCCCGGTCGGAATCTTCAAGTCATGCCATGGAGGTCAGGTTGCCAATGTTGGTGCCGTTGTTAGTGCTCGCATTCCTGTCAGTTTTTTCGGCTTACCATTTTATGGAGGCTCCATTGAAGGCGATGGCGGTGCATGGCCATGGTGAAGGGCATTACACGGTCATGGGGATATCGATTGCAGCGCTATTGATCGGTGTGATCGCTGCTTTTGTCATCTACCGGGGAAGGGAGAAGGATCCATTGAGCATCAAGCTGTTCGCCAATAAGTTTTATTTCGATGAGATTTATGCGGTGCTGATCAAGGTTTTCCAAGATGGATTGGCGTGGCTGGTCACAGGGGTTGAGCATGTTGTGGTCGACGGCTTGGTGGCGCGATTACCTGCAGCCGTGGTCGCCAAAGTTGGGCAAAAGGCTCGGTTGCTGCAGGCCGGACAACTTCAGGGTTATACATTCTTACTGGGGGTTGGCGTACTCCTGGCCATCTATGTCATCGTTTTCGTTTTGCCCGGTGTGGGCCATTGATGGGAGGAACGCATTCTTAGACTGGCATGAGCTCGCTCGAAATCATCATTTTAATTCCTTTCCTTGCCGCTTTGGCAATTTGGATGGGTGCCCCAGCCCGCCTGACTGCGGTAGTTGCCTCAACTGTAAACCTATTGTGGGTTTTGGTTTTGGCGGTGCGTTTTCCAGCCTTTAAGAGCGCTACAGATTTAGCGTTTGTAAACAAGCATATGGTGCTGGACAACCCATCGATCGCATTTGCCGTGGGCGCGGATGGGGTGTCGATGATCATGGCATTGCTGACGGTGCTGGTGACGTTCGCTGCGGTTTGGCAAATTGTTGATAAGCCTTCGATGTATCATATTGCGTCGCTTCTGATTTCTGGAGGAGCGCTTGGGGCATTCTTGTGCACGGATTTGTTTTTCATTTACGCGTTTCATGAGGTAGCTCTGATTCCTACTTTCCTCATGATTGGGATTCACGGGCGTGCGGAGAAGGATCAGCGACTGGCGGTGGCTTGGAAGACGACGATCTATTTGGGCGCAGGGAGCCTTGTCCTGTTGGCGGGTTTGGTCTGGGCGGTGATTGAGTTCAGTGGAGGTGGCAAACTGACGTTTGATCTAGTTGCTTTGCGCGCCCAAGCGGCAATGAGTCCGCTCCCTGCAACGGCCCAAGGCCCACTATTTTTTCTGCTTTTGGTGGGGTTTGGAACGTTGGTGAGTCTTTTCCCATTTCATAGCTGGGCTGCGCCAGCCTATGCGACGGCACCAACGCCTGTGGCGATGTTGCACTCGGGGGTGCTCAAAAAGTTCGGGTTGTATGGACTGTTTCGGATTGCTCTGCCCTTGTTGCCCGCCGGCGCGCAGGTGCCTTGGGTGCAGCAGGCTTTGCTAATCATGTTGTTGGGGAACATTTTGGTGGTCGGATTGGTTACCTTGCATCAGAAGCGATTGGATGACATGCTTGCCAATTCGAGCGTCATGCACATGGGGTATCTTTTTTTGGGGCTGGCTGCGGGTACGGAGATCGCGGTAAAGGGTGCCATACTGTTGATGTTTGCCCACGGGATTTCGATCGCGCTGCTGTTTGCGATCTGTGGAAGGATGAGAAACCAATTGGGGACACTTGCGATGGCTAAATTGGGTGGAATTGGGAGCCATGCGCCGTTTTTGACGGTGGTATTTGCGTTTGGGGCCTTTGCATCGATCGGGCTGCCAGGGTTGGCAAATTTTGCCGGTGAAGTGATGATTTTCATGGGGGCCTTCGCTAATGGCAATCCGTCATCGACGTTCATTCCGGCGCAAGGACTGACTTCACTGCACTGGACGGTGATTTTGGCTCTTTGGGGAGTGGTGATTTCGGCGGTCTATATGCTTCGGGGGTATCGAGCGATTTTTCAGGGTACGCCTCAGACGGGCTTGTTCATGAGTGATCCTGGCTCTGGTCAGTGGCTTCCACTGGTGCTGTTGGCAGCAGTATTGTTGGCGGTGGGTTGTTTTCCATCCCTCTTGCTAGATTTGATTCAGGCTCCCTTGGCCCCTATCGCTACCCCGTGATTCTTTAATTCTCTCTCTCCGACCCCATGTCTGTTTTTAATCTCGAAGCTCTGTTGGCACTGCTCGGCCTGTTTGTGCTGTTGCTCGAGGCCTTCGTGCCATCCGTTTCGAGCAAGGCACTAGCTGGAATCTGTGTGGCAGGTGTGGCGGGTGTCCTTGTGCTTTTGGTCACCGTAGCAGGGGGGCAGGAAGCATTACCTGCATTCGTTGGAGCTTACCATCAACTGGATTCGCTGGCAATGTTCTACAAGGCATTTGCCCTTGTTATTACATTTTTCGTGCTCTGGTTAACGCTCGAGGCTTCGCCCTATTTGAATAAATTCTCACTTGATGGGAAACTGGGCGAAATGTTTAGTTTGCCGCTATTTGTTTGTGTGGGGATGATGTGGATGGCATCAGCCAAGGATTTGGTGACAGTGTTCGTGTCACTCGAGTTGGTGACCGTTTCATTCTACGTGCTCGTCGCCTATACCCGGAAGAGCGCTCTAGCGCTTGAGGCGGGAGTGAAATATTTGATCTTGGGTGCATTATCTACCGGTGTATTGGTGTTCGGTGTGGCTTGGGTCTATGGGGCCACTGGGTCGTTGAGTTTTGAGGGCATTACGAATGCAGTTCAGGGGGGAGAGGTGAACAAGACCGCGCTTTTGTTTGGAGTGTCGTTTCTGCTTGCTGGGCTTGGATTCAAGGTCGCAGCGGTTCCTTTTCAGATGTGGGTGCCTGACGTTTATCAAGGTGCTTCGACGCCTACGACGGTGTTTCTCTCGGTTGGTTCGAAAGCGGCGGGTTTTGTGGTGTTAACACGAGTGATTGAGGCATTGACCGTATCTGGCTCAATGGTGAGGGAAGAGGTCATAACGGTTCTTAGCATTGCGGGTGCCGTGACGGTGGTTGTTGGGTCTCTGCCTGCCTTGTTCCAGACCAACGTGAAAAGGCTTTTGGCTTACTCGAGTATTTCTCACGCAGGTTTCCTGCTGCTGGCACTTGCCGCACGGGATAGTGTGCGCGTGGATTTGTCTCCTGGAGGCACCGTGGCCTTCTATTTAGCGACCTACCTTCCGATGACGGTGCTAGGCTTTGCGGCGTTGATACAAATGCGATTGAATGGAAGGGGCGAAGAGCTTGATGACTTCAAGGGGCTAGCCCAGAAGTCTCCATCTCTTGCGCTTTTGGTTACCTTGGCGTTTGCCTCATTGGCAGGATTGCCTTTGACAGCGGGTTTCTTTGGAAAAATGTGGGTGATCCTTGGGTTGGTAGATCAGCAATTGTGGTTTGCGTTGGCCTGTGCGGTGATTGGGGCTGCTGCAGGTTTTTATTACTATTTCCGAGTCATCCTTGCTATGTTTACCCCGGAGGAGAGCACCGAGCCATTTCGAATGGGAGTACTCGCTAGGGCTGTGTGTATGGTGCTTGGATTGACGATTGCGGTGTTGGGTGTCTACCCCAAACCTTTGCAAACGCTACTGGCAAAAGTGCCTGCTGCGGGGACGAGTGCTTCGGGGCATTAGTCTGGTGGCTCGTTAGGGCTGCGGAGGTTTGGAGTTGAGCTATGGCCTGTGCGTTCGTTTGCTACTGGAGCTTCTGCGCGGAAAGCTGGAAAAAGCGTCGGACTCCTGAATAGGCTCATTCAGCAGTTTAACTTTGAGTTTCCTGCTGAGACTGGAGTGAAGGGTAGAATTTAAACCAAGTTCGTCAGTTGAGGGAGACTATTGAGTCAGGAACAAGATTTTGAGGGGCGTCACAGAGTGGTTCTTGGGACTACATTCTGCACGATTCTTGGCGCTCTCGGTAATTGAAGGCCCAGCCGTTGCAGCAGTTCGGCAACCCGGTGGTTTAGGCGGGCGACTGCGCGGAGGCGCAGGTGGCGGCTGGTCTTGGCTCTCCACCCTCACCTGAACCACCACGTCCGTTCTGCGCACAGTGGCCACTTCCTTGAGTAGTTGCCCGGCTCAATCGTACAGCCCTTTGCCCCGCATCCACATCTCCAATGTGCGCCACAAGGCAAGGGTCAAAAGCACACCAGAATGTGCGCTTCCACCCGGCGCAGCCTTTGATGGAAGACAGGCCGCAGTTGGAGGTCTCTTTTGCTGATTTTGATGCATTCCTCGGCCTATGGCAGAGTTATGTACCAGCGTCACAATTACGCGGAGTCTTTCTCGGGGCAGTTGGTGCGAAGTAGGTAGGTGTCGTTCGCGAGCTGCGCCCAGCTCTGGCGTCCGCTTTCCCGGTGATTGCCAGGCTGTAGTCGCGTCCTTGGGCCGTCACGCTCCACGGGGACTTCGATGAGTTTCTAAGCGCTCGGATAACGCTCCAGCCAGTGGCCAATGCAGTGCTCTACTAGGCCAGCGTCTTTGACAGGGCGCTAGCGCAGTAAGATGCAACAGAGCCCTGGCTCGCTGCCGCAGCAGAACTAGCATGGCGGCTTCCTACTGCCGACGATACGGCGGGGCGTGGCACGCGCGCAAAAAGTCGAGATTGCCCACGTTGGCCATCCTCGAACCATGAACCAGATGCATTTGGCCAGACCATACTTGACTTCCATCATCTCGACCATGTCCTCCACTGAGGTCACGTAAGCTCGGTTGCCCGCGAAGACTTCACAGCCGGTGGATAGACCTTCAAGGGCGGACCGATTGGCTCTGTGCAACCGCTTGCGCACGCCGCGGCGTCCCCGTTTTGAGCGCGAGCACGCGGCGCGCGGGATGGTTTGGGACAGCAGATTGCTCCCAGAGTGCTTGGTGGCTAAGTGCATTTCCTGCTGCGTTATCGACAAACGTGACCTTAAAGTAAGCTTGAACAGTTTCTTCCGCAACTTGCCAAAGGTAGCCCTAATCAAGCTGCGAGGCAGTGTGGTCCACTAGTCAGAACGTTCCGAGGACCTGATGAGCAAAGTTGCTGCTGAGTAATCGTCAGAAAGCGGCGATCGAGTTCCAGCGTAAGGTAGCTCGAAGCTTGCAAACCTGAGAGAAAACGCCAAATACAATGGAAATTGTGTCAAAATGGGGAACGAGAAGCAAAAAAATTCAGTCCAAGAGGAAAAATCCCTTGCGACATCTCCAGGAGAAGGCATTATCCCGGCCCCCGCGACCTCGGCCTTCCCTGAAGGCTGAGCGAAATAACCTGATTTTTCAGGCTTTTGCTATCGGTGCAGTTCCGGAAAAGACTGTGGAAACCACTCACAAAGTGGTCTTTCACGTCCCCCCCGGAGCAAGCCGGCAGGTCGGAAAAGTAGCGCTTCTCCTATCATGCCCACAATCAATCAACTCGTTCGACACGGTCGCAAAGACAAAGCGGTCAAGTCAAAGTCGCCGGCTCTCGCAAAGTGCCCCCAGCGCCGTGGAGTCTGCCTGCAAGTGATGACACGGACGCCAAAAAAGCCGAACTCGGCTTTGCGTAAGGTTGCCAAGGTCCGGCTCACCAATGGCTTTGAAGTCATCGCCTACATTGGCGGAGAAGGTCATAACTTGCAGGAGCACTCCATTGTTCTTGTTCGTGGTGGCCGGGTGAAGGACCTTCCTGGTGTTCGCTACCACATCGTCCGTGGGACGCTTGACTGCCTTGGGGTTGATAAGCGTCGTCGTGGCCGCTCGAAGTATGGTGCAAAGCGCCCGAAGCCGGGTCAAGCTGCCGATACGGGCAAGAAGAAGAAATAATTTCCACCCCTCGTCGAAACCTCTCTAACTCTCTTTTCAAGTCATGGCTCGCAGGAAACGTGTTTACGAAAAACCGGTCGTCAAAGACTCTCGCTACGATAGTGAACTGGTCGGGCACCTCATTAGCCGCGTGATGGTGTGCGGCAAAAAGTCGATCGCGGAACGAATTGTCTATTCAGCCATCGAGATGCTGAATGAAAAGTCCGAAGCGGTCGATCCACTTGAGTTGTTCAATCGGGCTGTTGAGAACGTAAAGCCTCGCGTTGAGACGAAAGCTCGGCGGGTAGGTGGTGCCACTTATCAGGTTCCTCTTGAGGTTGCTCCGGCACGCTCTGAGTCGCTCGCAATGCGTTGGTTGATCAACTATGCTCGGACTCGCCGTGGGGTTCCGATGCATCGTGCTTTGGCCAATGAGTTGAAAGATGCTTCCCAAGGGCAAGGAAACTCGGTCCGTAAGCGCGACGATGTTCACAAGCAAGCGCAAGCAAACCGCGCCTTTGCGCACTTCCGCTGGTAGGAAGAGTTACTGCAATCACCCACTTTTCGTTTAGACAATGTCGAACCCTAACTCACCCAATCGCGAATTCCCACTAGAGCGCACCCGTAACATCGGGATCTGCGCCCACATTGACGCTGGCAAGACGACTCTGACCGAGCGGATCCTGTTCTATACGGGAATGATCCACAAAATAGGCGAGGTTCACGATGGTGCTGCGACGACGGACTGGATGGAGCAGGAGCAGGAGCGAGGGATCACCATTACTTCGGCGGCTGTGACTGCATCCTGGAAGCAGCTGAAAGAAGAGGGTGTCTTCAAGTTGCGGGAAGGTGAAAACATGCGGGTGAATATCATCGACACACCCGGGCACGTTGATTTCACTGCTGAGGTTGAGCGTTCCCTGCGGGTTCTTGATGGTGCTATCTTTGTTCTTTGTGGTGTCGCGGGCGTGCAGCCTCAGTCCGAGACGGTTTACCGCCAAGCTGAGAAATATGGCGTTCCCCGGATTGCGTTCGTAAACAAAATGGACCGCACGGGTGCGAATTTTGAGAACGTGGTGAAGGATGTCCGGGAAAAACTTGGAGCCAACGCCTGGCCGGTTCTAATCCCGATCGGTGCGGAGGATAACCTTTCTGGGCAAATCGATGTGATCAACCAAAAGGCTGTGATCTATTCGGATGACGACAAGTTCGGATCCACCTACACAGTTCGTAGTCTTGAAGGCGCTGAGGTTGCGAAGGCCAAGGAGGCTTACGACGATCTAGTAGCCGCGATCTGTGATGTGGATGATGAGCTTGGGATGATGTTCCTTGAGGAATTGCCCATCAGTATTCAGGATGTAAAACTCGCCTTGCGCCGGGCGGTCATTGCAAATCGCATTGTACCGATGGCGGGGGGATCTGCATTCAAGAACAAGGGGGTTCAATACCTGGTGGACGCCGTCATCGATTATCTTCCTGGTCCGCTCGATATCCCACCTCAAGAAGGGCACTCGGTCGATGATCCAGAGGTGAGAATTGCGGCTCAACCTGATGACTCCGGAAAGTTCTGCGCTTTGGCATTCAAGCTTTGGTCTGATAAGTTTGGCCGTTTGGTTTTCTTCCGTGTCTATTCTGGATGCGTCAAAAAGGGTGATGTCATATATAACCCTCGCACAAGGAAATCAGAACGGGTTGGTCGTCTGATCCAGATCCAAGCCGCTGTTCACAAAGATATTGATGCCTGTTACTCAGGTGATATCGCGGCACTTGTCGGTGTAAAGGACGTGCGCACCGGAGACACCCTCTGCGATGAGAGTCGTGAGCTTCTTCTTGAGCCCCCAACTTTCCCTGAGCCCGTCATTTCCATGGCCGTGGAGCCAAAAACAAAGGGCGACCAAGAGAAAATGGGCAATGCCCTTCAGCGCTTGTCTGAGGAAGATCCGACCTTCTTTGTCAAGACTGATGAAGAGACCGGTCAGACAATCATCGCCGGAATGGGTGAGTTGCACTTGGAAATTCTCTGTGACCGACTCAAGCGTGAACACAAGGTTGAGACCAATACAGGCAAACCCCAGATCGCCTACCGCGAGACTCTCACTATGCCGGCCGATGGAGAAGGGAAGTTGGTCAAGCAATCCGGTGGACGGGGTCAATATGGACACGTGATTCTAAAGATCGCGCCAGGTGAGAAGGGTAAGGGCGTGACGGTCGAGAACAAGGTCGTGGGCGGAACCATCCCCAAGGAGTATATCAACGCTTGTAAGTCAGGCTGCATCGAGGCAACTCTCAATGGAATCATTGCCGGCTATCCAGTGATCGATATTCACATCGATTTGATCGATGGATCCAGCCACGATGTGGATTCAAACGAAAATGCATTCAAAATGGCGGCGATCTTTGCCGTGAAGGACGCGCTGAAAAAGGCGAAGTGCGTTTTACTTGAACCAATCATGGCAGTCGAAGCATCGACCCCAGAAGACTATCAGGGCGACATTATGGGTGACTTAAATCGTCGTCGGGGTCGGATTCAAGGTATGGACACCCGTGGAGCGACGGCGATCCTTCGTGCTGAGGTTCCATTGGCTGAAATGTTTGGATACTCGACCGCCATTCGGACTCTTTCCTCGGGCCGAGCCTCATATTCGATGCAGCCATCGCACTTCGAACAGGTGCCTCAACAGATCGTCGAAGCAATTGTTGAGCAGCGTGGTGGAGCTAAGTAACAAACCCTTTAATCAACCGTCTCACGGAACAATCAAATGGACAATCAACGAATCAGAATCCGCCTTCGGGCCTACGACTACCGAGTGCTTGACAAAAGCACTGCCGATATCGTGGAAACCGCGAAACGCACTGGCGCCAAAGTCGCTGGTCCGATCCCATTGCCAACTCGGATCGAAAAGTACAGCGTGAACCGGTCTCCACACGTCGATAAGAAGTCGATGGAGCAGTTCGAGATCCGGACCCACAAGCGTCTTCTTGATATCGTTGATCCAACCTCACGCACCGTGGATGAGTTGAAAAAGCTCAACCTACCCTCCGGCGTGGACATCACCATTCGCATTTAGTTTATACGCACCCCGCAACCCCACTAGGAGGACATCAATATGAGTCTCGGACTGATTGGAAAAAAACTGGGCATGACCCAAGTCTATAATGAAAAGGGCGATGCCGTTTCAGTTACGGTCGTTAGCGTGCAAGGCAATGCCATCGTGCAGGTCAAGACGACTGCGGGAAAAGATGGCTACTCAGCGGTTCAAGTTGGGTTTGATGATCAGAAGGAGCACCGGTTAAATAAGCCTCTTCAAGGACACTTCAAAAAGGCGGGCGTTTCTGCCAAGAAAGTTTTGAGAGAGTTTCGGATCGAAAGTGATGAGAAGCTACCTTCGGCTGACACGTCATTGAACTCTGATTTATTCGCTATTGGCCAATATGTTGATGTAATTGGAACGACCCGTGGTAAGGGTTTCCAAGGTGCGGTTAAGCGTCATGGATTCTCTGGACAGATGCAAAGTCACGGTCACATGATGCACCGCCGGACTGGTTCGATTGGTTGTCGGTCAACACCTGGTCTTGTGTGGAAGGGTCAAAAGATGCCGGGTCATGACGGTCAAGTGCGTCGCACGACACAAAATCTTGTTGTTGTTCAGAGCCGTCCCGAAGAGGGGTTGCTCCTGATCAAGGGAGCGATTCCTGGCTCGAAAGGCAGTGTTGTCATCGTTCGTCCCGCCAAGAAGAAGCCAATCAAGGCAGCCTAATTGACCAACGAATTTTATTCACCCCAGCAACATCAATCACATGTCCGCTACCCAGCTCTCTATTGAAAGTGCCAAGAAGGCTAACCTGAACCTCGTCGAGGGGCGGCAGGGCAGCCAAGCGCTTCACCAAACTGTTGTTGCCTACCGTGCGAATCGTCGTTCGGGCACTGCGTGCACAAAAAACCGCTCAGAAGTCTCAGGCTCCGGGAAGAAATTGTGGCGCCAAAAGGGAACTGGACGTGCACGGATGGGATCCGTTCGTTCTCCGATCTGGCGTGGGGGTGGGGTTGTTTTCGGACCCCGTCCGCGGGATTACTCCAAGAAGATCCTGAAAAACGTTAAGAGGCTGGCTTTGCGTACGGCTCTGACGGCAAGAATTCGTGATGGGGCGGTCTACAGTGTTGGCGCCTTCTCGATTGCTGATGGCAAAACGAAAACCTTTGTGAGTAATGTTTCCGGACTTACTGATGCAAACAAGGTGCTTATCGTTGGTGCCTTCGATGAATCCACCTTCCGCGCCGGTCGTAACGTGGCCCGTGTGCAGCTCATTTCCGCCGAGGACGTCAATGCTGAGCACTTGCTTGGTTACGAAACCGTCCTTCTCACCCCAGACGCAGTTGAAACCCTTGCAAGGAGGACAGCATGAAAGATCAGTATTCCGTCATCAAAACCATTCGTTTAAGCGAAAAAGCGACCCGACTTGGGGACACCAACAATGAATACGTGTTTATTGTCGACCCAAAGGCCAACAAGCTTGAAATCAAGGGTGCTGTTCAGCGTCTTTTTGGCAAGACTGTTGAAGCGGTTCGCACCGCAAACTATGCAGGTAAAAAGAAGCGCGAACGCCGTGCTGACTCAGGCCGCACCAACCATTGGAAGAAGGCATTTGTCCGCTTGAAAGCGGGTGAACGCATCGACCTTGTCTAATTAACCTTTTCCAGGAAACCGAACCCTTCACTTCTCGACCGCCATGGCGCTGAAAACCTTCAAGCCCAACACGCCGTCCAACCGGTACAAACAATGGTCATCCTTTGAGGATGTCACCAAAGACACTCCCCAAAAGAGTCTCACTGTCGCACTACGCCGCAGTGGTGGCCGGAACAACACCGGACGCATTACGACTCGTCACATTGGTGGTGGTGCCCAGCGGAGATATCGTCTCGTCGACTTCAAGCGTGACCGTCACGACGAAGCTGCTAAGGTGATCGCCATTGAGTATGATCCAAATCGCTCCGCTCGGATCGCACTCATTGAATATCCAGGAGGACAACGCAGTTACATTCTTGCGCCTGCACAACTTGTCGTTGGTGCTTCAGTCATGTCAGGTGAGAAAGCGGCCCCAGATGTTGGAAACGCGCTACCCCTGCGCAAGATCCCTCTTGGAACGGCCATTCACAACATCGAGCTCATTCCAGGTCGAGGCGGCAAGGCTGCGCGCGCAGCTGGTCAAGAAGCTGTATTGTCGAACCGCGAAGCAGGTTATGCGTTGGTTCGGATGCCCTCCGGTGAGATCCGGCGGATCCATGCCGATTGTTATGCCACCATTGGAAAGGTCGGTAACAGCGAGCACATGAACATTCAGGGAGGCAAGGCCGGACGGACTCGCTGGCTGGGCACACGCCCGACCGTCCGCGGTATGTGTATGAACCCTATTGATCACCCCAATGGTGGTGGTGAAGGTCGAAGCAAGTCTGGTGGTGGACGCCAGCACCTGAAGAGCCCTTGGGGCCACGTGAAGGGTCAAAAGACTCGGAACAAGAAGAAGGCTAGCGGCAAACTCATTGTTCAAAGCCGGCACGCCAAGAAATAGTCCAGTCTGACCTCACACAACTAAAACACTCATCCTCTTCACAACATGGGACGCTCACTCAAAAAAGGACCTTTTGTCCAACAAGCCTTGCTCGAAAAGGTGGACAAAGCCAACGAGACCAACAGCAAGAAGCCAATCAAGACTTGGGCGCGCAGCTCAATGATCACTCCTGATCTCGTGGGTCACACATTTCTGGTCCACAACGGCAAAGACTTTGTCAGCGTCTACGTGACTGAAAACATGGTGGGTCACCGTCTTGGGGAGTTTGCTTTGACTCGCGTGTTCAAGAGCCATGGTGGCATTACCGTCAAAGTAGCCAAGTAGGTTTAAGGTATCCCAAGAAGAACATCAATCCCATGATCAATCCGGTTACAGCACTCAAACCCTTTGCCCTTCGGTTCGCCGTTGTGGGTGCGGTGTTGTGCTGTTCGGGACTTGCCAAGGGTCAAGATGCGCTTGAATTTGAGGAACTGCAAAACACACTCAGGACAGCCTACGCCAAGATCAAGGTTCTGGAGAAATCCGAAAAGGCTGGTGGCGCCCCCTCAGTGGCTCTCCAGGAGTCAGCGGCGACTGCACAAGCCGAGGCAGCTGAGCTCAAAGAGCGCTACTTGCAATTGAGAGGGCTACTGGACGCGCTCGACATCAGCGCGATCGAGAGCGGTGGTGATGAAAAAGCAGATCGTTTGATCGCTGCTCTTAACGACCTGCGGTTGATCAAAGAGGAGCAAAAGCGACTGGCCGATGCACTGTTCGGCTTGCTTGAGGCATCGACCGAATACAGCCAGGTGGCTACACCAGGGAATCCTGAGTCTGTCCGGAAGCTTGGAATGGCGATGCAAAGTGCCGAGACTGCATTGAAGTCCTCAATAAGCCAAGCAGGGGATCCAATCAAAAAGGACCTAACCGAGGCCAGTGTTGTTAGCATTAAACCCGAACTAGCTGTGGTCGTTCTAGATGTGGGCACCAAAGATGGGGCCAAGCCCGGGATGCCCTTCAATATTTTTCGTGCCGACAAACCCATCGCAAGGGTTCTTGTCACCGATGTTAGGCCCAACGTCTCAGGGGCCGTCGTACGCGAACTTTTCAGCCCGTCAGATAAGCTCATGATAGGTGACCGTGGACAAGCGGACGCCTCACAATCCTTCTAAAATCGCACACTATGGAAGTCCGCTCTGTTCATCGCTACGCACGCATCTCTTCGCAAAAGGCCCGTCAGGTCACGCGAGCCATTACTGGAATGCCCGTTTCTCAGGCACTTAACGTGCTGGACTTTACGCCCAAGAAGGCTGCACAGCTGATTGGCAAGGTCCTGCGCACTGCCATTGCGAACGCTGAAAACAACCATGAGCTCGATACTGAAGACATGGTGGTTCGCAGCGCAGTCGCTACTCCTGGGCCGACGCTGAAGCGCATCACACCTCGTGCACGGGGATCCGCCGGTGCTATTAAGAAAAGGCTTTGTCACATTACCGTTGTACTCGCGGCAGGCAAAGAGGAGTCTGATGAGGGCAGTTCGACATCCAAGGCGGCTGTTAAAAAGGCCGCACCACGCAAACGGCCGGCGGCCAAAAAGGCGGAACAAGCATAAGGCATTCACAATCGAAAACCGAAACACTTATTATGGGACAGAAAGTAAATCCGATCGGCTTCCGTCTGGCAGTCACAAAAGACTGGCGCTCCAAGTGGTATGCACCTGAGAAAGAATATGCTGATTCGCTGCATAGTGACCTGGCGATTCGCAAATACTTGAAGGACAAACTTATGACGGCCGCGGTCGCTAAGATTGTTATCGAGCGTGCGTGGAACCAAGTCCGTGTGACCCTTCACACGGCGCGTCCTGGTCTTGTCATTGGGCGCAAAGGAGAGGCCATTGAAGAGATGAGCCAAAAGATTTCAGGCATGTGCGGTGGACGCCAAGTCAAGATTGATATTTTCGAAATCAAGCAGCCTGAATTGGATGCTCAACTCGTTGCTGAGAACATCGCAGTTCAACTCGAGCGGCGGATTTCATTCCGTCGTGCCATGAAACGGTCGGTGCAAACCGCTATGGATATGGGTGCCGAAGGCATTCGTATTCGCTGTGCCGGTCGTCTTGGCGGCGCTGATATCGCCCGTGCGGAGCAATACCGCCAGGGTAAAGTTCCGCTCCAAACATTGCGTGTGCCTCTTGACTATGGCTTCGCTGAGGCACGGACCGTTTATGGTCTGATTGGCGTTAAGGTCTGGTTGAATCGCGGAAATGCTCCTGAAGGCTCATCCGCCCGGCCGAATGATCGTCGGCGTGAGCGCCGCAGTGGGCCTCGGCCTGGTGGTGGTGATCGTCAGCCCTACAGCCGTGGCAATGATCGTACCAACACTCCAGGATCGGTTTCTCCGGCACCTGTTGTCCCAGCCGCATCCGAAGCTGCTGCGGAGTAAGCATCCCAAATTTTTAGAATTTAGAACCCCTACTTATTTCATCTCATGGCCCTTCTTCCAAGTCGCGTCAAATTCCGTAAGTCACAGCGTGGCAGCCGCAAAGGCACTGCATCACGTGGCAACAAACTCGACTACGGTGAGTTCGGCCTCCAAACGCTTGATCGTGGTTGGGTGAAGAACAACCAGATCGAGGCCTGCCGCGTGGCGATCACACGTTTCCTCAAGCGCAAAGGCCGTGTGTTCATCCGGATTTTCCCGCACAAGCCGGTAACGGCTCGCCCACCTGAGACCCGGATGGGTAAAGGGAAGGGAGCTCCGGAATTCTGGGTAGCAGTTGTGCTTCCTGGTCACATGCTCTTTGAAGTTTCTGGCGTCAACGAGGCAACTGCCCGCGAAGCCTGCCGATTGGCTGCAAACAAATTAGGTATCCGGACACGTTTCGTGTCCCGCACCTCAACGAACGCCTAGTTCCAAACCCTCAACGTACGAATTGAAATGAAGATCAAGGAACTCCGAGAACTGACCGTAGACGAGCTGAGCGCGCGTCGGAACGAACTCAAACAAGAAATCGTCAATCTCCGCATCCAGTCACAAGTGGGTCAGCTCGAGAATCCATCCCGCGTGAAGATCATACGCAGAGAGGTTGCCCGTATCGAAACCCTTATCAGTGCCCGCCGCCTGGCAAGCGCCTAACCGTTAAAAATTTTGGCCGAAGTTTACCCATCCCTTTAAACCCCTCATGAGCGAAGAAACCGCAACCCCAGCCCCAACTACAGGGGAATCTGTCGAAGATCGCGATAGCCTGCGCAAAACACGCGTCGGTGTCGTGACATCAGACAAAATGAACAAGACAATTGTGGTCGAGGTTGAACGCCGCGTTCCCCACCCACGGTTTAAAAAGATTGTTCGCCGAACCAGCACATTCCACGCTCACGACGAGAAGGAAGAGGCGAAGATTGGGGACAAGGTTCGCATCATGGAAACCCGTCCGTTGAGCAAGACCAAGCGTTGGCGGCTCATTGAGGTCCTGGCCCACTAATACTGGCTCCGGCTGAATTTTAAAAACAAACAAGACTAACAAATTTAGGAGGAATCGATCATGGTCCAGATGGAATCAGCCCTGGTGGTGGCAGACAATACGGGAGCCCGGAGCGCCAAGATGATTGGTGTTCTAGGGAAAAAGAACACGCGTCATGCGTATGTGGGTGACATCATTACCGCACACATCCGCGAATCGACACCCACCGCTGCGGTGAAGAAGGGCGAGGTTGTTCGCGCAGTCGTCGTCAGAAGCGCTTACCCGATCCGCAGGGCGGATGGTTCCGTGCTTCGATTCGACACCAATGCAATCGTGATCATCGATAAAGATAACAATCCAAAAGGAAGTCGTATTTTCGGACCCGTTGCCCGCGAGCTTCGGGACAAGAACTTTATGAAAATCGTTTCCCTCGCCCCAGAAGTTCTATGAGCCGCATTAAAACCCACGTCCGCAAAGGAGATCTCGTCGAGGTCGTAGCTGGTGCCCACAAAGGTGCCCAAGGAACGATCCTTGAAGTCCAGCCTGTCAAGGGCCGCGTCTTAGTGGAAGGAGTCCGCATGATCAAAAAAGCGGTTCGCCCGTCCCAAGCCAATCCCAATGGTGGAATCATCGAAAAGGAAGGTCCCATCCACATTTCCAATATCAAACGCGCCGACGCACCAAAAGCACCTGCTGCGAAGAAGAAGGTTGCGAAGAAGAAGTAATTGAATTAATTGCCTCCCCCTCCGTATCCGTCAGGCAAATGCCGGGCGCGCGAAGGAAAGGCGGCACATCCCCGAAAAAACAACATGCAACCCGAACTGTTAACGCTCTATACCACCCAGGTCCGCAGTCAGCTGAAAACAAAGCTGAATCTCTCAAATGTGCACCAGGTGCCGGTCCTTGAGAAAATTGTCATTAATTGCTCTGTCGGATCCCAGGCTGAACGCAAACAGGCTGTGGAAGATGCACAAGCCGAACTTGGTTTGATTACGGGTCAAAAGTGTGTGGTGACCTATTCCAAGAAGGCGATCGCTAACTTCAAATTGCGTGAGGGTGAGCCTGTAGGGGTTAAGGTGACACTCCGTGGTCGCAGAATGTATGATTTCATGATGCGTCTCGTAAAGACCGCGATTCCTCGGATTCGTGACTTTCGGGGTGTTGCGCCGAAGGCATTTGATGGCCGTGGCAACTACACGCTCGGCATTGCGGACCAAAGCATCTTCCCTGAAGTCGAGTTGGACAAGGTGAAGCGGACACTGGGGTTCGATATCACTTTCGTGACTTCGACTAACCATGACGACCACGCCCGTGAATTGCTTGCCATGCTTGGCATGCCCTTCCGCCAGCGGACAACCCCCAAAGCGCAGGAATCTGCAGAGGCAGTTGAAGCGGCCGCTTGATCACTGAAACTTTTTTTGAGACACTGAATATGACTGATCCAATCGCCGATTTTCTCACCCGCATTCGCAACGGCTGCATGGCCGGTAAGGAGGAGGTTTTTGCCCCCTTCTCGAAGATGAAAGCTGAGATTTCCCGTATCCTTCAAGAAGAGGGTTACATCTGGGGCTATGAGGTGGATACCTCAGAAGCTCATCCCCGTCTGAAGGTAAAACTGAAGTATCAGGGTCGTGTCCCGGTCTTGAAGAACATTCAGCGCGTGAGTAAGCCAGGTTTGCGCAAATACGTCTCTGTTGACGAGATTCCCCGGGTCCTTGGTGGCCTTGGCATTACCATTCTTTCCACCTCCAGCGGTCTGATGACCGGTTTCAAGGCACGCAAGGCCAAGGTGGGCGGCGAACTTCTTGCACAGGTCTATTAAAGGAGAACAAAACCATGTCCCGCGTCGGCAAACAACCCATTTCCATTCCAGACAAAGTCACCATTAAGGTGGCCGAAGATCGAAGCATCCTTGTCGAGGGCCCTAAGGGCAAGCTTTCTTGGAAGCTTCCTGAAGGCGTTAAGCTCGATCAAGATCAAGGCAACGTTACCATTGTTCGCGAGAACGAGGAGCGGCACACTCGCGCCATGCATGGCACCACCCAGCGTCTGCTCGGGAACATGGTTCAAGGTGTGAGCCAAGGTTACCGGAAAGATCTTGAAATTCATGGCGTCGGCTTCCGTGCGGCTGTGAAGGGCAATCAGCTTGATCTCAACCTTGGCCAATCGCACCCTCGCTTGCATCCGATTCCGTCAGGCATCACAGTGACGGTGGCTGAGAACACGAAGATCTCCATCGAAGGCATCGACAAGCAGTTGGTGGGTCAAGTGGCTGCTGATATTCGGTCATATTACCCGCCCGAGCCTTACAAAGGCAAGGGAGTCAGGTATGCCGGTGAGAAGATCCGCCGCAAGGCTGGCAAGAGTGTGAAATAACCTTTGAGACGAAACGAACATGGCTCTTAAAAATCGCAAAACCAATCGAGTGCAGGTCCACAAGCGGATCCGCAAAAAACTCCGGGGCTCAACAGCACGTCCTCGCCTTGCAGTGTTCTTCTCGAATAAGAATGTGTATGCCCAGCTTATTGATGATGATAAGGGGTGCACCCTCTGCTCGGCTTCGAGCAAAGAAAAGGACTTCGGCACGGCTGGTTCCAACGTTGAGACGGCCACAAAGGTCGGTTTTGCCGTAGCGGAGCGCGCCCTGGCAAAAAACATCAACAGCGTCGTGTTTGACCGCGGCGGTTTCACCTTCCACGGGAAGGTCAAAGCGTTGGCGGAAGCTGCGCGTGAAAAAGGACTTCAGTTTTAATCTCAGAACCCTCAGACCGAATTTATGGCAGCATATCAAGATAGCTCCGCCCGTGATGGCGATTCCAACAGCGGCCCCGAAACCATTGAAAAGGTGGTTCACATCAACCGTTGCGCCAAAGTGGTGAAAGGTGGACGCCGCTTTAGTTTTAGTGCGCTTGTAGTTTCCGGCGATCAGCAGGGCCGAGTGGGCTGTGGATTCGGAAAGGCGAACGAAGTGGCTGACGCGATCCGCAAGGGCTCCGAGGCTTCCCGTCGCAACATGGAATCCGTCAAGATCCTTGGCAGCACCATTCCTCATGAGGTGATCGGTGAACACGGTGGCGGTCGAATTCTTTTGCGCCCGGCAGCTCCGGGAACTGGGATCATCGCTGGCGGTGGTGCGCGTGCGGTGCTTGAGGCGGCGGGCGTCCGCGATGTGATTGGCAAATCCTTTGGGTCTTCAAATCACGCCAACGTGGTGAAGGCGACCCTTGCCGCCCTTGGTGTTCTGCGCATGCCGGATGAGATTCTTCGGGCGCGCGGAAAGACCGTGAAGGAGCGCAAGGCACTGTAAGGTTCAACCTCTAATTTTGATCGATACCTACCATGAGACTGCATGATTTGAAACCCAACCGCGGAGCCGTCAAGCGCCGCAAGCGCATTGGCTGCGGAGAAAGTTCCGGCCACGGCAAGACGTCCTGCAAAGGCAACAAGGGCCAGAAGGCGCGCTCAGGCAGCGGCATCCGGCCAGGCTTTGAGGGTGGTCAAATGCCCTTGTTCCGTCGCCTGCCCAAGAAGGGCTTCAGCAACGCCGCCTTCAAAACCAAGTTTGAGGTGGTGAACCTGAGCAGCCTCGAGAAAGCCTTTGAAGATGGAGCAGTTGTTGATGAGTCGACGCTTCGTGAGAAGGGCCTTGTCAACCGCACTTGTGATGCTGTGAAGATTTTGGGCAATGGCGACATCAGTCGCAAACTAACGGTCCAAGTCAGCCACGTTAGCAGTTCGGCTCGCGAGAAGATCGAAAAAGCGGGCGGAACTGTCGCCTCCGTTTAAACAGGCTTCACCCAACCAACCTTTCCGGTGGGCTGCTCGCCTGACAACCGTTTCGGTTGACAGACGGACCAGCCCACCGATTTCATTTACACCTCCCATGATTTCAGCATTTCGCGACAGTTTTAAAGTCCCAGAGTTGCGTGCGCGCATTCTCTTCACCCTCGCCATGATCGTGATTGTGCGAATTGGTGCGCAAGTCACTTTGCCCGGTGTCGATCCTTCGGTCCTCAAGGAATGGATTGATAGCCGCACAAGCGATGCAAGCAGCGGAGCAGCAGCCGTTGCTGCCTTGTTGAATGTGTTTAGCGGAGGTGGCCTGGAGAACTGCGCCATTTTCGCCCTCGGCATCATGCCTTACATCAGTGCGAGTATCATGATGCAATTGCTGACGGCTGTGGTTCCGTCGCTTGGGAAATTGGCCCGTGAAGATGGCGGGCGGCAGAAGATCACGCAATACACGCGGTTCTTCACTATCGTGCTTTGTTTGTTTCAGGGGTATCTGTTGGCCCAGTCATTGAATAACCCGGGACAAAACCCATTCCTTGGGGGTCTTCAAGATACGATCGATCAGTTGGGTCGACCTTTGGTGCCCGGATACGGGCCGGCGTTTGTCTTCACGACGGTGATTACCATCACTGCAGGAACGATGCTGATGATGTGGTTGGGAGAGATGATCACTGAGCGGGGCATTGGCAACGGGGTCTCACTTTTGATCTCGGTGAACATTGTGTCGGCACTGCCTGGCGCGCTTGTGCAGGTTTGGCAGAGCTACGTAGGGGGTGCCACGGCCGATCCAACGAAGGCTGCGATGGTGGTCCTGCTGCTGTTTTTGTTCATCGCTGTCATTGCTGGCATTATTGCCCTGACGCAGGCGCAGCGGAGGATTGTGATTCAGTATGCGAAGCGTGTGGTTGGGCGGAAAGTTTATGGAGGTCAAACCCAGTATTTGCCGCTGAAGGTGAACTATTCGGGTGTGATGCCAATCATTTTTGCGCAGGCCATCCTGCTCTTTCCAGCGCAGATTCTGAGTTCGCTGTTCCCTGACGTGAGTTGGGTGAATCGGCTGGCGATGACCCTCAGTTCCGGGTGGGTTTATTATGTCATCTCGGCGGCGTTGATTTTCTTCTTCAGTTATTTCTGGGTGGCGACCATGTTCCAACCGACACAAATCTCTGACGATCTCAAGAAGAGTGGTGGCTATATTCCTGGGATTCGTCCGGGCAAACCGACGGCTGACTTTTTGGACTTCACGATGAGCCGATTGACCTTTGCGGGGGCGATCTTTCTGACGCTGCTGTATGTGATGCCTGGAATCATCAGTCGGTGGGTCGGCATTTCTCCACAAGCGGCGCAGTTTTTTGGTGGCACCAGTCTGCTTATCTTGGTCGGGGTCGTGCTCGATGTGATGCGTCAGATCGAAACCCATTTGCTGCAAAGCCACTATGATGGATTCCTTCGGAAAGGGCGGATCCGGGGTCGTTTTGATCGGATTCAATCTTCGGGAGGTCAGGTGGCGAGTTCTTCAACCGTGGTTCTGCTATGGGCGGTGATTGCCATTTTGACACTGATTGGAATCACCTACTTCGTGATGAAGACAAAGGGCTGATTGATGTCCATGCCTGCTGGAGCTGGGCCAATGTTGGCTCAGACAAGGCGTTAACGGATCTTTTTTAGAGCACTAAGTATGGGTATATTGAGTGGCAATCGAATCCCGATTCGTCATGGCGCCCAGCAACAAGGCATACGGAAGGCCTGCCAGAAAGCCCGGGATGTCTTGCTTGAAGCTGCGGGTTTGGTGCAAGCGGGCATCACGACGGGTGAGGTGGACAGGGCTGCTGCAGCAGCAATTAAGGCATCGGGATGTACGAGCGCCTTTTTGGGGTATCGCGGATTTCCTGGTACGATTTGCATTTCAATCAATGAGGAGGTTGTTCACGGGATTGGAGGTCCACGGGTGATTCAAGATGGAGACGTGGTGAAGATTGACGTGGGAGTCTATTATGATGGTTGGGTAGGTGATAACGCGCTTACCGTTCCGGTGGGGAATGTCGACCAAGCGACGCTCAAGTTGTTAGCTGCCACGGAGGAATCACTGCTGGTCGCCGCTAGCCATGCGCGTGATGGAGAGATGCTAGGCACCTTGTGTTGGAGTGTGGAGAATCACGTTAAACAGTATGGGTTCACCGTGGTTAGGGATTTTGTTGGGCATGGTGTGGGGCGCAAGCTTCATGAAGAGCCTCAGGTGCCCAACTATGGGAAGCGGGGAGAGCGGCCTCGGTTGAAGGCGGGTATGACTTTGGCCATTGAGCCCATGATCAATCTTGGGGCTGAGAAAACACGCATTTTGGCGGATGGATGGACGGTGATTGCGACTGATCGGAAGCCGTCGGCGCACTATGAACATGTGGTCCTGGTGACTGATGGCGATCCGGAAATTTTGACCGCGAGGGGAAGGATGTTTCCCGAGGGCGTTGCCAATCTCAATCCCCGGCCGGTTTCGGAGTTGAAGCCATGACACGTTTTCGCCCATGCATCGACCTGCATGAGGGCCGAGTGAAGCAGATCGTCGGTTCCTCTTTGAGCGGAGATGGAAAAGGGCTGAAGACGAATTTTGTCAGTGAACACTCAGCCGAATGGTTTGCGCGACGTTACGCCCAGGACGGTCTGGTGGGGGGACATGTCATTCAATTGGGAGCGGGGAATCAGCAGGCTGCGAAATCAGCTTTGTCCGCCTATCCTGGAGGGTTGCAAATTGGCGGAGGGATTCGACTGGAGAATGCCTTGGAGTATTTAGACGCTGGAGCGAGCCATGTGATTGTGACTAGCTTCTTGTTTGACCATGAAGGTCGATTCTTGTCAGAACGGCTTCAGGCCATGGCTAGGTTGGTTGGACCCGAGAGACTGGTGGTGGACTTGAGTTGTCGGGCGCTGGAGGGGAACGGGGGCTGGGTTGTCGCCATGGATCGGTGGCAAAAGCGGACCGATCTCCTGTTGAGCCCCGAAAATCTGAGAGAGATTGGAGGGCAATGTGCGGAGTTTCTGGTTCATGCCGTCGATGTTGAAGGGAAATGTGAGGGAATCGATGAGAGGCTTGTCGTTTTTTTAGGGCAGAATTCGCCAATTCCCGTAACTTATGCGGGTGGGGTGCACCGATTGGAAGTTTTGCATAGTATTGAAGACCTAAGCAAGGGGCGTGTGGATGCCACCATTGGCAGTGCACTAGATCTGTTTGGGGGAACGGCAGTCAGCTACCAGGACTGCTTGGCATTCAACGCACGAAAGGGTTAAAGGAGGCCTCTATCGGTGGCAGTTTCGTCACTTATTTATTTTGCACATCGACTCGGTTTGGGTTAAACAAGAAGTCGTAAATGTGGGTTGAGCTGACTCACTGTTGAATTGATTGCATGAATGCTAAGGGTGGTGAAACGCTGTTGAAAATCGCCAGGATGCTTTGCATCTCGGGCGGTTTTTTGTGTGCGGTGGGCATTACACATGCCCAATACGGAGCGTCGCCTTCGCAGAGTGGGTTGTTTTTTGACGACTTGAGAAACCGGGCTAGTCAGTCGAGGTTGGGATCAGGGGTGCGTTCGGGTGAGGCGGTTTACGATTACCAGAATGAAGATTCAGGTTTCACCTACACAGCGGATGGGCGTGAGATGGGATCTGCGCAAACGGTGACTGGCATGAATGAAGCCGCCCGTCAAATGGGTCAGTCGGTTTATCGGACTGGAGGGGGGGCGACTGCGGCGAGAGCGGTAGGGGACTACACTTATTATTCCAGTCAGTATTCGAGTCCGAACACCTTCTTTGCGCCAACGTATGTCTCAGATCCCTTCATGGGTGGCAAGCGGAACATCAAGGTGGGTGGGGTTAACCTTGGCTTTGGATTCCTCGGGAGCGTTGAATACAATGATAACATTACCCGGTCAGGGACTGCGCCTCTGGACGACATCATCAGCACGAACCTATTCAACATCAATGCCAACTACCAGGTGACGGAGAACAATAATCTGTCACTCGCAACCTCTCTCGGGTTCGATCACTACTTTAATCATCCAGAGGTTGCCTTTGGTAACAACGGCTTTGTCTTGAATGTGCTGCCGGGGTCCAGCATTGCGTTCGATATGAAGATCGGGCCGGTTTTTGTGGTGATTTACGATCGGTTCTCGGCCCGCCCTGCGGTGCAGAATGATTTTGCGTTGGCCGCGAACCAGATTTTTGGGGTGATGCAGAATGACGTCGGTTTGGGAGCACGCTGGGACATCAATTCGGCTCTATCGCTGTCGTTTAACTACATGCATTCGACTTCGAGGTCGTATGAAGAGGAGTTTTCGGATTTTGATCGTGACATGGACAGTGTGCAGGGCAATCTGACGTGGAGTCCATCAGGGACTTGGAGTCTTGGGTTGGAGGGCGGGATGAGTTGGGTGCGGTATCCTGAGGGCTTCAACAACGATGGTGTATTGGCCAATGCGGGGGTGGTGTTTGCGACGCCCATTGGGAAGAGCAGTTTCCTGAGAGTGGGCGCAGGGGTGCAGAGTTTTGATTTTGATTCGCCGCCCGAAATCACCGTTACTGACTCTGCCATCAAGAATGCGACAACTAATGAGATTCAGTTAGCAAACCAAGCTGCACAGATCGACGAGGCATTTAGAAATGGCACCCCAATTAATGGGCAGGTGCCGACTAAAAAACAAGTAGCGGAGGCTCAGGCGGCTGCGTCATCTGCGCAGATTGAGCGGATTAACTTGCAGACACAGCAAGCCAATCAGTTGGCATCGAATACTGGGGACAGCTCGGATCTGGGTGACTACTATTTCAACATGACTTTGACCAACCAGTTGTCTTCACGAGTGAGCCAAGTCCTTTCTTTTGGGCATGAATCGGCTCTGAGTAACGTGGCTAACTATGTCACTGCGGATTACATCAACTATGGTATTGGTGTCATTGCCTGGCGGGGCAGTCGGTTGTCGGTGAGTGCGTATTACGAGGATGCGGACGCGTCGGGTGGGCGGAATGGAGAGGATCTGACGCAGCACGGTTTTGATGCTTATTTGAGCCATAATATCAATTCTTGGTGCCGCGCGGGCATTGGTTATCACTACGGGAATACTGATTCGGGAGGTATCGAGTCTGAACCAGACGTGGATCGGGACTTTAAACAGTATTCCTACAGTGCGGACCTGAGTTTCATGCTCTCCCGGAAAGCGTCGCTCTCGTTTGGCTATCGGCACTTCACGACCGATGGAGAAGATCCGGAGTTTTCGTTTGAACAAAACCGGTTCGTGATGGCCTTGAACTACAACTTTTAGGTTCTACGGCTCGGGTCTGGATTGAGGTCGATGACTGGAACCCTTGACCCTCTGCGAGCCAAACTCTTTTTTGCACACTAACATGAACGCTTTCTACCACTTGAATCACAAGGGATTGCTGTCCTTTTTGGCGCTTGTTTCTTACCTGCCTGTTGAAGCTCAAGATCCTGGATATCAGCCGCCGGTCACAGAATCGCGGTCGACGCCGAGTGCCGTGGAAGGCCGTGGTGGATCCCCCATGGCTGCCAGCGGCCTCAATTCGATGGATGTTTTGGACAATGTGAGGGCCATTCGCCCTGGTGATGTGGTCAGTCTCAGGATCATTGAGGATCGAAAAGAACCACGGCAGGTGACGGTTGGGGTGACTGGAGAAATCCAGGCGCCGTATGTGGGGCTGGTGAAAGCTGCGGGACGGACGTCGAGATCGTTGGCGGATTCGATCAAGGTTGAATTGGAGCGATCCTATTTCAAGAAGGCGACGGTGATTGTCGCGATTGATCAGACGCGAGAGGAGAGTCGTGGCCCGGGGATCTATAACATCGACTTGGAGTTTTTCACTGTCTTTGGGCAGGTGTTGAGGCAGGGGAAGTATGAGTTGCCCTCTGATGAGGATGTTACGATCAGCCAAGCCATTCTGCGGGCGGGCGGTTTTGCGCAGTTTGGAAACCCGAAACGAGTGAAGGTGGTGAGGCAGTTACCAGATGGCCAGAACAAGACGATCCTCGTCGACTGCGACGACATTATGAGGAAGGGGAATCTCAGCAAGGATATCTATATTCGTTCAGGGGATGTGGTGATTGTGGATGAGAAGAAGGTCAATTTTTAGGACCTGAATGAGCCATTGGGCATTGGTTCAAAATATGTTGGAGAAGTCATGAACGTCTGACATCTTGGTTGCACAACGCGCATGACACAAACAACGGACAAGGCGAAGCACTGACTCGTACCCCCTCTTTCCATGGAACAGCAACTTATCCTGCCAGGCCAATCCGCCTCACTGAATCGGATTCATGAGACTTCGGCCAAGTTTCAGCGATATCGGATCCTACTGCGCCGTCGATGGTGGTTTTTGCTGCTCACGGCGAGCATTGGGGTGTGTTTTCAAGCTTTGAGGGTCACAGGAAAGCCGATTGAGTTTAAGTCCGGCGCCAAACTTGTGGCGGGTGGTCGTGTGGTGGATCAGAGTGGGCCTGCGGTTTGGCAGGAGCAGTTGCAGGACTTCTATGGAACGATCATTGAGACTCTGGAAGGGGGGTCATTGAAGAGCAAGGCGCTGACCCGAATGCGCACGCTCTATCCCGATTTGAAGGAGTCGGATGTGTCCATTCGAGTATTGCAGAACAAGGGATCCGCGATCTTTAACGTGGTTGCGACTGGACGGGAGGGAGACTACACGCAGAAGTTTTTGAATGCGCTGGTTGATGAATTCATTTCACAGCGCGCGCAGGTGCGTGAGCAAGCGTTGGGTAAGGTTTTGACTTCATTTGCTGACGGGGTGTTACGGCGGGAGAAGCAGTATCAGGAGGCGGCAGAGAAGTTGGAGAGCTTCCGGAAAGCGAATGACATCATTAGTCTGACGAGTGGCCACAATGTGGCAGCGGCGACGTTGACGCGCTTGAACGCGGAAAAGGATCAACTGAAGAACCAGCAACTGGAGATGGAGTTGGCGTTCAAGGATGTTGGGGCGGCGATGCAGAAGCGGGAGCGGGGGCTCAATGTAGCGGCGGCTGGGACTGGACCTGGAGCTAACCAGGGGCAGGTTAATCCAGAGGCTGGAAACGGCGACCCGGCGCGAACCAACTCAAGCACATCGGGGATGACCCGAACCGAGCAGGAGTGGGTGACGACGAAGCATGAGATGTTGAGTTTAAGGGTTGAGAAGGAAAGGCTGTTGGAGCAGTTCAAGCCACAGTACCCGGGCGTCATTGAAGTGGAAGAAAGGATCGCCAAATCGGCGAGTTTGCTGAGGCTTTTGGAGGATGAGATTTTGGCTGAGCTCAAGCAGTCTCTGGCTGATGTGGAGCGGCAAATTCAAGCGAAGGAATCGAGTGTCACCGAAAAGCGTTCTGAAGCGATGACGTTGGCCAGTTTGATCGCGCAAGATCAGAAATTGACTTCGGATATGGAAGCCAAACGGCAGGCGTATGAAGCGTGGTTTGAGCGGGCGACGGAGCTCAACCAAGTCACGGCAAACATTACGGATTATGTTGGAATTCAAGACCCGGCTTCGACGCCTATTCAGGAGCTTGATGACTGGGTGATGCCGCTGGTGATGGGTTTGGTGATGGGGATTGGTGCCGGAGCGGTCATATTGCTTTTGTTTGATCGATTGGATGACCGGATGAACTCGGTGAGTGAGTTTGCGGCTTTGTTTCCGAATGAGGCGGTGCTTGGGCAGGTGCCGGAGCAGAAACAGGCGGGTGATTTGGTGCTTTTGAGGCCGAACGATGATCGGCATCTTTACGCTGAGGCGTTCCGGAACATCCGATCTTCGATTTTGTTCAAGAACTGGCAGAGCAAGCCACCCAAGACGCTGCTGATCACCAGTGCGGTGCCGAACGAAGGCAAGACTACTTTGTCTTCGAATTTGGCGATCACGATGGCTTTATCGGGGGCAAGGGTGCTGTTGGCTGACTGTGATCTTCGTCGTGGGGGGGTGAGTGACCTATTCAAACTGCCGGGTTCGCCGGGTTTGAGTGATGCCTTACGGGGGAATTTGCATTGGCGGGACACGGTGCAGGAGACTGGAACGCGGAATTTGGACTTGATGGCCCGTGGTGATGTGTACGATCAAACTTCGGAGATGCTGCTGTCAAAGAATGCGCAAGAGATGCTGAGGGAGATGTCGGAAGAGTATGATTTTGTGATTTTTGACAGTGCGCCTGTTCTGGTGGCGGATGACACGGCGAGTTTTGCACCCAAACTGGATGCGGTGCTGTTTGTTGTTCGCTTGTCGTCGACGATGGCGCGGCTTTCGGGCAAGGCGATGGATTTGCTTTATGACAGGCAGGTGAATCTTGGGGGGGTGATTTTGAATCGTTCGAGTTCGAATTTGAAAGAGTACACCTACTACAACTACGCCAGCTATTACTACAAGCCCAAGGCGAAACCAGTGGAGGAGCCTGAACCAGTGGGGCCATCGGCGGGAGTTTAGACCAGTTCTCGAAATGATTGTCACCTTGCCCAGCGGCGGAGCGGGCTCATTGGCGGCGCCGGCCGATTGCCAGCTATTGATTCAATAGCAGGCTGCGTGACTTCCTTGCCATTGAGGCCGCTGCGATCGCCGGATCAAAAGGACAATCGTTTCGAGAATCGGTCTAGAGTCGATAGCAGGGGATCTGAAAGACGAGGGGAGTGAGTGGCGTATCGATGGGAGTGGCCTGAATCGTGGACCGTCAGTCGACGGCGATTCCAAGCCTGACCCTCGTTTCTATGAACAAAAATTTTTCGTATTCTACCGTCCGCCGTCTTGGTGGAGTGGTGACCTTGCTGGCATTAACCGTTTTGGAGTATGCTGGATTTGCGGGGTATCCTGTGTTGAGTGCGACAGCACCCCGGGGGGCGCAGCGAGGATCTGAGGTGAAGATCAAAGTCACGGGTGACAAGTTGGCGGATTTTCAGACGCTGATGTTTTTGTCAACTGGATTCACGGTGAAGAGCGTGGACAAGGTGGAGGAGAAGGCGGTGGAGTGTACCGTGGTGGTGGCTCCGGAGGCGCGCACAGGGAACCACTTGGTGCGAGTGGTGACCAAGAGCGGGATTTCTCATGGGCGTCAGTTCTTTGTGGGGAATTACCCCAATCGGGATGAGGTGGAACCGAACAACGATCTCTCTCTTGCTCAGCCGATTACGATCAATCAGACGCTGGAGGGAGTGATTCAAAGCGAGGATGTCGATTACTTCAAGGTGACCGCCAAAAAGGGGCAGCGGCTCACGCTTGAGGCTGAGGGTCTGCGGTTGGGGTATGGGACTTTTGATCCCTACGTTGCCATTTTGGACAAAGATCGATTTGAGAAGGTTTCGTCAGACGACACGATTCTGCATCGGCAAGATGGCTACTGTTCGTGGACGGTGGATGAGGATGGGGAGTATTTTATCATGATGAGGGATTCCTCCTATCGAGGCAATGGGGCGGCATTTTACCGGTTGCATGTGGGGGGGTATCGCCGCCCGGAGGTGGTCTATCCTGCAGGGGGTAGGCCTGGGCAGAAAACGAAGGTGAGGTTTATTGAGAAAGATGGATCGTCATTTGAGGAGGAATCGGTGATTCCGGCAGATGCGCCCGAATTTCACATGCTGTTTGCCACCAGCCAGGAAGCAGCTGTGTCAGGCAATCTCTTCCGAGTGGTGGATGTGGAGAACTCTTTGGAGACCGAACCTAATGATGCCTTGGCGCAAGCGACCACGGTGAATCCGGGTGAAAGGGCTGCACTGAATGGGATCATTGAGAAAGCTGGTGATGTAGACTTCTTTAAGCTGACGCTCAAAAAGGGGCAAAAACTTTTGGTGCAGGGATTTGGTCAGGCGCTTGGATCCCCTCTAGATATGGTGGTGAATGTGCAGAATGCCAAGGGGGGCAATATCACAGGGAATGATGATGGGGGCGGAACTCGGCGGCTGGACAGTCGGTTCAGTGTCGATATCCCAGAGGATGGGGATTACTACGTGCGGGTCGCGGACCACTTGGAGCGGGGTGGGGCCAATTTTGTGTATCGAGTGGAATTGGGCACGGCGCCGAAAGAGCTGTATGTCTCGTCACCACAATTCACGATTAACGACACGCACTATCGGCAATTCATCGCTGTGCCGAAGGGTGGGAGATATGCCACGCTAGTGAATGTGACGCGTGCCGGGGTATCGGGGGATTTCACCTTTGAGGCGCCTGGGCTTCCGGCGGGAATGAAGTTGCTCACGGACAATTTGCCGAAAGATTACACGAGCATTCCGCTGCTGTTTGAATGCACAGCTGACGCGGCTATTGGGAGCGCGACTGTGCCATTGACTTTGAAGTCGGTGGATCCTGCTCAAAATGTGGTGGGGAGGCTGAGGCAGCCGTTCGATGTGGTCAGGGAAGGCAACGTGATCTATCTGACAGAGACCCACGACAAACTGCCGGTGGCGGTGGTGGAGGAGGTGCCATTTTCTTTGGAAATCCAGACGCCACCGGTGCCGCTCGTTGCGGGCGGGGTGATGAATCTGAAGGTAGTGGCCAAGCGCAAGGAGGGCTTTAACGCAGCCATACGGTTGTTTATGATTTGGAAACCTAGTGGTGTCAGTTCACTGGGTGAGGTGACGATTCCTGCAGACGCCAATGAAGCGGTCTTTGTGTTAGATGCGAAAAAAGATGTGCCAGCGGGCAAGTGGAAATTCACGGTGATGGGCGAGGCGGACACTGGAAAAGGCAGGGTGTACAACGCATCGCCATTCCATGAAGTTGAAACGGCACCTGCCTACGTGACGGCGCCGGCCATGTCGCTCGCGGTGGTTGAGCAAGGCAAAGAGACGACGATGGTGGCAAAGCTGGAGACACTGAAACCCTTTGAGGGTGAGGCGGTGGCTCAAGTAGTGGGGGTACCTGACACAATCGTGATCGAGGCGAACAAGATCACCAAGGACAGCAAAGAGGTGACCTTCCAGGTGAAGACGACGGCTAAGTCGCCCGTTGGCAAGCAGGCTAACCTTTTTGTGAGTGTGGAGATTCCTGTGAATGGTTCGACAACGACGACGCATCGAATTGCAGTGGGATCGATTTTGCGAATCGATGCGGTGAGGAAGGCGGCACCAGCCGCGCCAGAAAAGATCGCGGCCGCCAAACCGAAGGAAGCTGCGCCAGCCGCTCCCAAGGTGCTGTCACGCCTTGAGCAGCTTCGGCAGGAAGCGGCGGCGGCAAAATGAGCAAGTTGTTACAGAACTGAAAAATATCGGTCTGACAGGCGTAGGTTTCTTACCCCTCTATGTATCGAATGAGTTTACGTCTTCTGTTTGTGTCTGCCCTGAGCGGAATTGGATTTGCGTGCTTCGCCGCAGAAGGTGAAGCCGTGAAACCTGTGGCAACGGCGGCTCCTGCGGCTGTTGCTCCAGTTCCAGCCACCAAGGTAGCAATCAACTTTGAGCGCGATATCCAGCCTTTGTTGGAGTCCAAGTGCTTGGAGTGCCATAACCCAGAAAAGGTTAAAGGGGATTTGCTGATGCATACGGCGGAATCCCTGCTGAAAGGAGGCGACAATGGTGCCGGTCTTGTGGTGGGGCAACCGGATGCCAGTGAGATTGTGAAGCGCGTGGTTTTGCCAGCGGACCATGATGATGTCATGCCGCCGAAGAAGAGTGGTGCGCCTTTAACGGCGGATCAGATTCGGGTGCTGAAACAGTGGGTTCAAGAGGGTGCGACATGGCCTGCGGGGCTCACCTTACGGCATCGGTCTCCTGAGGAATTGAAGGCTTATGTCGCTCTTGAGAAGAAGATGCCGCAGTTGGAGCGGGTTGAAATCCTTCCCTCCCGTTATCGGTTGGAAACCAAGCGTGATCATCATCAGGTGGTTGTGATGGCTACCTTCAAAGATGCGACGACACAGGATGTGACGGCCTTTAGCCAGCTGAAGTTGGCTGATCCCAAGTTGGTGTCTCTTGAGCGGGATGTGATCAAGCCGAATGCGGAAGCGGGGCAGACGGAATTGATTGCAACGCTGGGAGGTCAGACGGTGAAGGCGGTGGTGGAAGTGGTTCAGGGGCACCAGGATCGGGAGATTTCCTGGCGGTTGGATGTGATGCCGGTGTTCATGCGTGGAACATGCAACTCGGGTGGTTGTCACGGCGCTGCACGGGGTAAGGATGGTTTCAGGCTTTCCTTGTTCGGCATGGATCCGGCGGGCGATTACGAACGGGTGACACGGGAGATGCCGGGGCGACGGATTAATCTGGCGATACCTGAAGAGAGCACAATTATTGAGAAGGCTATCGGAGCCGTTCCACATTCGGGGAACCAGTGTTTTGATGACAAGAGCGAGTATTATCGGACGCTTTTGGAGTGGATCAATAAAGGGGCGCCAAACGACAAACCTGAAGTGGCGAAGGTGACCGGGATTGAGGTCTTTCCGAAGCAGATGGTGCTGGAAGGTGCGGGTAGCAGGCAGCAGATGACAGTGCGGGCTTCCTATTCGGATGGCACTGATCGTGATGTGACATCGCTAGCGTTGTACATGTCGAACAATGATCCGGTTGCATCCATTGATAAGAATGGCAAGATTCAGTCGGGTGATCGGGGGGCGGCTTTTGCGCTGGCCCGGTTTGATGTTTACAGCACAACGGCGCAGGTGATTGTCATTCCTGACAAGATCCAGTATGAGAGGCCGAAGCTGGCGGAAGCGAATTACATTGATACGCTGGTGAACGAGAATCTGCACAAGCTGCGGATTGTGCCGAGTGAAATCTGCTCTGATGAAGTGTATGTCCGGCGGGCGTTCATTGATGTGGCGGGGGTGTACCCGAAACCGGAAGATGTGCGCAAGTTTTTGGCGGATCCCAACCCCAAGAAAAGGGAGGTTTTGATTGATGAACTGACTCAGCGGAAAGAGTTTACTGAAGTGTGGGTGATGAAGTGGGCTGAGTTGTTGCAGATTCGTTCAGGGATTGCTGGCAACAACAACCAGCCGCCGTTTTACAAGAACGCGCTGCTTTATTACAATTGGCTTTCGGAGCGAATCGCGAAGAACATTCCTTTGAACGAGATCGTGATTGAGTTGCTGTCTGCTTCGGGTGGCACGGTTTCGAGTCCTGCGGTCAACTTTTACCAGACGGAGCTGGATCAACTGAAGTTGACTGAAAACGTTGCGCAGGTTTTTATGGGGATGCGGATCCAGTGCGCGCAGTGCCATAACCATCCTTTTGATCGGTGGACGATGGATGATTACTATGGGTTCAAGGCGTTCTTCTCTCAGGTTGGCCGCAAGAACACCGATGATCCGCAAGAGGTGATCATTTATAACAACAAGAGTGGCGAGTCGAAGCACTTCCTGACGCAGGCGGTAATGAAGCCGAAATTCCTGGGGGGCGCATCGCCTGAGCTCAAGCCGGGGGAAGACCGGAGGAAGGTTTTGGCGCATTGGATCGCGTCGCCGGAGAATCCCTACTTTGCGCGTAACATTGCCAACATCATGTGGGCACATTTCTTTGGCGCGGGGATTGTTGAGCCGGTCGATGATGTGAGAGTTTCGAATCCGCCGTCGAATCCTGAATTGCTGTCTGCCTTGGCGAAGAGCCTAACCGACTACAAGTTCGACATGCGCCGCATGGTGAAAGACATTTGTGGATCGATGACTTATCAGCGGAGTTCGCAGGTGAATGAGACGAATGCTCTGGATAAGAGAAACTTTTCTCGTGCGCAGGTGCGGAGGGTTCGGTCGGAGGTGCTGTTGGATGGGATCTCGCAAATCACTGAGACACCGAACAAGTTTCAAGGGCTGCCATTGGGTGCCCGGGCGGTTCAGATCGCGGACGGAGCGGTTTCGACTTACTTCCTGACGACGTTCGGACGGGCGAAGCGGGAATCGGTTTGTTCTTGCGAAGTGAAGATGGAGCCGACGTTATCCCAAGCGCTGCACTTGATGAATGGTGATGCGGTGCATGATCGAATCAAGAGTGGGAAGATTGTGGCGCGTCTAGTCTCTGAGAAGAAGACGGATCGCGAGATCGCGGATGACTTGTTTTTGAGAGTGTTTGGGCGTCCGCCCATTGAGAAAGAGTGGGCGGCCATTCAACAGGCGGTGGCGGACGCGCCTGAGAGTCGGCAGGCAGTGCTTGAGGATCTCTTCTGGGCTTTGCTGAACTCGAAGGAATTTTACTTCACCCACTAAGCTGAGACTGACTGCGGAATGTCGCTTTAGGAAAACTGGGTGTGCTGGGACTCGACAGCCAGCGTGAGCTTTAACTTTCCATTCATTTATGAAAATTCGGATTTTATTTGGACTGACACTTTCAGGTTCATTGTGCCTCGTCAATGGAGCGGACGAGAAGGTGACTTATGAGGATCATGTGAGACCCATGCTGGAGAACAAGTGTTTCTCCTGTCACAACCCGGACAAGAAGAAGGGTGATTTGGACCTGACGACTTTTGCAGGGACGATGACCGGTGGAGCTGGGGGGATCGTGGCGGATTCGGGAAATCCGGAAGGGAGTCGGCTATGGACGACGACGACTAAAAAGGAGGAGCCCTTCATGCCACCTGAAGGCACACCGTTGAGTGCTGCGGACATTGAGGTGATGGTGAAGTGGATCAACGGAGGATTGCTTGAAACGAAGTCCAGTTTGGCGCGGAAGTCCGACAAGCCAAAGGTGGATTTGACGGTTGCTGTGTCGAGTGGGAAGCCGGAGGGGCCGGTGGCGATGCCCGAGCATGTCCTGCTTGAGCCAGTTCGGGTGACGGCGCGGACGACGGCGGTGACGGCTATGGCGGCGAGTCCGTGGGGGCCGTTGTTGGCGATCGCAGGGCAGAAGCAGATTTTGCTTTATGACACGGACAAGCAAGTGCTAGCGGGAGTGCTGCCTTATGAGGAGGGCTATGCGCAGTCCTTGCGGTTTAGCCGCAATGGATCGTTGTTGATTTTGGGTGGCGGGCGTGGTGGGAAGTTTGGTCATGCGGTCGTTTGGGATGTGAAGTCAGGCCGGCGCGTGACTGAGGTGGGCAAGGAGTTTGACTCGGTGATGTCAGCGGACATTAGCGCGGATCAGAAGATGATCGTGATTGGCAGTCCGTCGAAGAAGGTGAAGTGCTATGACACGGCGACAGGTGAGGAGCTTTACTTGATAAGCAAGCATACCGAGTGGGTCTTGAGCACGGTGTTTAGCCCGGATGGGATCCTTTTGGCGACAGCGGATCGGAACGGCAACGTGATGGTTTGGGAGGCGTCGAATGGTGGAGAGTTCTTCCAACTAGGTCAGCATAAGGCCGCCTGTGTGGACATGGCTTGGAGGGCGGATTCGAATGTGCTGGCTTCTTGCTCGCTGGATGGGAGCATCTCAGTTTGGGAGATGACCGAGGGCAAGCAGATCAAGACTTGGGCAGCGCATGGTGAAGGTGTTTTGTCGATAGCATTCACGCCGGATGGGAAGTTGGCGTCTGCGGGTAAAAATGGAATGGTTCGGTTGTGGGACATCAATGGAAACAAGCTGGGCGAGGGCAAAAATCAGGGAGATCTCGTTACCAAGGTAGTGGCTTTGCATGACAGCAAGGCCTTGGTATCGGGCAATTGGCGCGGTGAGGTATTGGGGTGGAACATTCCTGATTTTGCGGCGAAGGGGAGCTACACGGCCAACCCACCATTGATTGCCCAGAGGATTGTTGAAGCGGAGAAGACTGCGACAGAATTGGTGGCGGCTCTTCCCGCTTTGGAACAGAAGGTGGCGAAGGCCGTTGAGGCGGTGAAGGCGGCTGAGGTTGCTGCTGCCGGAGCTAAAAAGCAGGCTGCGGATTGGACGGCGAGAAAGGCGCAGGTGGAGGTGGAGTTGAAGGACCTGCCGGGCAAACTTGCAGCGTTGGAAAAGGCGATCCAGGAGGCGCAGGCGAAGCGCGCGGCGCAGGCTGAGGTGATTAAAAAGCATGGTGAAGCGGAGACTCAACTGAAGGCTGCGGAAGTGGCTTTGGGGGAAGTCAAGAAAGGTCGTGAAGCGTTGAAGGCTCCTGAGCAGCAGGCTCAGGCGGCAGAGATGGACAAAAAGATCGCCGAACAACAGGGACGAGTGGATGCTTTGAAGAAGAGTGTGGCGACAGTGCCGGGGGATTTGGCAGGATTTGACGCTGAGGTCAAAAAGGCTCAGGAGGCGTTGGTGGCGGGGCAAGGGGTGAAGCCGGCCAGGGAGAAGGAACTGGGAGATTTGAGCAAGGCGTTGGCAGACGCGCCGAAAGCCATTGAAGCAGCTGATAAAGTGGTGGCTGATGCCAAGGCTGCTTTGGCAGCGTCTGAGGCTGGGGTGAAGCAACAGCAGGCGATGGTGGCATTTTATCAAAAACTGCCCATCTCGCTGCGCGCGGCTCAGTTCAATGTGGGAGTGCTGAGTGAGAAAGAGAAGCTGGCGAAGTTGGATGGGGAAGTGACTGGCTACACGAATGCTGTGACGGACATTGAAGCCAAGCGAGCGGCGGCGGTGAAGCGTTTAGAGGAGTCGAAACTGATTCTTGCTACAGCCACGGCGGCGGCTCCGCAGGAGGAGGCGACCCTTCAGAAGCTGAAGGCCGAGCATTCCGCTCAGGATCAGGCGATGGCGCCGAGTCGTGAAGTGTCGAAGACGGTGATGGCTAAGGTGGAAGCCAAACGGAAGGAAGTGGCTGTGAAGGATGGTGAAGTGGCGGCGATTCTGAAACAGCGTGAGGCGGATGTGGGAGCGGCGAAAAAATCGGCGAGTGATGTGGCGACGAGTTTGGAAGAATTGAAGAAAAAAGTGATCGAAGTGACGGGGAAAGTGGCGGGCCCTCAAAAGGGAGTGGAGGATGCCAAAGCGAAAGTGGCGCAGTTGGAAGCGGCGATGAAGACGGCGCAAGAAGCGTTGAAGAACCAGGAAGCAGCGATGGGAGGGAAAACTCAGGCAGTGGCCGACGGCGAAGCGCAGTTGAAAAAAGTGGTGGAGGCACTCGCAGCTGAAAAGGGAGTGCATGAGGCGGCTAAGAAAGCCGTGGCGGATGCAACTGCGGCCAAGGCGACGCCTGAGGCGTTGGCTGCGGCGGCAGCATTGGAAAAGACTGCCAGCGAGAAGGTTGCGGCGGCAAACAAGGTGAAAGGGGAGGTGGAGGGGGCACTGGCTGCGGCGAAGTTGGCTGTTCAAGGCTTGACGGGCGAGATTGCGAAAGGGAAGGCAGCGCAGGTGAGTGTGGGCAAGGAACTAGAGGGTGCGCGAGCTGCTCTTGGGGCCGGTGAAAAAGCGGTGGCGCCGTTGAACGGGCAACTGGCCAGTTTGAATCAAGAAATTGAAGCGCGAGGGAAGGCGTTGATTGAAAAGCAGGCGCAGGTGCCTGTGTTGGAACAGGCGTTTGGGGCAAAGCTTAAGCCTGTGCAGGAAGCGCTGGCGCCTTTAAAGCAGGCGTTGGTTGCGGTCGAGGCTGAGTTGAAGGCGGCGCAGGACAAGCTGGCCGGGGAGCAGAAGGTTTTGGATGCGAAAGGGGCCGAGGTGGCGGCGGCGACGAAGCAACTGGAAGAGACGAAGAAGCGTCGGGCGGAGTCGGAGGCTGTGATTGCTGCGGCGACGAAAGAGGTGCCTGCGTTGGATGCTTCGATGGCGGAAGTGCGGGCGGAGCTTGGGAAGTTGTCGCCGATGCTGGAGCCGCTGAAAGTGAAGGTGAAGCAATTGGAGGAGCAGTACTTTGGGATGCTGCCGAAGTAGGTTTGAGCCTCTTTCTTGAATCGGGAATGCTTCAGTACCAACCGCCGCCCGTCATTGTTACCTCCACGCTCACCGCTCGCCTGTTAGAATATGCCGTAGCGAACTCATTGGAGTTGAGGAGATGCACTGGGATCGCGGTCGCCCAATCACAAACCTGTAGATAACTTTGTGCGTTTTTGTCCTGCCCAAACTTGGATGATTAGGAACTGTGACTTTTCTGATCAGGGCACATCCTTGCCGAGGGCGTAGTTGGCGGCGGATTCGCGGAGTTGAATGGCGTAACTGGCGTTACCTTGGCGGTCGGCGATCTTGGCGGCATCTCTGGCGGCAGCGGCGGCTTCGATGAAGTTCTTGGCCTTCGCTTGGGCGCTTGCGAGAACGGTCAAGATTTCCAGATTCTGGCGATTGGAAAGATCGGCTGCTTTGGAGGCCAATTGGACACCAAGGTCAATGTTTCGAAGCCCCTCCTGATTGGTGCTGACGAGAGCAAATGCGTAGTTGCTGAGGGCGGCGGGTAGTTCGGGTTCGATATCCAGGGCCTTTTTGAAGAATTCGATGGCCTGACGATGATCGCCGAGCCAGTAGAGGGTGTTACCGATGGAGGTGTGAATGGGGCCGCTGTTGGGGTGGGAGGACAAGGCCGTGCGGAACTCAAGTTCGGCCTCTTTGAGACGGCCGGTTTGAAATAGGAGATTGCCGAGGTCGTTGCGGGCGGTGACGAACTCGGGTTTGAGTTCGATAGCGCTTCTGAAATAGCGTTCGGATTCGGCGTTATTGCCGAGCACGTTGTTGATTTTGCCGATGTTGTAGTGAACAACGGCCATGTCGGGCTCGATCTTGAGAGCGGTTTTGAAGGCTTCCAGAGCCTCTTTGTTCCGGCCCAAATTGTTGAGTGCGACACCGAGGTTGCAATAGCAGTCGGAAACCGGATTTTCTTTGATTGCTTGATTGAGTTGTTCGACGGCTTCAGCTGCGCGGCCTGCGGTGATGAGGGCATCGGCGTAATCGCTGCGCGCCTTCCAGGGGTTTGCGTTGCCGTTGATGATGGCTTGCCAGAACGTATCGATGGTCTTGTAGGTGGCGGATTGTTGCCAAGTGAGGATTCCACAGATGATCAGAATGACCAGCGAGACGATTTGAACGAGCTGGGCTTTACGCAGGTAAGCGTGTTGCCAGAGGTGGCCGACAAGGGCGAAAAGGGGGAGGGAGGGCATGTATACCCAACGGTCTGCAACCCAGGCGTAGAGCATGCCATAGACGTTGAGGAAGCCCGTGAGGGGGAAGAGCATGCCGAGAAAGAGAAGGGTAGCTGCAGTGGTGCCACGCCAGCGGCCTTGGAGGGTTTTCCAGGCGAGGAGTGCTGCCATCAAAATGCAGAAGACGAGTCCTGCCCATTGATACCAGACGGTGGGGTCGAGATGCCAGCGATAGTAGATGACGCAAATTGGGTGGGGCCAGAGAAGTTTGCCCAGATAAAAGGAAATGGTCTGTCCGGCGATGACGAAGCGATTGACGAGGGGGAGTTCAAATTTTTCACCGCTGGCACCGAGGACTTCGGTTTCCATCCAAGAGATGAGGATGCTGGTGGCGATGGAGACCACGAACATGGGGAGGACAGGCAAGAAGTCGCGTTTCCAGGAGAGTTTTTGGTACTTCCACCAACTGATGACGAGGATGGCGGCGGGGAAGACGAAAGCCGTGATTTTGGCGAGAATGGCAGCGACAAACAGAAAGAAGGAAAACCACCACCAGGACCAGGAGCGGGGAGGGGCGTCTGGACGCCAGCCATGGAGGCTGCGGCCGTAGGCGAGGAGGGCTGCGAGGACCAGGGCCTGGCTGAGGACGTTCTTACGCTCGGTGATCCAGGCGACGGATTCAGCCATGACAGGATGAACGACGTAGAGGGCGGCGGCAAAGAAGGCGCCGCCTATGCCCAATTGGCGGAGAACGAACCAGAAGAAAACGCCTGAGAGTCCATGGAGGAGAACGTTTTCGAGGTGGTAGGGGAAGGTGTTGAGGCCCCAAAGCTGATAGTCAATCCAGAAGGAAGTGGCGGTGAGCGGGTAGTACTGTTGGGTGGTGCCTGGGACCGTCCAGAATTGCAGGAGGCCCTTCCATAACTTGAAGGCCCACTCCATGTCGATGATCCATTCGTTGTCGTCAAAGACCAGGGCACCGGGGAGGCAGGGCCAGTAGACGATGACGGCTCCCAGCATGAGGGCCAGGGCACCGAGCCAAAGTGGCTGGGATGGATTGGATGGTTTGGCAGGCAAGGGAATACGTTTCGCCAATTCTCATGCAAAGTGCAAGAAAATGATGGTGAATGTGGCTCTAGGGAGAGTTGGGTGGGGTTGCGGTGAGGGGGATGAAGGGGTCGTTTTCGGGGATGGGGTTGAGGGAGAGGATGTAGCCGACGAGGTCTTTGAGCATTTGGTCGTTTTCGATGAAGCTGGAGGTGAAGACCATTTTGGCGCCGTTGACATCGCCTTTGGCGGTGCCGCGGTGACCGGTTTTGAATTTGGTGAGCTGGGCGGTGAGGTACCAGCCTTGGAGGCCGTAGAGGGGTGGGCTGCCGAAGGCGAGTTCGCCGCTGGCGTTGTAGCGGTGGCATTCCATGCAGCGCATTTCGAAGAGGTATCTGCCTTCTTTGATGTCTGCGCCTTCGATGGTGAGAACGCTGGGAATGACGAGAGGCATGGATTCAACATGGGAGGCGACGCTTTCGACTTGGGCGGGTTGGAGGGCTTTGGCGATGGCGGCCATCATGATGCCTTGAGGATCTGAAGGATCGTTGCCGCGGCGATTTTCGCGGAAGCTGGTTAGTTGATTGCGGATGTAGTAGGCGGGTTGATGGGCGATGGAAGGCGTGCGCAGTTCGTCTTTGCCCTCGCCTTTGGGACCATGGCAGGCGGCACAGGTTTGCTCGAACAATTTGGAGCCCATGAGGTCAGGTGAGACAGGGACCTGGGGTGGGGGCGGCGGTGCGGGTTCGGATGCCTGGATCTGGCAGGCAAGCAAGAGGATACCGACGAGAAGGACGAGGCGGTGCATGGGGGTGAAACGGGAGATGTTGCACGTTAACTGCAACCCTGCCGCTGCGAGTGAGTGAGTTGACCAATCTGGGACAAGATCAACACAGATGGGAGCAATCGAGGTCAGGTGTCCCTGGGCTGGAGCAAGAAGGCTGCGCGCGACAAGGAGCCGAGGTTATGGACGTTGGTGTAGCCCTGCGCTTTGAGGCGGCTTCTGGCCATGCCGCTGCGGGTGCCGCTGAGGCAATGAAGCAGGAGGGGTTTGTCTTTGTCCGGGGCGACGGATTTGATGCGGTCGGTGATTTCATCGAGAGGCAGGTTCACTGCGCCGGGGAGGCTGCCAGAGTCGAATTCCTGGGGGGAACGGACGTCGATAACGATCGCGCCTTGGGAGAGAAGCTTCGCCACTTGCGGGGCGGTGATTCGAGTGGCGAGTTTGATCAAATAGAAGACAAACGTGACGGCGATGAGGGCGAGGAGGATGCGGTTTTCCAGGGTCATACGGAGCGGGCTTGGGTGATGAAGGCGCGGACTTTGTCGAGGTCTTTGATGCCGGGGGAAGATTCGACACCGGAGGCGACGTCGATGGCGGCGGGGCGGGTCTGGGTAACGGCTTGGGCGATGTTTTCGGGGGTGAGTCCGCCGGAGAGGATGAGGCGTTTTTGGGGGAAGCGCTGGCGAGCGAGTTCGAAGAGGTGCCAGGGAAAGGGTTCGCCGACGCCGCCATAGAGACCGGGGTTGAACGCATCGAGAAGGATGTCTGGGCAGGGATAGTCGCCGATGGCGAGGAGGCTGGATTCGTCCCGCACCTGGAGGGCTTTGATGATGTGGACGCCGCGCGCCATGAGAGTGGCGACGTCTTGAGGTGATTCGTCACCGTGGAGCTGGATGCTGTGGAAGAGGCGGCTGTTGATGAGGGCGTCGAGGAGTTCTGCGTCGGGATTGACGACGACGGCGATGAGGGCTGGGCCGACAGTGAGGTTGGGGAGCCAGGAGCGGGCGGCGTCGAGGTGGAGGTAGCGTTTGGATTGCGGCCAGAAATTGAAGCCGATGGCATCGGCTCCGGAGGCGATGACGGCTTCGGTTTGATCGAGGCTGGTGAGGCCGCAGATTTTGATGCCGAGACGATCAGGTGGAGGAAAGGCGGGCATGGGGCTGCTTTAGGGCCGGGGTGGAAGGAGGTTTTGGGTGAGGGAGAGAAGGCTGTCGAGCTTTGGAGGAATGGTGAGGTGACCGCGGACTCGGGCGTCGCGTTGGAGGTCGTAGATTTGGGAGACCTCGGTGGGGCGGAGGAGGTAGATGATGGGGGGGGCGGTGTGGGTGCCGGGGTGGGCGTAGGGGTAGGCCTTGGCGAGGAGGCGGTCGAGAACGATGCCTGAGAAGGGTTGCAGGGGGAGGGCGATGAGGAGGAGCGCGTATTCGCGCCGGAGGCACATTTCGAAGGCGCTTTCGGCGTTTGGGGTGTCATCGACTTCGCAATGGCGGAAGGAGATGAGGGCCTCCCGGATCACGCGGCGGTAGGGGAGGCTTTCTTCGACGATGAGGACGCGGGGGGGCATTGCGATGGGTGCATGCTAACCCGCGCGAGCCGGAATGCGACTGAAACGATGAGGGGATAGGGGCCGCATTCTGACGAACGCGGCTACGGGGGCTACAGGCGTTTGACGCGGAAGTTGCGGAAGGCGACGGGGTCGTTGTGGCCGGCGAAGCCGATGTGGCCGGTTTTGCGGTCGATGCCTGCGGGTTTGGTTTTGACGCCGGAGTAGTCGAGTGTGTCGAGGTCGGCGTCGAGAATTCTGGTGCCGTTGAGGGTGACTTTGATTTGATTGCCACGGACTTCGACTTCCTGGGTGTTCCATTCGCCGGTGGGGCGGAGGAAGCCGCGTTTGGCGCCGAGGACATGGTAGAGGGAGCCGTGGACTTGGTAGGGGGCGAGGGGTTTGCCGGTTTTGGCTTCGTAGCCGTCGGTGTCGATGACCTGGAGTTCGAGGCCGTCTTTGGCGCTGTGGCCGCCGAGGGGGGTGCGGAGGGCGATGCCGTTGTTGCCTGCGGGGGGGAGTTTGAATTCGAAGCGGAGGGTCATGTCGCCGTACTCTTCCTTAGTGAGGAGGTCGCCGCCTTTGCCTTGTTTGCAGACGATGTTGCCATCGACGACTTCGTAGTTATCGACGGCGCCCTGCCAGTTGGAGAGGTCTTTGCCGTTGTCGATGCGGGTGAAGCCTTCCTCACCGGCGGCGAGGGTTTGATTGGCTTCATCGGCGCTGATTTCGCGGATGAAGACGTTGCGCCAGCGGATTTCGCTGCCGTGGGTTTGGAGTTGGATGGGGCCTTTGGCGTAGACGGGGTCGGAGATCCATCCGGGAGGTGGGGCTTCGGCTTTGGAGGCTTTGGCGTCTTTTTTGCCGTAGGCGAGGTAGCCGGCTTTTTTGTTGGCGAAGAAGTTTTCGAGGACGGCGTTTTTCACGACGACTTCACCGTTGAGGGTGACGGTGACGCGTTCACCGATCATTTTGATGTGGAAGGTGTTCCACTCGCCGATGGGTTTGTCGACGAGCTTGAGGGGGTTTTTGCCTTCGGGGTTTTTGTTGTTCCAGAGGCCGCCGGAGCCGAAGGGTTTGCCGAGGGAGACGGCTTTCTCGTCTTTTTCGGTGAAGTCCCAGATTTGAATTTGGGGGATGCCGCGGAGGTAGATGCCGCTGTCGCCGAGAGGAAGCATTTTGTAGTCGACCCTGAGTTCGAAGTCGCCGTAGTCTTTGTCGGTGGTGAGGTAGAGGCCTTTGCCGTCGTTGACGAGTTCGCCATTTTCGACTTTCCAGTGGCCGTTGAGATGGTCGCCTTTGTCATTGCCTTTGGCGTCGAGGAGGCCGCCTTCGATGGACTTCTTTTTGTAGGCGGCTTTGTCTTCGGCGGACATGTTCCAGAGGTCCGCGGGGTCCTGGGTGCCCCAGCCGTACCAGCCGGTGAGGTCTTTGCCGTTGAAGAGAGGAGTGAAGCCTGGAGGGGGTTCGGTGGAGAAGATCGACGGGTTGCTGGCCAGGAGGGTGGTGGCGAGGAGCGAGGTGAACTTGGAATTCATGGTGGTGAGGTAGGAAGTCGGAGGAAAAGGGGGCGATCTTTCGAGAATGGGTGATCGGTGGCGCAATGTGGGATTTGATTTGGAGGGGATTTGGGGCTTGGTGGAGCTTTCATGGATTTTGTTTCACGTTTAGAGGCCCGATTTGGGCGATTTGCCATTCCGGGGTTGGTGCAGGTGGTGGCGATTTTGCAGTTGGTGACGCTGGGGTTGTTTTTGATTAGTTCGCCCGAGGCGCAGGACACGTTCATGGGGTTCCTGGAGTTGGATCCGGGACGGGTGATGCGGGGGGAGGTGTGGCGGGTGGTTTCGCACGTGTTTTTGCCGAGGTCACTGAGTTTGGTTTGGGCGTTGATTGGGGCGATGTTTTTGATGTGGATCGGGCGGGGGTTGGACGAGGCTTGGGGGGCGTTCCGGGTGAATCTTTATGTGGTGGGCGGCATTTTGAGTCTGACCTTGGGGGCGTTGATTTTTGGGTATGTGGGTGGCGGGCTGTTCTTGTTTCAGACGCTGCTGTTTGCGTTTGCGGTGTTTTACCCGAATGAGGAGATCATGCTGTTTTTTGTGATCCCGGTGAAGGTGAAGTGGCTGGCGATCATGGGGGCGGCGCTGCTGGGTTTTTCGGTGATGGGACAACCTGAGTTGTTCTGGCAGGTGCTGTTTGCGAACCTGAATTTTTTGGTGGCGTTTGGACCTGCGTTTGTGAGGCAGAGTGCGCAGCGGGCGAAGGTGATGGAGCGGAAGAGCCGGTTCGAGGCGGCATCACCCTCGGCGGGGGATTTTTTCCACCAGTGTCATGTGTGCGGGAAGACGGAGGTGGATGATAAGACGCTGGAGTTTCGTGTGCTGGAGAGCGGGGACGAGATTTGCAACGTTTGCCGGGAAAAGGCGACTGCAGGGTCTTGACGCTAGGGGGAGTCGAGGGTGGTGATGATGTCTTGGATGCGGCGCTTTTCCATGATGAAGGAGAAGTGGCCGAGGCCGGGTTTGGTGATGTTTTGAGCGCCGGGAATGCGGGCGCTGGAGGGCGGGAGGATGATGAGGTCGGTGGGGGCCCAGAAGCTGGTGGTGGGGACTTTGGGAGTGTCCTGGTGGAGCTCGGAGAGGAAGGGGCTACCGGGGCGCATTTGGTGAGCGCCGGGGCTGGAGCGGAGGTAGGCGGTGAGGGTGCCGTTTTGGGGGGCGCTGAGGGAGATGTAGCGGCGAGTGCGGGTGTGGCCGTTGCGGGCTTGCAGGTAGTGGCGGGTGACGATGCCGCCCATGCTGTAGCCGATGAGGTCGAAGGTGCGGTCGGGGAGGTGGGTGTCGATGTAAGTGGCGAGCTGGGCGGAGAGGTCTTCAAGGAGGGCGGTGCCGTCGTTGGGGGTGAGGCTGGGGGTGAAGACTTCGCGGCCGGTGGCTCGGAGGGCGCGGGCGAGGCGGGTCATGTCGCGTGCGGAGCCGTCGATGCCGTGGACGATGACGACGGGGGTTTTGGCGGGGTCAATGGGGGAGGGGGTGGGATCGAAGGACGACAGGGTGACTGAGAGCCAGGCGACGATTTTCATTGGGTGGAGATTCGATCCAGGATGCGGGGGTGCAAGGGGAGAAGTGGGGCCAGGAAGCAGAGATTGATGCTGGATGGGGCGGGTTGTGACGTATTGTGGAGGTGATGAATCGATTTGGACTTTTGTTGATGATGGGCGCGCTGGGCGTGGCGGGTGAGTTGTGGGCGGATGGTGAGGCGGATTTTGTTTCGGGGGTGCGGCAGTTGACGTTTGAGGGGAAGCGGGCGGGTGAGGGCTATTTTAACAAGGATGGGACGAAGATGGTGTTCCAGAGTGAGCGGGATGCGGGGAATCCGTTTTATCAGATTTATGTGCTGGATTTGGAGACGGGGGATACGGAGCGGATTTCGCCTGGGATGGGGAAGACGACTTGCGCGTGGATTCATCCGGATGGGGAGCGGGTGATGTTTGCTTCGACGCATCTGGACCCGAAGTCGCCGGAGTTGCAGAAGGCGGAGTATGAGGAGCGGGCGACGAGTCGGGTGCGGAAGTATTCCTGGGACTATGATGAGCATTTTGAGCTGTTTGAGTATCGGCTGGCGGACAAGTCGCTGAAGAATGTGAGCAATGTGCGGGGGTATGATGCGGAGGGGGCGTATTCGCCGGATGGGACAAAGATGGTTTTTGCATCGAACCGGCAGGCTTATGAGGGGGAGCTGAGCAAGGAAGATCAGGAGCGGTTGAAGGTGGATAAGCAGTATTTCATGGAGATCTACACGGCGGATTCGGATGGGGGGAATGTGAAGCGTTTGACGAGTGTTCCGGGGTATGATGGCGGGCCGTTTTTCAGTGAGGATGGGAAGCAGATTTGCTGGAGGCGATTCACGGCGAAGGGGGATCAGGCAGAGGTGTGGGTGATGAATGCGGATGGCAGTGAGCAGCGGCAGATCACAAAGCTGGGGGCGATGAGTTGGGCACCGTATTTTCATCCGAGCGGTGAGTATCTTATTTTCACGACGAACCTGCAGGGGTTTGCGAATTTTGAATTGTACCTCGTGGATGCGAAGGGTGAGC
>JAIYDW010000218.1 GCA_027487315.1 Verrucomicrobiaceae bacterium | reverse complement strand
TCGAACTCGGGGTGGAGGGCGATGGCGAGGTTGGCGGGGAGGGTCCAGGGGGTGGTGGTCCAGATGACGAGGTTGGAACCTGAAGCGGGCAAGCAAGATGCTTGCCCCACCTTGAACTTCACGTAGATGGCGGGGGAGGTTTTTTCTTTGTACTCGACCTCGGCTTCGGCGAGCGCGGTTTGGGCGCCGTAGCTCCAGAGGACGGGGCGCTTCATGCGATAGACGAGGTCTTTTTCGACGGCTTTGCCGAAGGTGCGGAGGATGCCGGACTCGTAGGCGGGGTTGAGTGTGAGGTAGGGGTTCTCCCAGTCGCCGAAGACGCCGAGGCGTTTGAAGCTGGCGCGCTGGATGTCGATGTATTTGCGGGCTTCGGCTTCGGAGAGGGTGCGGATCTGGACGGGGGTGAGGCCGGCGGCGGATTTGACGACTTTGAATTCGATGGGGAGGCCGTGGCAGTCCCAGCCGGGGACGAAGGGGGCGTGGAAGCCGGCCATGGTCTTCGATTTCACGATGAGGTCCTTCAACACTTTGTTGAGGGCGGTGCCCATGTGGACGTCGCCATTGGCGAAGGGGGGGCCGTCGTGGAGGATGAAGGTGGGGCGGCCTTTGGTTTGGGACTGGATTTGCTGGTAGAGGTTTTCAGCGGTCCATTTTTCGAGGCGCTTGGGTTCGCGGATGACGAGGTCCGCTTTCATGGGGAAGTCCGTTTTGGGGAGGAGGACGGTGTCTTTGTAGTTTTTGGCTTCGGACATGGCAGGAGGCGTTAGGCGCCGGAGATAGGAGATTGAAGATGGAAGATAGGATTAACGGATGGGGCCCCAGTGGGAGGTGAAGGGGAGGTAGCAGAAGAGGGCGGGGCCGACGAGGTTGCGCTGGGGGACGTGGCCCCAGACACGGGAGTCGGATGAGTTGTAGGAGTTGTCGCCGAGGGCGAAGTATTGATCTTCGCCGAGGGTGATTTCGTTGAGCTGGCGGCCGGAGAAGATGCCGGCATCGGCGTAGCCCTGGTAGCCATTCTTTTGGGACATGACTTTTTGGAAGCCGGGTTCTTTGGCGAGTTCGCCGTTGTGGTAGAGGTTGGGGGATTTGATCTGGAGTTTGTCGCCGGGGACGCCGCCGAGGCGTTTGATGTAGTGCTGGGAGCCCTGTTCTTTGGGGATGCCGGCTTCGATGCCGCGGATGTTTTTGGTGATGAAGACGAAGACTTCGCCGCGGGTGGGCTGGCGGAAGTTGTAGGCGAATTTGTTGACGAGGACGTGGTCGCCGGAGTTGAGGATGCCGCGGGCGATGAGCTGGCCTTCTTTGACGACTGGGGGTTCGCCGACGATGTTGTAGTGGGGTTTGCCATCGGGGCTGATGGTGCCGGGGATCATGCTGACGCGGAGGCCGACGTGCTGGGCGAGACCGAGGTTTTGGACGTTGGGGTCGATGAGCTGGCGTGAGGGGGCCTGGATGGTGATGCTGTGGCCGTCTTCGAAGTGGAGTTTGCTGTAGGACCAGACAAGGAGGTTGTGATCGGTGATGGGGTCGTTGCGGCGGAGGCGTCCGGTGTGGTTGGAGGTGACGTCGATGTAGGTTTTGCCGGTGAAGAGGCCGAGGGCGTGGGTGAAGAGGTTGGCGTTGAGGGGTTCGTCACGGGTCTCGACGATGAGGCCGTTGAGGGTGGGCTGCATGGAGCCGGTGGGGATTTTGAAGGGCTGGGCGATGTAGGCGCGGATGCCGAGGGCGATGACGATGGCGACGAAGAAGACTTCGATGTTTTCGGCGATCTCAGAGCGCACCTGATTGGGGAGGGCGTTCTGGCAGACGTTGTTGATCTGCTCGTTGAGGGCAGTGAGTTTTTCTTTGTCCTTTGCCTTCATGGCGGCTTCCAAGTCGGAGCGGAGGCCGGTGATTTCTTCGAGCTTGGCGGGGGGGAGGATGTCCCGTTTGTAGTCGATGAATCGAGTGACGCCTTTGTGGAGGAGTTTGGCGTGCTTGATGTAGCGAGGGGTGAGGAAGAACATGGGTGGGAGGCGGCTATGCCGCCGGAGATTGGAGATGGAAGATGGGAGATGGGGAGATACTGAGCGGAGAGAGCAGGGGATTAGCTTTTGAGGACTTCGATGAAGGCTTCCTGGGGGATGTTGACTTTGCCGATGGCTTTCATGCGCTTTTTGCCCTCTTTTTGTTTTTCGAGGAGTTTGCGTTTCCGGGTGATGTCGCCGCCGTAGCATTTGGCGGTGACGTCTTTGCGGAGGGCGGAGATGGACTCGCGGGCGATGATTTTGCCACCGATGGCGGCCTGGATGGCGACGACGAAGAGTTGCTGGGGGATGACTTCTTTGAGTTTGGCGCAGAGGGCGCGGCCGCGGAATTCGGCTTTGCCGCGATGGACAATGCAGGAGAAGGCTTCGATGGGGTCGCCTGCAATGAGGATGTCCATTTTGACGAGTTCGTCGGCTTTGTAACCGGCGTGTTCGTAGTCCATGCTGCCGTAGCCGCGGGTGAGGGACTTCAGTTTGTCATTGAAGTCGACGAGGATTTCATTGAGCGGCAGGGTGCAGTGGATCATGACGCGGCGGTCGTCGAGCGTCTCGGTGTTTTCGACGGAGCCACGTTTGTCCATGACGAGGCCCATGATGTCCCCGATGTACTCGTTGGGGATCATGATGTAGACTTTGACGATGGGTTCGCGGATGACGTCGATGGTCTGGGCGGAAGGGAGGAAGCTGGGGTTGTCCACCATGAGCTCGGTGCCGTCGGTCTTGCGGACTTCGTAGATGACGGAGGGGTAGGTGGAGATGACGTCCATGTTGAACTCCCGACGCAGGCGCTCCTGGATGATTTCCATGTGGAGGAGGCCGAGGAAGCCGCAGCGGAAGCCGAAGCCGAGGGCGGCGGAGCTTTCAGCCATGAAGGTGAAGGCGGAGTCGTTGATCTGGAGTTTGCCGACGGCGGCTTTGAGAGATTCGAAGTCGTCAGTGGAGACGGGGTAGATGCCGGAGAAGACGAGGGGGTGGATTTCTTTGAAGCCGGGGAGGGCTTCGGGGGCGGGGCGGCGGGTCTCGGTGACGGTGTCGCCGATTTTGACGTCGGCCGTGGTTTTGACGTTGGCGATGAGGTAGCCGACATCGCCGGGTTCCAGTTTCTCGCAGGGGGTCATTTTGGGGCGGAAGACGCCGACATCTTTGATTTCGTAGTCGTTGCCGGTGGACATCATGCGGACTTTTTGGCCGCGGGTGATGGTGCCGGACATGACGCGGACGTAGGAGACGACGCCACGATAGGCATCGAAGACGGAGTCGAAAACGGAGGCGCGGAGGTAGCCGTCTTCGGGGACGGTGGGAGGGGGGACGAGGCGGACGATGGACTCGAGGATTTCTTCGATGCCGATGCCCATTTTGGCGGAGGCGGGGACGGCTTCGTCGGCGGAGAGTTGGAGGATGTCTTCGAGCTGGCGTTTGGCTTTTTCGACATCGGCGTTGGGGAGGTCGACCTTGTTGATGACGGGGATGACGTAGAGGTCCTGTTGCATCGCCAAGTTGAGGTTGGCAACGGTTTGAGCCTCGACGCCCTGGGAGGCATCGACGAGGAGGAGGGCGCCTTCGCAGGCGGCGAGGGAGCGGGAGACTTCGTAGCTGAAGTCGACGTGGCCGGGGGTATCGAGGAGATTGAGTTTGTAGATTTTGCCGTCTTTGGCGGGGTACTCCATGGTGACGGGGTGGGCCTTGATGGTGATGCCGCGTTCGCGTTCGAGGTCCATGGAGTCGAGCATCTGGTCCTGCTTTTGCCGGTTGGAGATGGTGTTGGTGAACTCCAGGAGGCGGTCGGACAAGGTGGTCTTGCCGTGATCGATGTGGGCGATGATGGAGAAATTGCGCGTCAGTTCTGCGGACATTCGGTGGGGGGGAGGGGACGGTGGTCTGGGGAACCGGATGTGTAGCGCGGGGTCGGGGCGGGGGCAAACTCGAAATCGGCGGGAGGCTGGGGTGATTTCTGGAAAAGCTGAGGCTGTTGGGGGCGTTTGAAAGGGCCATGACTTCCGCGCCGCCTGCCCGTCTTCTGTCCCTGGATGCTTTCCGGGGATTCATCATGCTGATGATGGCGTCGGCGGGATTTGGGCTGGCGGAGCTGGGGAAGGCGAATCCGGGGACGCTGTGGGAGAAGTCGTCGTGGTTGGTGTCGCATGTGCCGTGGGTGGGGTGTTCGCCGTGGGATTTGATTCAGCCGGCGTTCATGTTCATGGTGGGGATGGCGGTGCCGCTGAGTTACTGGAAGCGGCAGGAGCGTGGGGATGGGGTGCTTTCGATGGGGTGGCATGCGCTTTCGCGAGCGGTGCTTTTGGTGCTGCTGGCGGTGGTGCTTTCGACGAGGTCGGCGGATGCGATGACGAACTGGGTGTTCACGAATGTGTTGGCGCAGATTGGGCTGGGGTATTTTTTTCTGGTGATGCTGTGGCGGATGGGGCCGGAGATGGAGGTGAGTGCGATTTTGGTGATTTTGGTGGGGTATTGGATCTATTTTTATCAGTATCCGCTGCCGGCGGAGGGGTTTGATTGGGCTGCGTGGAAGGTGAAATCAGAGGATTTGCTGGGTGGGGTGATGGCGCACTGGAATATGCATGCGAATGCGGCGGGTGAGTTTGACCGGTGGTTTTTGAATCTGTTTCCGAGGTCGGAAACCTTTGAATTCAATACTGGGGGCTACCAGACGCTGAATTTTGTGCCGGCGCTGGCGACGATGCTGGGAGGGTCTTTGACGAGCCGGTTTTTGGCGCGAAGCCGGAAGTCGATGGCGATGAAGGCGGGTTTGCTGGTTGGGGCGGGGGTTATTTGTTTGTTTTTGGGGACGATGCTGGGGTTGTTTGTGTGTCCGGTGGTGAAGCGGATTTGGACGCCGTCGTGGGTGTTGTTTTCGGGGGGGTGGGTGTTGCTGATGCTGGCGGCGTTTTACTGGGTGGTGGAGGTGTGGGGGTGGCGGAAGTTGGTTTTTCCGCTGGTGGTGGTGGGGATGAACTCGATTTTCATTTATGTGATGAGTTCGCTGAGTCGTGGTTGGATGAGCGGGGCCTTGAAGGCGCACCTGCCGGATGGGTGGACGTCGGGCTTTTGGGGGCCGGTGGTGGAGAAGTGCGGGGTGCTGGCGGTGCTATGGCTACTGTGTTTCTGGTTGTATCGGCAGCGGGCATTCCTGAGGTTGTGAAAAAGGCTTGATATTTTGTAAATCCAAACTATTTGGAGATATTAATTCTTAGTTTAGTGCGAGTTAGACGCTTCGGAATTTTGAATTTGTGCTGTGGCCGAAGTCTGCGAAAGCAAAGGGAGGCTGGAATGAGTTCAGTCCGTTTTCAACATTAAGAAGAGCATGACTTATTCACCGTTCACGGCTCCGGACCATCAAGTGAAGGTTGGCGTGAGCGGGACGGGATTTATCGCGAGGGGATTGTTGGTGGCGTTGGCGAACTCGGATGATTTTGAGCTGGGGAAAGTGTTCACCCGGCGGGAGACTCGGGAGGTGGAATCGGTGGATCCGGAATTGTTGACCCGGTCGATGGAGGAGTTGGTGGAGACTTCAGATATTGTGGTGGAGAGTTCCGGGGACGTGTGGCGGGGGGCGGAAGTGGTGGATTTGGCGATGAAGGCGGGCAAGCCGGTGGTGACGATGGGGACCGAGTTTCATGTGACGGTGGGGTCTTATTTTGCGGATCGGGGGTATTTGACCGAGGCGGAGGGGGATCAACCGGGGTCATTGGCGGCGCATGTGGAGGATGTGAGCGCGATGGGGTTCAAGCCGATCGTTTACGGCAACATCAAAGGGTATTTGAACCATTATCCGACAGAGGAGGAGATGGAGTATTGGTCGAAGAAGAATGGGATCAGTGTGGAGCAGACGATCAGTTTCACGGATGGGACGAAGATGCAGATGGAGCAGGTGCTGGTGGCGAATCATTTTGGGGCGGAAGTGGCGTGTCGCGGGATGACGGGGGTGGAGACGCTGCCGTTGGAGATTGCCGGGGCGGAATTGGGGCGGTTGGCGAAGGCTAGAGGGGTGGCGTTGAGTGATTATGTGTTGAACCGGACCTTGCCGGCGGGGGTTTTTGTGGTGGCTGAGCATCCGTATGAGAGGCCGGAGGTGCTGCGGTATTTGAAGTTGGGGGACGGGCCGTATTACACGCTTTTGAGAGGGTATCACCTGTGTCATCTGGAGATGATCAAGACGCTGCGGAGGGTGGTGGCAGGGAAGGGGCCTTTGATGAATAATTCGACGATGCCGAAGGTGGTGGTCGCGACGGTGGCGAAGCAGGCGCTTCGGGCGGGGCAGTTGGTGGAGCGCGCGGCGGGCGGGTATTTGGTGAGAGGTGAAGCTGCGATGGCTGCAGAGGTGCCGGATGCGGTGCCGATTGGGCTGCTGGATGGATCGAGGATTGTGAGAAACGTGGAGAAGGGGCAGACTTTGACGTGGGCGGATGTGGAGCCGAAGCAGGGACTGGCGCTGGAGGCGGCCTTGGCGCTGCGGGAGCGGATGCGGGGTGGTCTAGGGGTGGCAGCAGCGAGAGACTGACGCTGCACGGGGAGGTGATGTTTTCCGGGGCTTGATTCCTTGGGGTGATGCCGTTAGAAAAGCGGTACCTATGATTGAAGGCAAACGAGTGGTGGTGACAATGCCGGCGTATTACGCCGAGAAGACGGTGGGCAAAACCGTGGCGGATCTGTCACGTGACATTGTGGATGAGATCATTTTGGTGGATGACTGTTCGAAGGATGGGACGTTTGAGGCGGCGCAAAAACTTGGGATCACGGCGCTGCGGAATGAGAAAAATTTGAATTATGGGGGCAATGTGAAGCGGTGTCTGCAGGAGGCGGTGGATCGGGGGGCGGACATCATCATCTTGCTGCATCCGGACTACCAGTACACGCCGAAGTTGGTGCCGGCGATGGCGGCGATGCTGGCGACGGGGTTTTATGATGTGTGTTTGGCGTCGCGGACATCGGGTAAGGGAGCGCTGAGCGGGGGGATGCCGATTTGGCGGTATTTGGCGAATTGGGGGCTGACGATGGTGATGGATTTGGCGTTGGGAACGCACCACACGGAGTATCACACGGGGTATCGGGCGTATTCCCGGAAGCTGTTGGAGAAGGTGGATTTTCATGCGTTGAGGAACGACTTCATTTTCGACAACCAGATGTTTGTGGCGGCGCTGAGGGGAGGGTTTCCGACCTGCGAGGTGACGTGTCCGACAGTGTACGAGGAGGAGAGCAGTTCGATTCCGTTTTCGAAGGCGGTGCGTTATGGGTTTCAGTGTTTGAAGTTGTCTGGGCAGCACTTGGTTTGGCGAATTGGGCGGAGGTTGAGTGGGAAGGGAGTGCGGCCGACGGTGGGCGGGATGCCTGAAGAGTCGTGATGCCTTCATGAAACGCCTTTTGAACTTGTGGCTGCCGGTCGAGGGACGGGCGCGGATGGAGGCGATGAGGGCGGTGCTGGTGGTGGGGGGATTGCTGGGGTTGGTGGTGTTTTGGGTGGTGAAATATCGGGTGGATTGGCCGGAGGCGGCGGAGCGGTTTGTGGCGAGGGGATTGTCGTTGCGGGCGGAGTTGGTGGCGTTGGGATTGGTTTGGAAGGCTCTGGTGGTGGATGCGATTTTGTTAGCGGGGCTTTTGGTGACGGTGAGGTGGTGGGCGATGCCGAGGGGGGAAGTGAAAGAGGAGAAGGAAAAGGGAAGGGGGGCGCGTTTGGGGACGGCGGGGATGGTGATGGTGGTTTTGATTTTGGGAGTCGCGGTGGGGTTGCGGGGGCCGAGGTTGGGGCTGAGTTTGTACAATGATGAGGCGCATAACTACGCGCGTTTGTTCTCGGGGGCCTGGCAGCAGAAGGGTGGGGAGATGAAGCTGGATGTGCCGAGATGGGGGGAGACTTTGTTTTGGAATGGAGCGGGGAACAATTCGCAGTTGTTTTCGCTGGCGGCGCGGGGATGCCTGGAAGTGGCGGAGAAGGCGGGGTGGCGGGTGAAGGGTGAGGTGACGGAGTGCGCTGTTAGGCTGCCGGCATTGCTGGCGGGTTTGGCGATGATCGGTGTGCTGGGGGTGCTGGCGCGGCGGCGTTGGGGGGTGACGGGGATGCTGGGGGTGATGGTTTTGGCTGCGGTGCATCCGTGGTTCGTGCGGTATTCGACAGAGGCGCGTGGGTATTCGTTTATGCTGCTGGGGATTGCCTTGATACTGTGGTTTGCGGATCGGGCGATGGCGAGCGGGCGATGGCGGGACTGGGGTGGCTATGCTGTGGGATTGTTTGTGTGCGCGGTTTCGTTTTTGGGGAGTGTGTATTTTTTGGTGTGCTTTTCGGCGGGACTGCTTTGGCATCAGGGGATGAGGGGGAAGCGGTCGGGGGACTGGAGTTTGCTGGCGCGGCCGATGGTGGCGAGTTTGGGTGCGGCGATGGTGGGTTTGGTGTTGCTGTGGCCGATGATTCCGCCCTTGTTGAAGGTGCTGGAGGAGCATCACAGCATTCGAGGGGAGATGGGTCTCATTTGGTGGAAGGATGTGGCGGGGTATTTGGTGGCGGGGACTCGGTGGATTGATTGGGACCCGGAGAATCCGGTGAATCAGGCGGTGGGGCGATGGATGAGGGGGAGCTGGTGGGTGCCATTGATTTTGTGGCTGGGGTTCATGGGGTTTGGGGTGAGGGCGATGTGGCGGGAGGGTGGGGTTTGGCGGGTGATGGCTTGGGCGGCGCCGGTATCGATTGGGTTGGCTTGGGCGTTGATGGCGAGGAAGGGGAATTTTATGAATCACTGGTATGTGCTGCACGGGGTGCCGTGGGTGGTGCTGGCGATGACGGCGAGTTGGGTGAAGTTGACAGAGCGGAAGCGGTTGCTGGGGCCGGTGTTGTTGGGAGTGGCGTTGCTGGTGCCGGGGCGGGTGGCGTGGGCCCTGCGGACGCTGCCGAAGCAGCATGAGCGGGAGCCGGTGGTGGAGGCGTTGGGGGCGGTGTATCCGGGGGTGGGGAAGACGGAGCCGAGGCCGATTTTGGGGGCGTTTTGGTGCAACAGTGGGTTGTATCATCCGGAGGTGGTGACGATTCGGGATGAGGCGAACTTGGAGGAGTTGAAAGGGCAGGCGCGAGCGGAGGGCAGGCCGCTGTATGTGTGTTTTTCGCACCGCGGGGTGGCGGTGAATTACAATGCGGGCCTGGTGAAGGCGGTGGAAGATGAGACGGTGTTTGAGAAGGTGGCGACTTATTTTGGGCAGGAGGAGAGTCAGTATTCGGTGCAGTTGTTTCGGATGCGGTGACGATTCTGTCACGCAGGGATGATTGATCGGGGGAGGAAAGCGTGGTGTGAGGCGGGGAGTGGATTCCAACCCATCCAGCCTTTACCTGATTGATGCGATCGGGCCGTTTTTTCGTGGCTATGATCAGCGAACGATCAATTGGTCAAAGATTCCCTGGCATCATGTGGGGGCGATGCTGGCAGGTGAGGGGGCGGGGACTTGGAGGGAGAAGTTGTATGAGGAGTTTGACCAGGTTTGTGAGAGGTCGGCGGCGTGGGGATACAATGCGGTCTCGCTCGATGATGTGACGCATTTGGCGCTGCATGCCGAGTTGGATGAGGGCAGTGTGGCGGTGGTGGAGCGGTGTCGAGGGTTGGTGAGGCCGTGTTTGGAGATCGCGGCGAGGCATGGGTTGAGGGTGTATTTGACGATGGATGTGTTTTGCAGTTCGGTCGAGGTGAGGGAGCGGTTGGGCGGGGATTTGAAGTTGGTCTTGGGGTATTTGAAGGAGTTGATGGATGGGTTCTTGATGGATTTTCCGGAGGTGGCGGGGGTGATTTTGCGGATAGGGGAATCGGACGGGAAGGATGTGCGGGATGATTTTCACAGTGAGTTGGTGATCCGGGAGCCGAGGGAGGCGAGGGAGATGTTGAGTGCGCTGTTGCCGGTGTTTGAGCGGCACGGGAGGCGGTTGATTTTTCGGACGTGGACGGTGGGGGCGTATCGGATCGGGGATTTGATGTGGAATCGGAAGACGTTTCAGAAGGTGTTCGAGGGGATTGAGAGCGAGGCGCTGGTGATCTCGATGAAGTATGGGGAGTCGGATTTTTTTCGGTATCTAACGGTGAACCGGAATTTCTTTCGGACGTCGTTGGCGACGATCGTGGAGTTGCAGACGAAGCGTGAGTATGAGGGGTGCGGGGAGTATCCGAGTTTTACGGGATGGGAGTATGAGCGGATCATTCGTGAACTGCGGCATGCGGACCATTTGATTGGGTGCATGGTGTGGTGCCAGACGGGTGGGTGGGTGCCGTTTCGGAGGCTGGCTTTTTTGGATGAGGCGGCGGTGTGGACGGACCTGAATACGTTCACGACGATCCGGTTAATGAAGGACGGATGGATTGTGGAGCAGGCGGTGGAGGCGTTTGCGAAGGAGCGTGGGTTGGGGGATCCGCTGGCGCTGCTGCAGTTGTTGCGGTTTTCAGACGAGGTGATTCTCGAGCTGCTGTATGTGGAGGAGTTCGCGCGGCGGAAGTTGTATTTCCGGAGGGTGCGGATTCCGCCGTTGTTGCAGGTTTACTGGGGCAATCTGTTCATCAGTCACTCGATCAAGAAAGTGATGCTTTATTTTGTGCAGGATCCCGAGGCGTCGCTGAGGTCGGCGATGCGCTGTTTGGAGCGGTTGGAACAGATGAAGGGGCTGGCGGTGAGGGCGGGGGTGCCCATGGAGGACATTGAGTACATGGCGGACACGTTCCGGCTGCTAGCGCTTGCCAGGGAGTATTATTTGACGCCGTTCACGCCGGAGATGGAGGGGCGGATTCGCGGGGCGAAGGCGGAATACAAGGCGAAGTATCCGAAGCGCGGGCTGCGGGCGCGATACCGGGTGAAGACGGATTTTCAGCCGCTGTATTTCAAGCGGAGGTATTTGGGATGGGCGATCCAGGTGTTGATGCGGCGCAAGCGCGGTTACCGGTTCATTGACCGGATTTTGACGCTGCATGTGCTGTCGATGATTTACCGCGTGATCGCGAGGCGGAGGCCGAATTGGATTCCGAAGTTTGCGCGGGAGAGCGCGATGGGGGTGGATGCGGTGTTTCGGTGATCAGCCTGCGGCCTCGACTTTTTCACCGGCGAGGCGGGCGTTGCGTTCGGCGATTTCGATGTGGAATTGTTCGACGGCGGGGGTGGGGCCGAGTTCGCGGGCGCGGGCGAACCAGTCGGCGAAGATTTCACCGGGTTGGCGCTCGGCTTTGAAGGCTTCGAGGTATTCGCGGACTTTGACGGGGATTTCTTCTCCGAGGACGGATTTGAATTCGAGGCCGGCGAGGCGATTGCCGCGGATGCTGCCGCCGACGAACATGGCCCATTTGTTGGGGGCGCGACCGACGAAGCCGAAGTCGGCGTTGTAGGGGCGGCCGCAGCCGTTGGGGCAGCCGGTCATGCGGAAGAGGATGGGTTCGTCTTCGAGGCCGAGATCACGGAGGGTGGCGTCGATGGAATCCATGAAGCCGGGAAGGGCGCGTTCGGATTCGCTGAGGGCGAGGCCGCAGGTTGGGAGGGCGACGCAGGCGTGGGCGACGGTGCGGGCGCGGGTGAAGCCGACGTCGTGGGCGTGGACGATGCCGTGTTTGGCGAGGATGGCGTCGACTTTGGCCTTATCCGCGGGATCGATGTCGGCGAGGATGAGGTTGGTGTTGGCAGTGACGATGATCGGGCAGCCGATGGTTTCGGCGATTTCGCGGAAGCCGGCGCGGTATTGCGGGCCGTCGGTTTTGTTGTCGATGCGGCCCATGCTGACGTAGACGGCGCAGTAGAGTTTGCCGTCGCCCTGTTCGTGCCAGCCGAGGTTGTCTTCGACGGTGTCGAACTGGATGTCTTTGGCGGGGAAGGTTTCGATGCCTGGGAGGCGGCGGGTGACTTCGGCGCGGAAGCCGTCGATGCCCATGGTTTGCACGGTATACTTGAGGCGAGCGTTTTTGCGTTCCTCGCGGTTACCATGGTCGCGCTGGGTGGTGACTACAGCTTCGATGGCGTCGACGACGTGGGCGCGATGGATGTAGAAGAGGGGTTGGGCGAGGAAGGGGCGGGTGGTGAGGTTGCCGTGGTTCATGCCGAAGCCGCCGCCGACAAAGAGGGTGTAGCCTTCGACCACGCCGTTGACGAGGTTGGGGACGAGACCGATGTCCTGGGAGAAGATGTCGGAGTCGTTGCGGGGGGCGATGGCGACGCCGATTTTGAATTTGCGGGGCAGGTAGAGTTTGCCGTAGATGGGGTCTTCGCCTTCGGGGGCTTGGGTGGCCTGGCGGACGGCGGGGTTGACCTCGGGGTCTTTGATCCATTCGGGGTCGATTTTTTCACCGTCGAGCCAGATGTCGGCGTAGGCGGTGGAGCGCCAGAGGAAGCGCTGGGAGATTTCCTCGGTGAGGCGCTGGGTATCGGCGTGGAGGATGTCTTTGATTGGGGCGGCGGGGCCCATGGTGTTGCGGACGACGTCGCCGCAGGCACCCATGGTGGAGAGGCCGGAATGGCAGACGTTATGAATGACTTCTTTGAGGCCGCCTTTGAGGACGCCGTGGAGCTGGATGCCCTGGCGGTTGGTGAGGCGCATGTTGCCCATGGCTTTTTCGCAGAGGTCATCGTGGATGAGCCATTGTTCGGAGGAGATGCGTCCGCCGGGCATTTTGGAGCGGATCATGAAGCTCCAGGCTTTTTCCTGCTTGGCTTTGACCAGGGCAGCGCGTTTGTCGCGGTCGTCCTGCTGGTAGGAGCCGTGGTGTTTGAGGAGGATGTTTGCGTCGTCGGGGATGCTGGGGGAGCTGGTGTCGGCGAAGAGTTCGGCGAGCTGGCCGCGGAGGCCGTGGGATTCAAGTTTGATTTCTTCGACGGAGGCTTTTGACATGGCGATGAGGATGGTTGGGATTTTAATTAAAGGAAGGTGGACGCGATTGGGGTGCGGTCAAGGTGATTTATACTATTCCCTATCGGGATTGTCTACTTTAGGCTTTTCGATCATGGCCCAGGCGTTGTGGTTGTGGATGGATTCGTAGTTTTCGGCTTCGACACGGTACCAGGTGATGTGGGGGTGATCGTTGGCTTTTAGGGCTACGTTTCGGACGAGGTCTTCGACGAAGACGGGGTTATCGTAGGCGGCTTCGGTGACGAATTTTTCGTCGGGGCGTTTGAGGATGGAGTAGAGGGGGCTGGAGGCAGAGGATTCGATGAGTTCGATGAGGTCTTCGAGCCAGACGGGTTGGGTGAAGCGGACGGACAGGGTGACGACGCCGCGCTGGTTGTGGGCGCCGCGGTCGCTGATGGCTTTGGAGCAGGGGCAGAGGGTGGTGACGGGGACGGAGACGGTGACGACGAAGTCGGTTTGGTCGGCTTCGGCGTTGATTTCGAAGAGGACGCCGTAGTCGAGGAGGCCTTGGGTGCCGGTGACGGGAGCGGCTTTGGAGCGGAAGTAGGGGAAGCGGAGTTCGAGATGGGCGCGGCGGGCTTCGAGGCGATTGAGGAGTTCGCGGGGGATGGCTGCGGCGTTGGCGACGGTGAGTTCGGAGCCGTGGGAGTGGAGGACCTGCATGAAGCGGCTCATGTGGGTGCCTTTGTATTGGTGGGGGAGGTCGACCGCCATGGAGACGGTGGCGACGGTGTGCTGGGGGCGAAGTTCGCGGTCGGCGATGGAGAGGGGGAACTGGACGCCGCGGACGCCGACGCGGTCGATGGGGAGGCGGCGGTGGTCGAGTTCGGATTGGGTGTCGGTGAGGCTCATGGAGGGGGCGAGAAAGAAAAACCCCACTGTCACCAGGAGGCAACAGTGGGGAGAAGAAACATCGCGAGGCGGTGCCGAGACGAGTCGGCGAAGGACTAGACGAGGAGGTTCAGGGCGCGGGCGCGCTTGACTTCGCGGGTGATTTTCCGGTGGAGCCAGGCGGGAACGCCGGTGACGCGGCGAGGCAGGAGCTTGCCGGTTTCGGAACAAAAGCGGGAGAGGAGCTCCGGGTTTTTGTAGTTGAGGAGTTCGAGTGGCACGTCCAGGCGCCGACGAGGGAGGCGGCGGTTGGCACGGCGCAGGTTCATGGCGCGCTCTGGGGTTTTCGGTTGCATAGGCTTAAGCTGGAAGCGGGTTTGAGGTGTCCCTGAAGGATTAGCGGATCTCGCGGTGCAAGGTGCGCTTCTTCATGAAGGGGTTGAATTTGACTTTTTCAAGGCGGCCTGGGGTGCGGACGCTTTTCTTGTTACGGGTGGTGACGTAACGAGAGGTGGGCATGCCAGCGGCTTTGGCTTCCGTGCATTCGAGGGTGATGATATCGCGAGGCATAAAATGAGGGGCGTGAGAATAGCTTAATCGCGATTGCTGTCAAGTGTTTCGCCTTCCTCTTCGTCGGAGGAGTCTCCGGAGGACTCGCCGGCGTCGTCGAGACCGAAGAGAGGACGGACTTGGCGGGCGCCGCGGCCACCCATTTGCTGGCGTTCGATGCGCTCCTGGCAAACGACGGTGTAGCGGGTGAAGGGGAGGGCTTCGAGGCGTTCCTGGGAGATTTTGGCGGCGGACATTTCGCAGATGCCGTAAACGCCCTGTTCGATGCGTTTGAGGGCTTCGTTGATTTCATAGAGGGCGTCTTGCTCTTTGCCGAGGAGGCTGAGGGCGAAGTCGCGGTCGTAGGCGTCGCTACCGGCGTCGGCTTGGTGCATGCCGAAGGCGGAGTTGGCGCCGTCTTCGGGGCGCATGCGGATGGTCTCGTTGGCGACGCCTTCGATGGCGTTGAGGTAGCTATCGCGAAGTTCGGTGAGGCGTTTTTTTTGTTTGATGAGCCAGGGGGTCATCTTCACAGGGCCTTTGACGGGTTCGATGGTGATTTCGGGTTCGTCATCGACGCGGCGGCGGGGCATTTTGCCGAGGGGAGTGGGGGGAGCCGTGGTGGCCTTGGGGGCGCGCTTGGGAGCGGGCGGGGCGGCTTTGATGGCTTTGGAGTCAACGGCTGGTTTGGCGGCCGGGGCTTTCGCTGCGGGAGCTTTGGCGGCGGGTTTAGCAGGGGCTTTGGCAGCTGGCTTAGCGGGTGCCTTGGGGGCAGGCTTGGCAGGCGCTTTAGCGGCGGGCTTGGACTTGGTGGCGGGTTTCTTGGCGGCGGGGGTGGATTTGGCGGAGGTTTTTTTCACGATGGGCTTTGGGGCATTTTTTGCCTTGGCCGCTTTGACGGGGGGCTTGGGAGCCGCTGCTTTGGATTTGACCTTGGATTTGACCGGGGCCGCTGGCTTCGCTTTAGGAGCGGGTTTAGCGGGCTTGGTTTTCGAGGGAGATTTGGCAGCGGCCTTGGGCGCCGGCTTGGCGGATGGGGCGGGCTTTTTGGGAGAATTTTTGGATTTGCCTGCGTTGGCGATCACCTTGGGTTTGGCCTTTGACGGGGCGGCTTTGACGGCTTTAGGAGCCGGTTTGGCAGGTGACTTTTTGGCGGTCACTTTTTTGGCTGGGGCAGGAGCAGATTTGGCTGCTGGCTTCTTGCCGGTCGTCTTGGGCTTTGCGGGCATAAATTTCGACGGTTGAGGTGAGTTTGCAGGGGGCTTTGCGGAGATGATTTGAGTCCGAAAAACGAGCGCGGATTGTGTGCCTGTTTCCAAGGATTGGCAACCTTTATTCCTCGTCCTTTCCCGGGCGGACGGCGCAGATGCCTTTTCGACCCGGGGTGGTAACGAAGTCTAGGAGGTGTGCGGCACGCGGGCTCCAAGGGGTGTTGGCTGCGGATTCGATGGCTTGGGAGAGGTTGCGGCCACTGCGGAAAAGGAGGTCAAAGAGTGATTTAAGTTCGGCTCTGTCCTGGCTGGTGAAGCCCTGTCTTCGGAGACCGATGATGTTGAGGCCGGTGATGCGATTGATGCGCTGGGCGCAGCAGTAGTGGGGGATGTCTTTGCTGAAGGAGCCGTTGCCCTGGATGACGCAGGAGTCGCCGATGCGCAGGAACTGGTGGAAGACGGCGCCGCCGCCAATGAAAGTGCGATCGCCGACGTGGACGTGGCCGGCGAGGAGGGCGGCGTTGGCGATGATGTTGTGGGAGCCAATGATGACGTCGTGGCCGAGGTGGCAGCCGACCATGAGGAAGTTGTCGGAACCGAGTCGGGTGAGGCTGTCTGGCTTGCTGCCGCGATGGATGGTGACGTGTTCGCGGATGACGGTGCGGGGTCCGATTTCGACACCGCTGATGGTGGCGGGGTCGAAGCCGAGGTCTTGAGGGGCGGCGCCGATGATGGCGGCGCGGCCGATGACGCAGTCGGGAGCGAGGTGGACTTGGCCGACGATTTGGGCGTGGGCTTCGATGCGGCAACGTTCGGAGATGATGGCGGGTCCGTCGATGATGACGTAGGGGCCGATGTCCGCGGTGGGGTGGATTTGGGCGTCTGGGTGGATGAGGGCGGTGGGGTGGGGCATGGGGGAGAAGGAGGATTAGAGGATGCCGGCTTCGCGGAAGCTGAAGTAGGGGCTGGAGCGGGTTTCGGAGGGGGCACCGATGATGACGTGGTCGAGGAATTTGATGCCGAGGACTTCGGAGGCTTCGCGGATACGGCGGGTCATGCGGAAGTCGGCATCACTGGGGGAGGGATCGCCGGAGGGGTGATTGTGGACGAGGATGAAACCCCAGGCGGCATGTGCGATGGCGGGGCGGAGGACATCGCGTGGATGGGCCATGGATTCGTTGACGGTGCCGTGGGAGATTTGTTCCTGGCGGACGAAGCTGAGGCGGGTGTTGACGAGAAGGACGCGGACGGTTTCATGCGGGAGGTGGCGCATGTCCGGGCCGACGAACTGGTAGATGAGTTCGGGGGTGCTGAGGGGCTGTTCGATGAGGGTTTCGCGTTCAGCTCGGCGGCCGATCTCGAAGGCGGCGGTGAGGAGGGCGGCTTTGGCGGGGCCGAGGGCTTTTTCGTTGCGCAGAAGTTGGGGGGTGAGGCGTGCGAGTTGGGCGAGGCTGCCGTGGGTTTTGAGAAGACGCTGGGCGACCTGGATGGCGTTTTCGCCGGGGATGCCAGTGTTGATGAAGAGGGCGAGGAGTTCGGCGTCGGAGAGGGATGCGGGGCCGAGGCGGAGGAGGCGCTCGCGAGGGCGGTCGTCCCTGGGGAGGTCCGCGATGCGATTGGGTGAAGGGGATGATTCGGCGGCGCTCAAAGCGCGAGCAAGTCAAGCCATGACGCGGCAGTTGTCGAGCAGCTTATGGAGGTAGGTGGCGGTTCCTTCGAGGGCTTGGCGGTAGACGGTGTCGGGGAGGCAGTCGAGTTCGGCGATGGCTTCCTTGAGGAGATTCATGGCGTCTTTAACGGCGCGTTCGATGGCGCCTTCGTAGTCGGCGATGCCGGCGAGGATGGAGGCGTCCATGGGTTCGCCTTTGAGGAGCATGCGGTTGAGCTTGGTCTTCTGGGCGTCGGTGGCGTCCATGAGAAGATAGAGGATGGGCAGGGTGAGTTTGCCTTTGATGAGGTCGGTGCGGAGGGTTTTGCCGACTTTTTGCTCGTCGCCAACGAGGTCGAGGCAGTCGTCGTAGATTTGGTAGACGGTGCCGAGTTTGAGGCCGTAGCGGTGGAGGGCTTCCTGGACGTGGTCGCTCTGGCCATTCAATCGCGCGCCGAGCTGGGCGGCGATGGCGAAGAGGGCGGCGGTTTTCATTTCGATGATCCGGAGGTATTCGCGGATGGTCAAATTGAGATCGAAGCGGCGCTGGGTTTGGAGGATTTCGCCGGTGCAGACGTCACGCGAGGCGCGAGCGATGGAGCGGCAGACTTCTTTGTCTTCGAACTCGGTAGCGAGCTCCAGGGCATAGGCGAAGAGGGCGTCGCCGAGGAGGACGGAGAGGGAGTGGCCCCACTTGGCTGAGGCGGTGGGGAGACCGCGGCGCATGTCGGCGCCGTCCATGATGTCGTCGTGGACGAGAGAGGCGATGTGGACCATCTCGAGGATCACTGAGAGGCGGGTGTGGTGCTCAGTCATGCCGCCGGTGGCGCCGCCGGCAAGGAGGGCGAGGGCGGGGCGGATGCGTTTGCCTGAGGTTTCGCAGACGTAGCTGACGTAGCCCTGGACGCCAGGGTCAAAGCCATCGGCCTGCTGGCGGATGGCGGCCTCAACGACTTGCATTTGGGGGCGAACCAAGTCGAAAGGGAAGACGGCGACGGAGGGTTGGCTGGAGTCTTTGAGTTCGGGGCTCATTGGGGAGGGCAATTCGAGTTTTTTGTCGTTACGTGTGACGTGCTGGTGTTATAGTCAATACGCAGCGGACAAAAAGCTGGTTGGCAGAAGAAGGAGTGCGCGAGTGAAAATGTGGGGGAGGTGGCGAATCAGCGGGGGATTCGGAGTTTTTGGCCGATTTTGAGTTTGTCAGAGGAGATGCCGCTGGCGGATTTGATTTTGGCGACGCTGGATTTGTAGCGAAGGGCGAGGGCGTAGAGGGTATCGCCTGATTTGACGGTGTGGGTGAGCGTGCTGGAGGTGGGCTTGGGTTTCGGTTTGGGCTTGGGGGTGGAAGATGAGGTGGTGGGTTTTCGTGTGGGAGATGAACTGGAGGAGGAGGCGACGGACGTGGATGGGCGGCTGGTAGGAGGTGGGGTGGTTCGGAGGGTGGGGGTGGGGGCGGGGCGAGAGGGGGGTGGGGGGATGACGGGTTGGGGCATGGGAGGAGGCGCTGAGGAGACGACCATGCGACTGGAACGCGATTGGGATCTGGTTGGGCGTTCGGGTTCGGGGCTGGGGAGTTCGACTGGGGTCTCGACTTGTGGGGCGGGGATATTGCCGCCGCCTCGAGAGCCTTCGGCGGCCCAGGCTGCGATGTAGTTGCCGCGTTCATCGAAGGGGTATTCCCCCCGGTTCATGTTGTGTTTGGGAGGGGCTGCCGAGCTTTTGACGTTGATTTTGGGGAGGTTTTTTGGTAGGCCCTTCTTCGGTGATGATTTGCAGGAGACTAGGCCCACGAGGGCAAGTGTGAGGAGTGTGAGCGTGGCGGGTGAAAATCGGGTCATGATGAGACGGGCGGGGGGAGGTCAGGTTCCGGGCGAGGTCTCACCGGGTTGATGGAAGCGGCGGACAATGGCTTTGACGGTGGGGGGCTTGCCGGGTGGCAGGTCAAAGAGGACGGCGCGTTCGTGATAGTAGGAGGCGGAGCCGTTGGGGAGAGAGTAGCGCCAAAGGGGGGCGGGTTTGCCGTCTTTGATGTGACCTTCCATGGGTTGACCGATGAGTTGGAAGACTTGGTCCCCCTTCATGCCTGGGGTGATGCGGGAGAGCTGGCTTTCGGTGAATTTTTGGCCGTATCGGGTGCTGCTTTGCCCGTAGTGTTTCACGCAGGACCAGGCTTCGGACCAGGAGTAACCGTAGGAAGTGACATACCAAGCGCTCAGGAGTACGGGCGCGGCGATAACGAGGAGGGGGACGACAAAGTACCAGTTTTTCTTCATGGGGCGATCAAAGGTGGGCGGTTGGGGGCGATGGGCAACTGAAAAACCTGTGCGGATTTAGTCCTGACTGAAGCGGAGGCGGGGTTGGATTTTGGCTAGGGTGGCGGGGCCGATGCCTTTGACTTTGAGGAGGTCACTGGGTTGGGTGAAGGGTCGGGAGGCGATGATGCGTTGGGCGAGTTCAGGGCCGACTTCGGGGAGGGAGCAGAGGGTTTCGATGGTCGCGGTGTTGACGTTTACAGGGGCCGTTGAGGGATCTTCGCGAAGGAAGGTGATGGCGAGGGCAACGATGAGGAGGGCGACGAGGCCGATACCGATCCAGCGCATTTGGGAGTCGCGCTGGTGCTGTCTTTGCTGACGTTTTTCGATGAGTTCGGTGAAGGCTTTGCTCATGAGTTTGAATGGGGTTGGTTCTGTGGGTGGTCAACTTGCAATTGAGCGCGGGTGGGTGGGGGAAACTTGGTGGTTTAGAGAATGGGGATGAGATTGGGAATAAAAAGACAAGGGCGGGTGTCAGCAGCGTACGGTAGAGTGAGAGATGTCATTTGAGAGTGAGCCTTCAAACACGGGTTGGTTCCGATTTGCCCTGGCGGGAGCCGGGGTGATGGTGTTGGCGGCGGTGTGGGCGGTTTGGAGTTTGTTGCTGGCGCCGCCACCGGTGCGTGAGGAGGCTGTGGTGGCTGATGTGGGTAAGGTGAGTGGGCGGGAGTCGGAGGGGTTGGCTGAGGAGGGTGCAGGAGGGGGAGGCAAGAGGGTGCGGAAGGCGGTGAAGGCTAAGCCTTTGAGGTTGTCTGCGAGGATTGGGTTGGAGGAGTTGCGGGCGGCGCTGGTGGGTGAGGGGGCGGTGCCGGGGGAGGCGCTGTTAGTTTTTCGATCGGCGGCGGAGTTGGCGGCGTTCCGGGCGCGGGCTGGGCTGTATGGGTTGAAGATTTTGGGGTCGGATGCGCGGTTGAATTCGGCGCGGGTGAAGTATGACAGTTTGGGGCGGCTGGCGGATGAGTTGAATGAGCATCCAGGTTCGTATGAGAATGTGGCGGCGAATTTGGTGGCGAGGATTCCGGGTTTGCCGCGTGCAACGCCGGAAGTGGATGAGGCGAATCAGGGCGGGGACAGTGCATTTTTGGAGGGGGTGATGGGGAGTATCGGGGCGGGTGGAGACCGGTCGGACTGGGGTGCTGGGGTGAAGGTGGCGGTGTTGGATTCGGGGGTGAAGAATCACGAGACGTTTGAAGGGGTATCGATCGAGCATGTGAAGCTGGTGGAGTCCGGGCCGGAGGCGAATGGGCATGGGACTTCGATGGCGTCTTTGATTGCGGGACAGGAGGAGCCTGCGACGGGCGTGGCGCAGGGGGCGAAGTTGCTGGATGTGTGGGTGGCGGATGAGAAGGGGATGAGCAATACGGGTCTGGTAGCGGAGGGGATCATGGCAGCGGTGGATCGTGGGGCCAAGGTGATCAACATCAGTCTGGGGAGCTTTGGGAGTTCGCTGGTGCTGCAGAATGCGGTGCAGTACGCGATGAATCAGGGAGTAGTCATCGTGGCGGCGGCGGGCAATGAGCAGCTGACGCAGTTGGCGTATCCTGCGGCGTATCCGGGGGTGGTGAGTGTGGGGGCGGTGGATAAGCAGCGGAAGCAGGCGTATTTTTCGAACTCGGGGCAGGGCTTGGTTTTGTCTGCACCGGGGGTGGGGATTTTGTCGGCTTATCCGAATGGTGAGGTGGTGGTGGGGAGCGGGACGTCGCAGGCAACGGCACTGGTCTCGGGGGCGGTGGCGACGTTGATGGGGAGGGGGCTTTCGGGGGCGGAGGCGGTGAAGTTGCTGCGGGAGAGTGCGACGGCTACCGGGGCGCCGAAGGAGCAGGTGGGGGCTGGGGTTTTGCAGATTCCTAAGCGGTGAGGAGTGCTCAGGTGATAAGGTCTTTGATCACTTTGGCGGGGTTGACGCCTGTTAGGCGACCGTCGAGGCCTTGGAAGCGGTAGCTGAGGCGGTCGTGTTTGAAGCCGAGGAGGTGTAAGATGGTGGCGTGGAAGTCGCTGATGTGAAGTGGGTCTTTGACGATGTTGTAGGAGAAGTCGTCGGTTTCGCCGTAGATGGTGCCGCCTTTGGCACCGCCGCCGGCCATCCACATGGTGAAGCAGCGGGGGTGGTGGTCGCGGCCGTAATTGGTTTTGGTGAGGCCGCCTTGGGAGTAGATGGTGCGGCCGAATTCACCGCCCCAAATGATGAGGGTGTCTTCGAACATGCCGCGTTGCTTGAGGTCTTCGATGAGGGCGTGGCAGGGTTGGTCGATGTCTTTGCACTGGGAGGGCATGCGGCCGTTGACGTCGGAGTGGTGGTCCCAGTTGTTGTGGTAAATTTGTACAAAGCGGACGCCGCGTTCGACGAGGCGGCGTGCCATGAGGGTGCTGTTGGCGAAGGAGCCGGGCTTTTTGGAGTCTTCGCCGTAGAGTTTGAAGATGTGCTCGGGTTCCTTGGACAGGTCGGTGAGTTCGGGCACGCTTGACTGCATGCGGAAGGCCATTTCGTACTGCTGGATGCGGGTGTGGGTTTGGGGGTCGGCGACTTCCTGGTAGGTGATTTCGTTGAGGGCGTTGATGCCGTCGAGGGTTTTACGGCGGACGGAGGGGGTGACGCCCGGGGGGTTGTTGATGTAGAGGATGGGGTCGCCAGCGGAACGGAAGGAGACGCCGGCGTGTTCGCCGGGGAGATAGCCGGAGGACCAGAGGCGGGAGGAGATGGCTTGTTCCTGGGCGCGGTTGGTGGGGGTGGCGACAAGGACGACGAAGGTGGGGAGGTTTTGATTCATGGAGCCGAGGCCGTAGGAGGCCCAGGAGCCGAGGCAGGGGCGGCCGGTGACTTGGTTGCCGGTCTGCATGGCGGCAATGGCGGGTTCGTGGTTGATGGCTTCGGTATGGAGGGAGCGCATCCAACAGATGTCGTCGGCGGACTGGCCGAGGTGGGGGAGGAGTTCGTCGTTCATCCACATGCCGCAGGTGCCTTTTTGGGTGAAGCGGTATTTGGAAGGGGCGATGGGGAAGCGGGCTTGGCCGCTGGTCATGGTGGTGAGGCGCTGGCCCTGGCGAATGCTGGCGGGGAGGTCTTTGTCATAGTGCTCCTGCATCTTCGGTTTGTAGTCGAAGAGATCCATTTGCGAGGGGCCACCGACCATGTGGAGGTAGATGACGCGTTTGGCTTTGGGGGCGAAGTGGGGCTGCTGGAGGTGACTTGAGGAAGCGTTGGAGAAGGTTTCGCCGAGGAGAGAGGTGAGGGCGGCGTAACCGAGGGCGTTTTTGCCGTCGCCGAAGAATTGGCGGCGCGTTTGCAGGGTTTGCAGTTGTTGGATAGGTGTCATGGCGTGATCCTCCTGTTAGGTGCAAGGAGAATACTGCGCGAAAGGGTGAAATCGATCAAAGACTTCAATGAGAGCTAGCTAGGGCGGACTGGAGTTTGCTGGCGAAGGCAGAGGGGGGCATGCCGCCGGTGGTGGTATCGATTTCGGTGCCTTGGGGGTTAAGGAAGGCAATGTGAGGGATGCCGCGCACGCCGAATTTTTGAGCGGCGGGTTGGTTGGCGGGATCGTCAACGTCGAGATAGGCCCAGACGAACTGGGATTTGTAGGGGGCGACTTCGGGGCTGGGGTAGACTTCGTTTTTCATCTGCTGGCAGGGCGGGCACCAGGAGGCGGAGAAGACGAGGACGAGGGGCTTGCCTTTGGATTTGGCGAGGCTAAGGGCGGTGTCGTAGCGGGTTTGAAAGCCGACTGGCGCGCCGGAGGAGTGAGAAGAAGGGGAAGGTGTGAGGCCGCTGTCGAGGGCGCCGAGGGCCTTCCAAATGACCAATCCAATGACGAGCAGAGTGAAAATGTTCTTCATGAGAGGAGGTGATGGGAGTGTGACCAATTAGGGTAATCGAAAGACGGGACCGCTGGGTGGTGGAGGTGTAAGAAGTTTGTGATAGGATGGAAGATTTATAGGGAGTTTGCATTCGGGCTCAATGGTGCCATGATGGCGCCTCATGGCCAACATCCAGGCATCTGTTCAACTTCGATTGCGAAAAGTGGGGACGATTTTTTCCTCCTCGTTGCTGAGGGAAAGCCCAAAGCTCAATTATTTGCATTTCAGATCGTTCGAGCAAAAGTATGAATCCGTGGAGGGTTTGCAGTTGAATCTGCTTAATGGACTTGACTTCAGTAGTATCACTAGTCGATTTGAATTCTTAATTGGTGAATTGCGCACCAAGCTTATGAAATGCGGGATTTGCTTTCCTGGAGTTTCAAAGAGAGGAGTTCTGACAACCAAGGGCTGACCTGTCGAGACCTGTGTGACCTCAATCTTTATGTTTGCCACGCATCGACCCACTCAAGCGCATTCGAGAATTCGAGTATGGGGCAGGAGAGTCTGCTGGGGGATATTTGTGCTGGCGATTGCTGGGGTGTTCGGATCACGCCAGTTCAATCAATACGTGGCTGTCAATGGAGGCATGGAATCAACCCAAACCAAGGCACGGATCAAGCTACTCGAGCTTCAATTGAATCTCATGAAGAGGCTTCAAGGCCGCTATCCCACCGAGGACGAAGGTCTAGAAGAGTTGTCGCCAAAGAGTCTAAGGGAAAAAGATGATGAAGGAGTGAGGCGACTCTTCAATGATTTTTGGGGGCGCAGGATCCAGTACCGAATTCCCGGGGAGCATCATCCGGACGGATTCGATTTGTTCTCCTACGGACTGGATGGGATCGAAGGAACGGAAGACGACATCACTAACTGGGACCAAGTGACAGCAACTGACAATGAACCTGGAGATGAGTAATTTTACAGAAGCATCAGGCGGTGCAGGAGGTCATTTGTCTGTCATCATGGCAGGCCCGGTGGTTGAGCAATTTTTGTTGGCATGAAGAATGAAAGCAAAGAAGCAGTCGATTTGACTGATGACCAAGTTCTACGAGTTGCTCGGGAAGGAGGTCAAATGCCTGAGACTCGATGGAGTCTTGTGCAACGCATGCAAAGTGGTGACGATGTTAAGGCTCTTGGTGAACTCATGAAGATTTATTGGCAACCCCTTCAGAGACTGGCCATTGGGAAAGGGATTTCGCCACTTGATGCTGAGGACTCCGTTCAAAGCTTTTACGAGATGGTGATCCGACGGGGATCTTTTCAGTTTGCGAACGCTGATCGAGGGCGACTTCGAACATTTCTACGTACCATGTTTGAGCGGCACTTGATCGACCAGTGGGAGAAGTCTGCTGCGGCCAAACGTGGAGGCGGAAGACAGAACGTATCGATTGATGAATGTCGAGAGGATCGTCGAGAACTGCCTGAGTTGTCGCATCAGGTCACGCCCGAGTTGCTGTATGATCGTTGCTGGGTCTTGACATTACTTGGCCGAGCGATGGATGCCTTAAAGGAAAGCTATTGTAAGCGGGGGAAGGAAGAGATTTTTGAGGAATTGAAAGGTGCCTTGGAAGGGCAGTTTTCCGACTCCAGTTACGCTGAGTCTGCCCAAAGGTTAGGGATCAATGAAAATGCCGTGAAACAAGCGGTGTTCCGAATCCGGAAAAAGTTTGGAGAACTGCTCGAATGGGAGGTATCCCAGACCTTGGGCGATCCTGCAGACGTGGAGTCTGAACTGCGTGAGTTGCTTCAGGCATTGGGGAGCTAGCAAGATCTTTCAATCAGATGCGACATCATGACTCCCCACGACGATCCCTCGCCATTGATAGAAACGAATTGTGGAAAGTGTGGCTTCGCATTCAACTCGGTTCTCATGTTGGGTGGGCTTTGTCCGCGCTGCCTGCTTGCCGGCTTTCATGGCAGCAGGCATGAATTAACGGGTGCCATTGAGTTGCACAATCAACCTGGTTCCTTGGCGGACGACAAACTGGCAGATGAACTGCCCGAATTTGAGCTGGTGGAGGCCATTGGGCGCGGGGGAGGTGGGGTGGTTTGGAAGGCGAAGGAAAGGGACCTGAACCGGAACGTTGCAATCAAGCTACTCAGCAACCAAAAGAAGGATGTGGATTTTGTGGAGAGGTTTGCGCGAGAGGCGAAGGTGATGGCGCGATTGAATCATCCTAACATCGTTGCCATTTACAGCTTTGGCCGAACGCTTTCACAACACTGCTATCTCGTTATGGAGTTGGTGGAAGGTAGTCACTTGGGGGAGTTGATGGCAAAGGGTCCTTTGGATGTGGCGGTTGCGTTGGGGATCGCTAACGATGTAGGCAGCGCCTTGCGTCAGGCTCACCTTGCAGGATGCATTCACCGGGACATCAAGCCGAGTAACATTTTGATCGACGGGAATGGACGGGTAAAAGTTGCCGATTTCGGGCTTGCGCGCGTTTTTGTTGGGGAGGGTATGACGTCAATCACAGCGCGAGGCTGGGTAGTTGGAACTCCGCATTACATTGCTCCAGAGCAAGCGAAGGGCGACGGGAGTGAAGATCATCGCGCAGACATCTATAGCATGGGGGTCATGTTGTATCAGATGCTGACAGGTGAGTTGCCGCGGGGTGTGTTTCGCCCTCCATCGGCCAAACGTTCGGGGGATAAGCGGCTCGACCTCATCGTGATGAAGTCACTACAGGAAGATCCGGCGGACCGTTATCAAAGCATGGATTTATTTCTTGCGGATTTGAATCAGCTTCGTGAAGCATTCGATCCTGGGTTGAAGGTTCAATTGGAGGCTGCGCAACATGCGAGCCGTTGGCGCCGACGATTCGAAATGGGTTTGGCTATCGGCGTCTCATTGGTGCTTGGCTTGATCATGGCTGATTTGGTGCGCGAGTGGCTGCCCATTCATTCTGACAAGATCTATCAAACCTCACCTTCGATGGCGGGTGTGACTGAGCGGGACGCATCGAGAGTTGTTCAAGGCGGCGGATTTGTAGTCTCGAAAAAATTCAAGTTGCAGCCACAGGGTCTGTCGAGCGGCAGCTTTTTTGGCAGGAGTGTGACCGTGAGTGATGATTGGCTAGCGGTGGGCGCACCAGACGACAGATCTCGCTCTAGCGGCAGTGTTTATCTTTTTCAACGTGATGTGAAAAACGGGTGGATTTTGCGGCAAGTGCTTTCGGGTGATGATGAAACAGGAGGAACCCGGTTCGGCTATGACGTTGCCATTTCTGGACCTTATTTGGTGGTTGCCGCACCGCGTCGAATCGCCGCCAAGAATCAGGTTGGGAAAGTGCATATGTATGGTCGGAGTTTGAATGGGCGCTGGCAAAAGTCGGCGGCCCCACCATTCCCGACGATCGAGTCAAATGTTCCCGGATTGGATGTTCAGTGGTTGGGGAATCGGCTTGCCGTTTTTGATAGGAACGCAGGAAACGAGGCAGCCACGATTGCCGTTCGTGAATTGGCATTGCGTCGAAATACTTGGATTGCCTTGTCTCCGACTACGGTCAGCCGGAGCAGTGTATTTGAAGAAGTTGGAAGGGTGCCAGCCTCTGGCACTATTGCGGGTCTGAGCACGGAGTTTGAATGCGCGGCAGTCAGCGGAGATTGGGCTTTTATTGGATGGCCACGGCGCGAGGCAGGTGGCGTTGAGATTACTCGTCGTGAATCGGGGGAGTTAACTTTCCCACCGCTTTTCCTGAAGCCCGAATCAAGTGATGAAGCGAGAGATTTTGGTGCCAGCATTGCCTTGTCGCAGCAGACGCTTGTTGTCGGGGCACCGTCTTCCGGATCGTCGGTGGATTCAGCCGGAACCGGTGCCGTATTCTTATATGAACTGGCAGCGCCTTTGCCGTAATCAAGTAATGTCGACGAATTTCTCGTTGAGATTTCGAAGGCGCTGGGCCAAAACTTGGCAGATTCGCGAAACAAGGCGAAAAGCGACCTTGGGTCTAATTTCGTGCATTCGGTCGAGTTGTTCTTGGGTTGTTCGCCAAACTTCCACGTCGGTCATAGCGCGAACAGTGGCGCTTGACGGTCCAGGATCAAAAATGCTCATTTCGCCCAAGGCACCAGTGGTGCCGATCTCGGCGAGCTTTTGCGGTCCGGACTCACCTTTTTTGTACACTTCAACTTGTCCTCGGAGGATGAGATAAAGATGAGCGTTGTCTTCGCCCTCTTTGATTAGCGTGTCTCCTGAGACGTAGGTGCGCGACTCGCCGAAGGTGGAAAGTTGGCTTACATCATCAGCAGAGAAGTTGTGGAGGAGAGGAGAGAGGGAGGCCATTGGAATAGGTTGAGTTTAAGACTGAGAGAGTGCCACAGTTGTGAGCTTGTTCAACCGACTCCGACTTTGGTTGATTTGACAGCCACCTTTGGGGCGTCCACTTTGAGAGAGTTCTGTTGATTGATTCCGGTGGTTTGACCTACCTTGGGCAATGGTGGTTCGGCTGATTTTGTGACGGCATCTTTGAATGAGCGGTCGGCCGTGAAGCGTCTGAACGTGTCATCTCTGACCAAATTGAGAACTGTAGCATCGGACTGATCGAAGACTTCGCTAAAGCCCTGCCGCGTTTGGGGTCCCCAGGTTTCAAAGTTTTGCTCATTGGGCTTCGACATGCTCAGATTGTTCAAATCATCCTCCAATTTTGAGCGTTCGGTGGAACTTATGTTGATCTCTTTTGGGGAACCAACGGTAACAAACGTTCGATTGATGTCCTGGGCTGCGTTGCGCAGATCTTCAATGCTTGCGCCACTGGCCGCCAGTTTCTTAAAGTCAACGACAGCTTGGTGAAACTCGAGGTTTTCGGCATTGTGTTCTTTCATTGCGAATTCCATCAGCGCCTTGTTCACCAAGGGCATCTGAAGGGCCGTTTGGAGGTCCTTGGGATTGAGGTTTTCTTTTCTAGCCAACTTGTCGACTGCAATCTCAAAATCCTGCTCTGCTTTGAGGTTTTTGAAGCGGGTGTCGAGTTGAGTGCGCGATTCTTTGACTGAGTTTTGAGTCTTGAGGATCTCAGATGCGACTTCCTGCTTTGCGCCTTTGATGCCTTTCACACTGAAGAACGCTTTGATCTTTTCGAGGCTGATTGCCTTATTGAGGTCGGCTTGTCTCTTTTCTAGAGAGGCGATTTTATCGATCCGAGGTTTAAGACTGGATTCAAGCCCGAGAGTCTCTCTGTGTTTTTGAGCTGTAAGGTTGACGCTAGCCACACCATCACGGATGTGCTCTTGCATTTCGAGTACCATTCCACGACTCGCATGAATGTTCTTGGCAATATCAGCCAAATACCTGTTTTCAGCGATTTCTTCAGGGCTAAGCACCTTTGGCTTGCCCTCAACCGAGGTGTCGCTGTTCAGGACCTTTGGCTGAATGAAATCACTTCTTGCTTTGCTAAACGTTGAAAGCGCAATTCCGCTTGCCTCTTTCCAAAGTTGGTTATCTCCAAGTGCTTTGTTGAACCGGATAAGTGGAGCCGAGAATCGAAGGGCAGCATTGTTGTTTATCACGACGTCAGCGATATTGAGTTGAGCGTCCTGGATTTCCTGCATTGTGGCGAGCGGGTCGTGGCTTTTGTATTTTGAAGCAAATCCCTGATGATTAGTGATCGAGTCTCTAACTTCCTTCAAGAAGTTCACCGACTCCTGGCTCAGCGGAGTTGTCGACAGAATCTCAACGATGTCGCAGCCAAGTTGGGAGGTGGTTTCAGTCTTTGACTGCCAGTCATTGCTGTTAGCCACCTGATCGAGATGGCTATATCTTGCCACCAACAAGTCCACCTTTGTGCTGACCTGCCTTTCACAATCAGGCGAGGTGGTTTGAATGTAATGCTTGGTCAATCCGTTAATCGCGTGCTGGCCCCGAATGAATGCGCCCGAATCTGGGCTATAGCGATCAAGTTCGGCGGTCATCACCCGCTTGGCGACATCTGTCACGACGGCTTTGCCTGGGTCCCCCTTGGCGAGGAGGGCCTGGCATGTCGACGTACCTACGGATGGACTAGTTTTGTTTGCTTCCATGAAGGCAAACGCCTTTTGTGAGTAGGCATTCATGTCGTCCTCGTCGAGCAGATCACGCAAATCGCTGACGGCCTTATTGAGTTTGGCACCGTCGCGGTCATTTTCGGGGGAGGACCAGGATTCCTTGCCCGCGCTCTCTTTAAATTTTTGTATGATTTCGTCGGGTGATGGCATAGCTTTCGGTGGTGATTTGAATAGTGGATGATGGGCAAAGACGGAGAGCGGGCGTGAAGAGGAGGGAGTTTAAACGCGTAGGTTTCCTTGTTTGGGGCCTTCTTTTTTCTGGCCTTGATCGTGGACCAGTTCGGGAAACGCGTCGCGGAGTTTGGGGCGCTCTCCAAGCGATTGTTTTTGAGTGCTTTTGCCTGAACCGACGTGATTCATGTGAAGCTTGGAGGCAACGGACTCGGAAGGTTCATCGACGTCCATGGATTTCAACTCGTTGATCAGTTGATCCAGTTGCTCGTCGGTGATTTGAATCGTTTCACTCTTTGTCTGGACCTGTTTCAACTGCTCTGGAGAAAGCTTGTCTAAGGCCTTAAGAAGTTCGTCTGCCTCTTGATCGTTCAACTTCAAGCTGTCTCTTCGGCTTTCCTTTGGATGGTTGCTCAGCTTGTTCAACGACTTGAGGAGTTCGCCCGCTTCCTGTTCATTCAGACTTAGGCCGTCCTGTTTTTGTTCACCGCTAAGCTTGTCTAGTGAATGAAGCAGCTGGCGAGCTTCCTTTTCGCTGATCTCCAGGCCAGTCTCCTGCTTGAGGTCCAAACCTTGAGGTTGTTTCAACTGGTTTTGCCTCTCCACCTGCTTTCCAGCCTTATTCCACAGGCCTTCATTCAGTTTATCCATCTCAAGATCGACCTGTACCTTGGCTTTTTCATCAAGTTTATTCAGCTGTTGCAGATCCCGGTCTATTTTCTTTTCAAATTCGGCGACAGCCTTGTCGATTCCTCCATAGCGAAGAGACTTTAGCTTTGCGAGATTCGGTGAACTGTTGTGCAATTCTTGGAGGCGTTTTTCATAAGCCGTCAGTTTGTCGATTAGTTCCTTGCGTTCCGGGGCAAGTTTGAGGTTGATCTGTTTCTGGATATCTTGTCGAATCGGGGTCGATGTTTTGAGGAATTCCTCAACTTGTGGATTGCGCTGCGCTGGTTTGATGGAATTGACAGGTCGAGGAACCTTTTGAGCAATCTCATAGCGCTTGATGTTTAGGGCGATGGCTCCCTGATAGGAGGTTGGATCGACCTTGGTGAGACTCCACTCGTGCTTTGAAGTGGCGTCCTGAAGGGCTACGCCATTCAGCTTTTGCTTGACCGCCTCATTCTGTTTGTCCAATGCGGACTGGTAGGTCTGCTTGTCGAATTTTTCCACCACCTGGATATTGCCATTCTTGATCTCCTGCTGGAGCGTTTTTAACCTATCAACGGCACCATCGATAGAGGCTTTGGACAGGCGACCGACGCCGTTTGGAACCTCCATAGCCATCAATTGGCGACGGAGATCGTGCGGGCTGAGGTCCAGGATCTTCTGCGCTGTGTCCTTATGCATCGTTTCAGGCAAGCCTTTGACAACTTTTCCATTTGCTGTTTTACGCGTTGTGAAGTCATCTCGGTCGGTTTCTGGAAACGCGAGATCGTTGTCGATACCCGTGACTTTCTTGGTTACCGGATCGATGAAGATGTTGCCGCAGTGGCGATCAATTTGGCCGGTAATGAAATCATTAACCTGGAGATCCGAGAGACCCTTTTGAATTTCCGGATCTGAATAATCAATTTGTAGGTAGGTATCCTCGCCTTGATACGTGCCCAAAACACCCGCGCCGTCCACCTGAACACTGATGCCAATTGGGCGTCCCTGTTCATCGGCACCGAATTTTTCTTCGGAGAGCGATTGTGTTCCAATGACGTTATCGACCAGTTTCGACGCCACGGCACGAGTAAGCATGGCCCGATCACCACCCTCGCTGGGATCCATGTTAGTTGGGATGCCTTCTTTGTCGTATTTTTTTGGGAAAAGGTCCTGAGTGGAAAGGTTGACGTTGTTCGGAATTTCAACCCGAATGTTCTGCTGGTCCTTCTTGGCAACGAGTGCCATGTGTGCCTTGACCGGTGAACTCTCCGTAGCGATAGCGAACTGTTTTTGCTTCTGTTCCAGTTGGGATTCAAGGTCGTTTACCTTCTGTTGGGCCTGCAACCGAGCGGGATCGTTTTCAGGCAAATGCTCAAGCTGCTTCAATTCTGAATTTGCCTTTTTGAGAGCTATCGGGATGTTCCCGACAATATCGTTTTTTAGCTCAAAATACTGAGCGACTTCCGGTTGCTTCATGGATTGCTCGATTTGTGAATTGAGCGAGTCCAATTCGAGGAACATCTGCGTGGCAAGTTCCTGAGTGTAAATCTGCTGATATTTAGCAAAGCCAACCGTTTCCCCACCGGAACCCAGAATCTGTCCAGGTGAGGCGTTAACCATGAAGGACTCGTTGGCCTGGACGCCAAGAATCGCATCTGGGTTGTCTTTCATTTGAAAGTCGCTTGATGGAACGATGGATTTAGAAGAAGGAGGCTTTGGCATAGGGGTGGGTTATTGGTTTGGCGTTCAAACGAGTGCGAAGAGTCCCGATTCGTTCTGTACTTCGGGAACGGGAGGTGAAGGTTACGACCAAATCGTTCTCTTTTTGGTGGGTGGTTGCAATCACGACGCCCTACCTTTGTTTGGGGTCTTCCCCATCGCTGGGCAATTGGATGGAATGAATCCTTTCACCAGTGGGCTAATGGTCGAACTTGACCATGCAACTGGTGTGCTCGCTTGGACTGATGGCGTTTACTTCCACCAGTCTGGTATTTTGCCGGCACCGTCCATAGGGGGGATGCGCATTTTGATTTTATCTTTGGAGGGGTGGACGATCCAGGCGGTGGCGTCTGGCATTTTCATCAGCTCGCCGGGTTGGACTTCGTAGTCCCATTCTTTGCTGACGGAGTCGGTTTTGTTTTTGCCGAGGAATCCTGAGGAGGTGGATTTTTTCTTTTTCTCGATCTTGGCGATGAACTGGGCGACGGCTTCGGCGCCTTCGGGATCCGGTTGGCGGAAGGCGATGCGCGAGCGGCAGTTCAGGGTGAGGACCTGCGCTTTTTCTTTTTGGAGGACGGGGAAGAGGGAGGCGTCGGACTGCATGCCGAGGATGAGGCAGCAGTTGGCGGCGCGGAGACGGTCGATGACGTTGTGGTCGGAGATGCCGTCCTCACTGGCGGTGGCGAGCGCCTGGAACTCGTCCATCAGGGCGATGAGGAGATTTTCGGTTTTGCGTTGGGCTTTGGGTTTGTCGAAACGCATCATGGCGTGGGTGTAGAACAACAGCTTGATGTAGGTGTTGATGTAGCGCCGTTCCGTTTGGAAGGTTTGGGGCATGGCGGTGCAGAGAATGCGACCTTTGTCGACGTCTTCCATGTCGATAGTGTTGGGCTCGTCTGAGCAAAACACTTCAGCGATGTCGGCATCCATGAAGAATCCAAGGTAAACCTTGATGGTGCCGATGATGCCTTCTTTTTGTTCCGCAGCCGCAGCGGAAAGGAAGGTCTGGTCAAAGTACTTGGCGAGGCGAATTCGGTCGTCGGTGCTATCGAGGTCGAGCAACTCGTTGAAGTGCTCTTCCATGGTGCTCTTGTCGCAAAGGATCTGGTAGACGCGTTTGAGATTCACGGGTTTGCCGATCGTTTCGAGCAGTTCGCAGGCGCTTGTGATGGCTTGCTGGGCGGCGGGTTTGAAGAATGAACTTTGCTCACCGCCCGTGACTGAGGCACCCGTATCCACGATGTTTTTAGCGTGGGTGTTGTAGGGGAGGCGTTTGTCGGAGATTAGGTTGTAGCGGTTTTTGGGTTTCCAATCGGTCATGGTGCGCTCTGGTCTGACTTCGAGGACGCAGATGGCTTCGGGGCGACCGTGTCCAGCGGCGTGTTCCATGGCGAAGAAGTGCTCGTCACCTTTAGCACCGAGGATCAAGCCACCCCAGTTTGGACGGGAGACGCTGATTTGATGGAGCAGAGGATTGAAGCCTGAGGTCGTTTTACCGACACCGGTATCCCCTGTGATCAGCCAATGCCGAGTGAACTCACCTGGCTTCCATTTCAGGTGCTTGTACTTGACGATGTAGTCTTCTTTTGGGCCGAGGAACTTTGGATTCCATTTCAGAACAATCAGCGCCAGGACGATGCCTCCGACAGCAACCGCAATGGTGACGTCAGTCCAATGGATGCTGCCTGCCGGGTGGACACCATCAGAACCATCATAGCGAAACTGCTGAGCATACCACATGCCGGCCACAGCGATTGAGATTGCGAGAAGGAGACGGAGAAGCGGGAGCATTTTTCTGTCGTTCGTTGAAGAGGATTAGTGTTTGCTGGCGAGGAGGCGAACCGGTTGATTCCAGCGGGCTTACCTGCGTGCTTCAGCGGGTTTTGTGGCCTTGACTTTGTTGTTGCACTTTCGCGGGTTCAGCGGGCGTCCATGACCCTTGATTTTTGGTCCATCCCAAGTCGGTCCCCACGTTGTTTTTGGCCTGTAATTGCTGGTCGGTTCCGTCAATCAAGTTGTCATGATTGAGGTCTTTTTGTGAGCGATCTGCGGTATCAATGACGCCATCGCGATCCAAATCACGGCTGCGATCATCAGCCGCATCAACGAGACCGTTGTGATCCAGATCGCGGCTCAGGTCGGTTTTGTTTTGATTTGAGGAAGGAGGCATAAGGGATTGAGTTGAGTTTTGGGTGAGAGGAACTGAACTGGGGCTACTTTAGTTTCGTTTTGGATGATATGTTTTGCTTGTTCTGTTCGTTCTGGAGGCCAACCGACTTGTCATTCATAAATGAGAGGCCGCCTTTCTCCATGTAGCCTGATTTCACCAAGGAATCGAAGACGGAACCGGGCCGCACCTCTTTGCCTGCCTTGAGCTTGGTGAGATCTTTGTCGAGGCCCTCCATCCTTTGATCGATATCCTTCGTCTGTTTGACAACGGTCGAATCATCGAGGCCTGATACGCCATTTGCCTTTGAGTTTTGGAGTTCTTCCTTGGTTGACTCTAGGCCTTCGAGTTCGCCTTCGATGTCCACTTGTTTCGACAGGCTCTTCTTTATCGAGTTACTCGGTTCCAGCACCTCGAGCCCCTTGCCTTTTTCTAATGATTGGGCTTCGTCAATCAAACCATCAAGCTTGTCACCGAGGTCAAGTTTCTTTCCCAGGAGTCCGTCGATCTCTTTTGTGGGGTCTTTCAGTCCCTCACCTTGACCGTAGCCGCGTTTCTGCTGCTCGTCTGGGCTGAGTTTGGCGATGGTTTCAAGTTTGCCAATCTGCTTATCCAGGTCAGAGATCTCCCGTGCGATGTCATGCTGAAGCTCATTGTTTTTTTCATAAGCATCACTCCAAGCCTTTAACCTTTCGCGATTCTGTTCATTGACTGCGAAGCCCCCGTCTTTAAGTGCATCGTTCAGTTTGGATTCTTCCGCTCTGCGCTGACCAAGTTGACTTTGGTCGTACTGAGTCTTGAGAAAGTTAACCAGCAGAGTGTAGCCTTCCGCCAGTTTTTTGCCTGCGTCAGTGCCGAATTCCAGCGCTGAGTTTCCGAATTGTTCGAGAGTGTCTGGCTCGTTTTCGTTCATAGTGCTGGAAGCTTAGTGATTCAGGGTGTTATGGCGCTGCCAGGCGACCACTGGTTCGCCAGATGGCGGGGTGACGCGGATGAAGTAATCTTTCCATCGTGGACCAAGACGCTGTTGAGCGGCGCTTAGGGCCCATTTTTCAGCGACCTTGATAGGCATGGGGCTGGGGAGGTTTTTCATTTTCATGGTTTTCAGCCAGGTGCCGTCATGTATCTGGGCGTAGTATTCGACGCAGGATCCCTGGGGGATGATGTCAGGAACAACGAATTGTGGAGGGGGCTTTGGGGCACATGAGACTAATGCCAGGAGCGCCAGGATCAGAGTTGGAAGCTTTGAGTTCATTAGTTTTTTCTACGAAGGGAATGTTCGGTCATCCAGATGCGCCCCCGCTCGGCCCAAGGCTGTCCCCAGCGATCGTAGGACCACATGACCAGAGCGATGACGACAGCGATGAGGACGGCGAAGGGTGCGGATTCTTTGAGACCGGCGACTACGAGGAGGCAGCACAAACCGTAGCGTTTGATTTCGCGCTGATGCAGCTGCCAGCATTCTTTAGCTTTGTATAACCAGTTTTCCATTCAGAGCGATGAGTTCTCCTGAAGTTGGCAGGCCTTGGAGCATCGCCTCGCGAACGGCGTGCCTGCAATGGCTTTCCACTGTCGTCCTCATTCGGCGGGCACCGAGGCGGGGTTCGACGCCCTCGGCCACGAGAAGTTCTAGAACGCCTTTTCCGACGGTGAGGTGGTGGTTTTTGGCGGTAAGGAGTTTGAGTTCCTTCTTTAGCATGATGCTTGCAATCTTTTTCTGAGCTTCGTAACCGAGTCTTTGAAAGACACATCGGACGTTGAAGCGGGCGAGAACTTCGGGGCGGAGTTCGGCAGCGGCGAGATCTTCGATGAAACGCTCGATGGTGGCGATGCTGCTGTTCTTCAAATCCATCAGGGCGTCTGCGCCGATGTTGGAGGTGGCGACGATGTAAAAGTTTGAAAGGTTCAGGGTGTCTCCATTGGCAACGGTGATGCGGGCGGCATCAAGGACCTGAAGAAAGATATCGAGAACGCGAGGGTGGGCTTTTTCAATTTCGTCGAACAGGATGAAACCGCGCCCTTCAGCCTTGTCGTAGAAGCGGCCGATGTTGCCCCGGCTGGATTCATTCTGTCCGAGCAACAATTGGAGCGACTCCTGATTTTGGTATTCCGACATGTCGAGTCGGATGCAATGCTTGCCGACATCGCCAAAGAGGTACTCGCACATGAGCAGAGTGAGCTCTGTTTTGCCGACGCCAGTGGGGCCGAGGAAAAGAAATGTTCCTTTGGGGCGTCCAGGATCCGAGAGGCCGAGTTCGCCATTCTGTAATGTGGGCACAACCCGGGGGATGACGAATTCCTGGCCGATGATTCTACTTTCCAAAAAGGAAGGCAGAGCCAAGAGCCGTTGAGCAACTGACTCGACGCTGGATGGGGCGATGGGCGCGTCGGTGCTCATTTCTTTGGGGCCTTCAGGAGCAGAGCTTCCTCCATTTTTTTCTGTTCCTGCAACTGCTGCAGATCTTCCTTCACTTTTCGGTGCTCTTCTTGAAGAGCTGTCAGTTCCTTCTCGGTCAATTCTTTGGACCGCTGGAGTTCAGTGATAGTTTTGTTTTTGTCGGGTGCGGAGGCTAAGAAGGCTTCGATTTGAGCGCCCCTTTCCTTCAGGACTTCAACACGTTCCTCAATTTGGCGGGTGAGATTGGCTTGCCTTGCGCGTTCGGAGGCGACGACTTGGTCCTTTGGCACGGGATCGTGTGATGGCTCTCGAATGCCTAGCAAGACGCCATGAGAGGACATGGGTGTGGCGGGCAGGCGCTGGTCCCAGCGTTCCGATTGTTCGACTCTGTAAACGGTATGAGCCTCATGCATCTCACGACGGTCTCGTGAGGGCAATCTGCCGATTTCGTATGCGTGGACCTGTTCCGGGAGACGGACTCTCGAAGCGTCATAAGGATTCACCTTGCGACCTTCCGGCCAACCATCCAAGGCATTGCGAGTGTAGCTTGGGATATCCAGGGTGCCCTGGAGGTCTTCGTCGTAAATGATGTCTTTTGGCTTTCTGCTTGAGCACGAGGCCAAGACCGCAGCAGAGAAAAGAACCAGAAGTGGGAGTGTCGATTTCATGGAAGCAACAAAGAGGCGGTGTTAGCGATTGGCGGGCGCGAAGGAATCATCACCCAATGATGGGGGAGTATCTGAAGGTAATGATGAATCTGGAGGGGGTTGTTCTGTGGACATGAGGCTGGTGGCTCGGTCGAGGAGGGACTGTTCCTTCTCGGCGGCTTCGGAACGGCGTGACTGTTCGAAAGCGGTTTTGATCTCACCCGCACTTTTGGCGGCTTCGAGTGCCATTTGAGTGTAGGCGTCGCGTTGAAGGTCGATGCCGGATTTGGCGATGTTGCCTTGAGTGAGGCCACCAATGCTCCGCAACTCAGGCTCGAAGAGATCGAGTGTGTAAACATAAAAACAGGTGCCAGCGGGAACCTGTACGTATTCAAGATCTTGCTCAATGCGTCTGACCAGGAGATCAGAGTAGGCGGAGACTGTGCTTGCGCCCCCACCGAGAGCGGCGTTGCGCGGAGTGACTTGGGGGATAAGGCCAAAGACAGACTGAAAGTTTTGCTGTTGGTTGACCATAGCACCCTGGAGGGCCTCGCTTATTAGGACCTTCAACTCCGCGTAGTCATCCGTTTTCAAGATGCGGCCTTTGATGCCAGGCGAGCCGTCCGTGATTGACAACGTGCCATCGGAAAGAGGTTCGTGGCTGAGGGCGACCGCGTTGATCACGTATTCACTGCCGTCAGCCCAAATGAAGTTGAACGCACCCCGAAGGTTGATGCGGTCGCGGAATTTGTTCGTGGCACCGCCACCACCGCTGCCGCCGCTGTTTTGACCATCGTTAGCCTCCATGACTCCTGCTTCAGCAACGATCTGGGTTCCTGCCGGAACGATCAGGTTGCCTTGGAAGTAGACATCCTCAGTGACCATGGCGAGCACAGGTGTGCCGACGGCATTGGATTCTAGTGTAATCACCAGGGCTGCCTTGATGAGGGTTCCACGAGGTGCAAACACCTTGGGAGCCTGGGCTCTGAAGGGTTTCATGGATTCGCTGGAACGAACTTGAACCAGTTCGGGGAAGACAGGAGGTTTTGGTTTTTCTGCTACCTGTTTTTCGGGTGGTTTCTCCTTGATGATGCTTGGCGGCTCCGGTTTCAAGGGGGGGAGAACCAATTTATCGAGCCGATTGGTCTCGACGGTTTCGCTGCCCTTGAGATCGCGGCGTCCCACGACGATTTTTTCGGCCGCCGCCTGTCCCATGCCTGTTGGCGGTGGCTTGACGGGGGTGGCGTTCTTATTGGGGTCTCCCTGAAGATAGAAGAAGGCGCCAGCCGTAGCGATCGCGGCCACGAATAGCGTCATTTGGACGGCGGGTTTCTTCAGGAACGAGGACATCTTGGAGAGGATTGGAAGTTATTTTCCGCTGGGTAAAGAAGGTTGGGGGAGGGGAAGCAGGTCAGTTGAGATGATTTGACCGTTCGAAGGTTTTTCAATGATGGGGAGAAGGGGATTATCAGGGGGCAACAAGTCATTGGGGGGAGGCGAGCCGTTGTCGACAGGCACCTCGAGGCGGAAGTCGTTTTGAATGGACAGATGTTCCTTTCCGCCTGCTGCATTGCCCTGGAGAACGAGGTCGAGCATGGTGGCTTTTCCGGGACTTACAATGCCACTGCTATCGGCGAGTTGAGCCGTGTAGGAGGCATCTCCGGCCCGGACGCGGACATCGATGGGTTTGAATCGAGCTTGTCTTGAGGTTTTGTTTTCGATTGAGCACCGGAAGACCAGAGCATCTCTTTGCGGCCACTGTTGGATTTCTGTAATGGTTGCCTTGAAGGTGTCATTCTCGGACGTTAGAGTGAGACCACGGCGTTCCTGCCAACCTTCATAGAGTTCGGGGTTCACGGTTTCGAGAAAGCCCCGTCCTTTGGCGCGTGAGAGAATGCTAATCAGTCCGGTGGAGGTGAAGTTGGTCCGGGACTCGAGGATTTCTGCTTTGTCGACCTCACGGACACCTCCGTTGCCGGGGCCATTGTCGGAGATCATCACGGCGACATTGGCGGTTTCACCGACTGAGAGTTTGAAAAGGAAGACTCTAGCACCGCATCTCACGGTGAGGTAGCAGGGGGTGCCGGTTCTTACTGCACGGACGACGAGGGTATCTGCGGCAGCTTGTGCGTAGTGGACAATGGTCACGGGCTTTGCCGCAAGCTCTTTGAGGGTAGCGGTGGCAACCGTTTCGGCGTTGAGAAGTTCGAGGGCGCCGTTGGCATCCGTCACAAGCCCGTAACCCGTTACGAGGGTGATCTCAGAGGGAAACGAGATGGTGGTGGCAATCTGGGTGCTCAGGACCAAGTTGTGGGTGTTTTCGCGACTGGAGAGAGCGAGTATCTCCTGCCCTTCGGCCACTTGTGCTTGGGACTGATTTGAGAGAGTGAGGCCAATGCAGGCCGCGATCATGTGATGGACGCGCATTACGGGGAGATCCTTTCGGTGCTAAAGAAGGTGACTGAATCGCAAATGGTCGGGTACATAGCTCTGGTCTTAAAATCTGGATTGCTTTTCCAGGTGAAGAAGGATCTGACGGACCAAGTTTCGTTGATGGTATTGTTTCCGGAGACACCGACACGAATCAGTTGAGCGGTTGCGACTGTTGTAGCAATTCCCTCACCTTCTTGAATGTTGACTGCGATTTCGGCGACCTCAACTTTCTGGTGGAAGCGGCTTTCGAGGAAGTCTTTTGCTTGGGGTGAGATGACACCCTCCAAGATTTGGCCTTGTGCCTCGGTGGTGAAGAGTTTGTTGAGGGTAGACAGATTGTCAGGCTGTGTGGGGGAGCGATTGAAGATTGCCTCCATCGCAAGACGCGTTTGGGCAACATGCATTTCGGTGGGCGTTTCCACCTTCAGATCAGGGGTTAGGTAGTAGAGGTTGGGCGAATCCGCCAAGACGTACTGGTAGCGGGTGCGGACTTTGCCGACGACGTTTTGAACGTAGTAGGCACTTGCTCCAATGGTGCTGCAGGTCATCAGAAACCAGAAGACCGCGGCGCGGCTTCGGGCGAGAAAGAGATGGGAGACGGCTCTCAAGGTGGATGCGGCTAAGGTTGATCGGTTGGTTCGGTGGCTTTTTTCGGATCAGAGGCCTTGATCTTGTAGCAGACGGTAGGAAAGGCGCCATTGTTGGCCATCGATGTGTTGATTCGCCAAGTGAAGTAGGCTTTGACCTCAAAGACTTCGGTCTTTGCCTGGCCCTTGAATTCGCTTTGGCGAATGAGTCGGCCTTTGGCGAGAGTGAGTGCGACGCCTCGGGGGTCAATTTGGTAGATGGAAGCTTCGTCAACTTCGACGGTTTGAACCACTTTCTGTTCCTTAAATGGTTTCTCATCTGGCGCGAGGAACTCCTCTTCAATCTGCTTCAGGGCATCTGGCAGGAACAATTTATTGGCGCGGTCCTGGAAACGAAGTGCGTCAGCGTCCCGTGTGTAAAGGGTCTCGAGAGCCAAGCGGCTTTGAGCCTCATGCAAGGAGACGGCTTTTTCGAACTCGACGCTAGGGGCGAGGTAGTACGTTCCGCTGGCATCCATAATGACGTACTGAGGTTTGACGCTGACAGCGGTTACGATCTTTTGCACGAAGATTGCACAGCAGACAATGCTAACGCAAGCCATCGTAAACCAGAACACGGCGGTCCGGTCTTTGACAATGAAGAGATCAACAACGGACTTCATGGGTTCGAATTCTTTTCCTGCTCGGATGGCGCTGATTCGGGTTCTGTGGCGATGCGATCAGGATCCACAGCCTTGGTTCGACGAATGTTTGAGGAAATGGGTTTCTCCCGACAGTTGAAGGCGACGCAAAGGAGGGGCATGCGGCCGGAGTTTTTCAGATTCACATTGTGCACCCACATGAATTCGGCACGGACTGTCCAGACCTCATTCAGTAGCTTGTCGTCGAGGATGCCGACACGGAGCAACTGACCCTGGACGGAAGCCAACACCGCGTCGCTATCTGGTTGAGCGCGGAGATCAATCTTTTCGACTTCCACTTTTTGATGGATTCGAGCTTCTTTGAAGGCGTCTTTTTGTTTTTCGACCAGTTCGGATTGGACCCATTTCCAAACGTCTGAAGAGAGGAGTTCGCTGCATCGTTCCGCAGCGTCTAGGCCAGTGCTGTTTTTATTGAAGATCGAGTCCATGGCCAAGCGGGTTTGGCTCAAGACCATTTCGGATTCGACTTCTATGTCTCGTTCCGGCACCGCCATTTTGACGTCCGGGTTGTTTAAGATGATGAACTGCGGACGCAGGCCCTTTTTGTCGACGAGGTCAAAGAGGTAGTAGAAGGTTCCAATGACAGCGCCAGCAGCGAGCAAAAACCAGAAGGTGGAAATGCTCTCTTTGCTGATAAAGACTGCGCTGGACTGTTTCATCGTGGGTTGATTAAGCAGGGGAAATGGGAAATTTGTCTGTTTGTTGAATTGGGAAAAGGGATTGGGTCATTTCGTTTAGCCACCAGTAGCGCCACCAATCGGAGCTCCCTTAGAAGCGCCACCACCGCCACCACCGCCGCCACCGCCGCCACCGCCGCCACCGCTAGTAGCAGCAGTCTGTGCAATTCCTGCGGCGGCTGAGAAGGTGCTGGAGACGGCTCCGCCGCCACCACTGCTGGCAGCAGAGGCAATCCCTGTGCCGACTTGGCTACCTGTTGCAATCGCCTGTCCAATGATCTGCGGTGCTTTGGTGACGACCCCTAAAAGCATACCCGTCAGGAGCAAACCAATGGCGCAACCCAGCACTCCGGCGAGGACCACATTGAGGGCGACCATGGCTATTCCAACAGGGGTGGTAAAGATAAGATTCCAAAGTGGACCGCCTTCCTTGACGATGGCATGAATCACGAAGAAACCGATACCCCAGCCTAAGGGCCAGAATAGAATGCCCACCAAACCCTGGATGTAGCGGATCCCTGTGCCTCTCGTTTGCTCGTAGAGAAGCATACCCAAGAAGATGGGAAGAACTGCGATTCCCATGTAAACCGCCGCGATCTGGGTGAGGTAACCAACCAGAACGGCACCGTAGGAGAGGCCGAGCAAGATCCAAGGGGTCGCGATGAGTAGAATGGCAATTGCACCCACGGCAATGAAACCTGTACCGAATCCAAAAGCACCGAGTACAGCCAAAATGACGATCACAGCGGGAAGGGCTGAGCCCGTCATGATTCCAAGCCATTTGAGATAATCCACGAATACCTCTTTGACACTAAAGTTAAGCATGTTATTGAAACTGGAGGCTAGGATCTCTGTGCTATCCAAAATCCAACGTGGAAGCTGCGAATCGCCGATGCAGACGGCGATGACCAAGGTTAAAACCAGTTGAGTCCCCAGTCCGCTAAGGTCTCCTCCCATTTGGACTTTGTAGGCAGCCATTAGAAGGCCAGCAAATGCCAGAAAGAGGGTGATGGGAATGAGGAAGTGATACACCGTATGGCAGGGACCAGCGAGAACATCGGCCAAGCCCTTGAATATCTCATCACCAAACCCCATTTCAGAGGGCGCAAAAATGGCGGCGGTAAAGTTGAGCATGGGTAAAAGGGGTCTTTGACGGAGAATGAATGAGCCGAGTTTGGACGATCTATCTGCTATTGGGCCATGGAAGGAACCCGCCACCTGCTGAAGTCGCGGGAGATCCACCACCCGCTGTTAAGCCAGGATCATCTGCGATATTGCTGATTTCTTCAGTGACCTTCTGCGCTTGGCTCAGCTTTTTGTTCATTTCATACTGCTGTTTTTCTTGTGCGGCTGTTTGCTGCATTTGGCTCATGGTAAACATTTGCACCCCTCGGACTGCGACATCATTGAATGCTCCATTGATGTCATCATTGCAGATGTCTATTTGACCTTCGATGAGGTTCGCCAGAGCGGTAAGCTTGCCGAGGTTGGCAAAATCTTTCGCGTCCCGAATGCTGACAAGAATGTCACTGAGGAGCTGTTGGAGGTCTTTTCGGCGCTTTATGGCTGTCTCACGAATTTCATAGTAGTGCTTTACAGCAGCAAGCTGATTGACCGCAGAAACGTAAAGCTTGGGGTCGCGGGCGACGTCTTCGGTGCCTGGATCGGCCGTTGGGTTGTCTGGGTCCTGCTCTTTTTCGACTTTATAGCTTGCTGTGATTGCCTCAAATAGTCCGCCTGCTGTGGCCCCCTTCGAACCAGTGGGCGGGGGGTGGGGCAACGGTTGGCCTTTGATCATCGCCAGCCAGTTCTCGATCATTTGTTTGGGAGTCAACGGACCGGCGTCAGAAAGCGCCTGTTTTCCATCATCGGGAGTGGCGGGATTGGTCAAATTCTGGTCGTAAGCTGGAGTGGGCGAATCGGCAGTGCCACCGGGTTCTCTTTCAGACAGCCAGTCCTCCAGATGATCTTTCAGGTCGTTCATTTCCGACCAGTTTCGCGTGGGATCAACTGGCGCTTTGCTGGGATCTCCCAATGCACCAGAGATGTTTTGAAGAGCTTCAGCAATACCTTCATCTCCGGCGAGAGCTTTGACAATTTGCCCAATGTCATCTGGCAAGCTTGTGGGCGCGCCTTCGTTTGCTTTGGCCTGAGACCTAGCTGTACCTTGGCCGTATTTGTCTGAGAGGTTGTAGAGGAGGGTGTAGGAGTCTTTGAGGGCCGCTCTGACATCGAGTAGAGCCTTGACGGCGGCGACATCGGTGACGGGGTAACCGGTGCCAGTTGGGATGGTGATTGGGGGGGTGCCACTAGCCGTTGGGGTGCCTGGGCTGGCTGTGGTTGGCGAACCGCTGCCGAAAGGGTTGAGAGTGAAGTTTTGGTTCCAAGTGACAGCACTGGGCGCTGGGGTTGTATCCGCGCCTAAAGTGGCCTTTGTGGCCAAGAGGAGGACAGAGACTGGAAGCAAGCGTTTCTTCATAATGACTGTGGCTGGATGGTTTTACTCAACGACTTCAATCACACGCTTGTGGCGATCGATGATGACACCATCGCTGGTGGTATGAGTGGGCACTTCGACCTCATAGTAGCGGTATTGAAGGGGGGGATCGTCACCGCCGTTGGCGGTCTTTTGCGCCTCACGTTTGAGCCAGTAGAGTTCTTTGATGGAATCACTTTTGGCCTTAGCGTAACCCTCAGCGTACTTGTTCTCGATCTCGCGTTTGCGGAAGGAATCGGTGATGATGCCTGCGGTAGCTCCAGCCAGGGCACCGGTGATGAGGCCACCGTGTTCCCGCCAAGCCGCGGAACCGGTGTTGTTTGAGGTGATGATGGTGTTTCCACCGTTGACGGAATTGGTGCCTGTGCCGGTGAATGTTCCGGTGCCCGTGCCGGTTCCTGTTCCGGTGCCCGTGCCAGTGAGCCCCACGTTGACATTGGTGTTGGTGTTGGTGGACGGTGTGCTGGTGACTTGACCGTTGGAGTCGATCACGGTCGTGCTGCCATCGGCGTTCTGAATGGTAGTCGAGCCGTTGTTTTCCTGGCTGCCGATGTAATTGTCACCGAGAGCGCCAAGCAATCCGCCGGTGAGACCGCCGATGAGACCGCCAGAAGGGCCGCCTGAACTGGTGCATGAAACGAGCGCCACAGAGAGGATGCCGGTGAGTATGAGGAAGCTTTTGCTCATGGGTGAATCGGGTTAAATTAGGTATCGGGATCTTTTGAAAAAGGTTATGATTCTGGTCGGAACGAACTTCATTTCATGCGCGCCTGGGCGGTGATCATCTTGAAGGCGTTGCCGTCGTACTGTTTGAGTTGTTGATTTTGACGTTCGAAAGCCTCCCCGGAGGTGGCGCTGGCGAGGATCATTTCCTTGGAGGCGAAGTGGCGGCCGATAGCGATATGGGGGCGTCCGGTGGCCTCGTGGTAGTAGACGAAGGAGCCGAAAGGATCACTTTTCATTTCGGACGGATCAGGGAAGCTGGCGACTTGGCGTTTGGTGACGGATGGCACACGGAATCCCTGGGACATGGCCTCGACGTCCCGTTGATCCGGTTGTTTCAACATGAACATGATCCGGGAGTTTCCGATGACGGAAGACCGGACGGGATGGTCTTTGATGCGCTGGAACTGTTGGATGATGGAGAAGACCCAGGTGGAGTATTTCCGCATCCGTTCGTAGTATTCGCGTGTGATGCGTTCGCCATCCGGCATGGCGAGGAAGGCGGAGAGCTCTTCGAGGATCACGCGTTTGCGGATGTTGCGGGGGCGCCGCATGATTTCCTTGCGGATGTCGTTGGTGATGAGGAAGGCGGCGACATCGCGCAACTCTTTGGCGGATTCGGGGATGAACGAGAGTTCGAAGTGCACCACTTTTTTGGTGAGGTCCACGTTGTTGACACCGTCGAGGATGGCGCCGTAACGCCCGTTGCGGCCCCAGGGTTCGAGCAAGGTTTTCAGGAGGCCCAAGTCTTCGTGAGCGCGTTTTTGGCGACTTTCCAAGTTGAGCATTTCGACGAACTGGGAGTGCGTTGGCATCTCCTCGGGCTGCATCAATGTATAGCCCATGGCCATCAAGTCCCCGCGCTCGGAGGGGTTGTTCATGATTTCCTCAATGCGATAGGTGTCGATCTCACTCGTGTTGAGTTGATGAGCTGCGCTGTCGCCTTCGATGCAGGCGTTGGTGAAATCGAGCCAGCAATCACCGAGGGTGGTGCCCCGGGGGAGTTTGGTGGCGCCCCATTCTCTGGCGATGACGCAACGTTTGGCGGCTTCAAAGCGCTTGTCGGGATTGCGCATGGACCAGGTTTCGAATTGGTCCTCGTAGAGGCGCTCGATTTGTTTGGAGAGGAGAGCCTGGCGGATGCGATCTTTGTCGAGATCCTTTGGCGGGCCGGCCATCAAGTGAGCGATGGCGGTGGCGCCACCGAGTTGGTCCGGGCTCAGAGGAAGACCGCGAGTGTCGAAGTAATTGAACGTGAGATTGCCATTGGGTTGAACGATGATGGGCTCGCACCCATAGAGTCGGGTAAACAGGTTGTAAGAGAGTCCTTCTTCGACAATGGCGGTGAATTCGTAATAGGGGGCGGTCTGAGTCAGCAGATCGATGGTGAAGACGCTTTTTCCGGCACCCGAGGCACCGAACATGATGCCGTGTTCGGGACGCTGGGAACCGCGCTTACCGACGAAGGTGACGATGCCCATCATGGCGCCGCGTGGGCCGTCGTAGATGGCTTCCGCGTCGGCGAGGTCGCCGGTCGGCGTGCTGGAGATGGGCAACAAATCCGCGAGGTTGACGTCTTCGACGTAGAGTTTGAGATCTTCGTAAGTTGACCAAGCCCAGCCGGGCATGGTGAGCTGCCAGAAATTCCGGACGGAGGTTGGCAGTGTGGGTTCGTAGGGTTGGGCACCGCCCAGTTTGAGGACGGAGTTTTTGATGGCTGCGAGCTTGCTATTGCAGACCTCTTCTTTTCGGTCCCAGACGCGCACCAAAAGATGCATGCGGTAGGGGACGACTTCGTTGGTCGCGAGGCGGCGAACGCGGGTGCGCAATTTGGAGATGGTAGCCTCAATGGAGGCGGTGATTTTGCCGCGCTCATATCTTGCGAGGCGGTTCTCCGTTTCGACACGATCTTTCTCGACGTCACCGGCTTCGATGTTGACCGAGATCTGGTAGTCCATGAAATCGAGCTGCGTTAGCAGCCGCATCATGCCGATGTAGGTGAACTTGGGCAGCGATTTGAGGACGCAGACGCCCTGATAGAAGCCATCCATCTTGAAGGTGGAGGCCTTCATGTTGATGGGGGCGCCATCGCTATTGAAGCACATGTCACAGACGGACTGGGAAGGGTCGAAGAGATCGTCGAGGACGACGGCTTCGTTTTCGAAGGCGCTGGGATTGTAGAAGCGGTAGAACTCCCTGAAGTGGTCCATGTCAGTCATAGGGCTGACGATGCCACCCAAGGGGCCAAGCTGGCCTCGGAGCGCTTCCTCAAGTTCAGACTGTTCCCGGGCAGCGGCCTGAAGAATCTCTTCGTAGTATTGCTGGCCTATGCCGTTGTATTTGCCTGAGATTTTGGAGGTGTAGTAGAAATTGAGGTGTTCCCGCCGCAGTTCGCGGTTGCGAATCTTATTGTCGTAGCGGGTGTAGCGTTCTTCGCGGGCTTTGATCGACCAATTGTCGCCTCCAAGTCTTTCGGTTTCCTCTTTGTAGCGCTCCAGTTCGTGCCGGTAGTCGCTATCGACACTCCAAGTGACTTGCAGTCTGAGGTTGGGCTGGACGAGTCTGAGGAGGATGCGGAGGCTGTCCTCCAGAGTCATGAGCCATTCAGGATCGGTATTCTCCGTGTCTGGGAGTTCGATGGAGTAACCACGACCGATGGCACCGCCTTTTTGCAGTCCCCGGTAGATGATGAGGTTTCGGTCTAGATATGCGTCAACGAGTTTTGCCATCGGTGCCTTCCGTCTTGGGGTCCTGAGTTTTTTCCAACCACGGAAGTTTCAACGGTTGCACCTGTTTGTGGGACAGGAAGTTGACACCCCCAAGTTTGATGATGAGCCACTCCGCGAGTTCGACGTCGTAGGAGGGAGGTTTGCCTTGCTTGAGTCCGAAGACGTAGGCTGAGACGATGATGAGGGGCAGCATCATGATGATGCCGTTGGCCCAAACCGGGAGGCCCAGATTGTCGACGCCTTGGGACAGGATTAGTGCGAGAGCGATGGCGCCGATCAGTAGAAGAACGTTGCTGCCTTCGAACCCTGCGAAGCCCTGACTGACCTCCCGACCTTCATTTGTTTCGTAATAGCGGACTTTAGTCTCTTCCATGGATCAATGAATGGGTCGTGAGAGGTGATTTTTGATGCAATGAGCCATGCCCTTGTTTGAAACAAGGGCATGGGAGGGAGGTGTCTGACGGTGACGAGACCAGATCAGGGGGCGGTCATTTCGATGGCATCGATACCGGTTCCGCTGCCACTGGAGCTGAACATGGCTTTGACGATGATGAAGGAGAGGCCACCGATGATGGCTCCGACGAGACCGTAGATCATGCGCTCAGTTTGTCCCATCATGAACATGATGGCGGCGAAGAGGAGGCCGCCGAAGGCGAGGACGAGGCCGACCATGTTCAGAACGCCGAGGGCGCCGCCCATCTTCGAACCGAGATCGGTGGCAGCCAACATGGGCCTGGAGGCGACGAGGAGGTTGAATCCGAAAGCGGATACGCTGGTGGCTTTCGATGCGAGTGCGTAGGCAAGGGTAGGTGAGATCATGGTTGTTTGCTTTTGTTTCTAGTAGATTAGGGAGACTTCTCTGTGTGAAAGCGAACCCTGCTCACGACGTGATGCTGAATTCGCTTCAAGATGAGAGTTCGGAGTTTGTCGGCGAAAGTTACGAAACTCAAAACACTTTTTTTATTAATTCTCCGCCGGCCTAGGAAATTCGGGGTTTTGAGAGTCTCTGATTAGGAGAGAGCTACGGTGAAGCAAAGAGATCTGGGAGAGTATTTTCGAGTATTTGGCGGATGTGGGCACGCTCGGTTTCGGTGAGGTGGGTGTAGCGGCCGGTGATGTCCTGGCCGGCGAGGATGGTGTCCAGGCGGGAGAGGACGGTTTGTTTCAGGGGTGGGGTGAGGTTTTTGAAGGTGAGGGAGTAGATCATGTAGCTGCAGCGGTATTTGAAGAGGCGGTTGAGGAGCTGGAAGTCTTTGAGGCTGCGTCCGTCTGTGCTTTTGGGGGTGTGGGTGGTGAAGTCGGTCTGGAAGTCGGAGCGACCCTCGATGCCGCCGTCGGGGAGGGGGGCTTCGTCTTTGAAGAGGAGGGCGTCGAGGATGTGGGTGGTGACGTTGTCGATGATGCGGCGGGCGGTGCCGACGGGTTCGGTGAGGACGGGTTCGCCGAGTTCTTTTTGCAGGCTTTGCTGCATGTGCATGGCGCGGAGGGCGGCGTGATTGGCTTTGGTGAGGGCGTTTTGAGTGGAGGTTTGGTGTTCGAGGACCATGAGGGCGACGATGTCGCTCTGGGGTGTGGGGTAGGGTTTGGTGTCGAAGAGGTGGGTGAGGTCTGGGAGGTTGGCGCCGGGGGCGGTGTCGAGAGTGGCGGTTTCGTCGCGGTCGTCGAGGGTGGCGTTGCCGCGGTGGCGGGCGGTGCCGTGGTGGCCGGTGACGTACCAGCCGCCCCAGCGGTCGGTGAAGGGGGTAGTGGTGTCGACGAGGGTGCTGCCGTGGCTCATGAGGGGGTGGCCTTCGCGGCCGGGGAAGACGGAACGGACGAGGACGCCGGGGACGTCGGGGAAGAAGGGGCCGCCGTGGCAACTGAGGCAGCTTTGGTCGCGTTCGAAGGTGAGGGGTTGGTCGGCGGGGATGTCGGGTTCGAGGAGGTAGAAGATGGGACCGAGGGTGGGGTCGATGGTGGTGACTTCGATGGAGCCGCCGAGGCAGTAACCGAGGTAGGCGTTGTCGCCGAAGTAGATGGCGCGGGGGGTTTGGGGGTTGATGAGGTGGTTTTGTTTGCTGGTTTTGGAGAAGACGAGGACTTGAGAGGACTCGGGGATGTCGAACTGTTTCATGAGGCTGCGGAGGACGGACCAGGAGTCGGTGCGGTCGAGTTTGAGGGAGCCTGCGAGGAGTTTTTTTTGCAGGGCCTGGGCGGCGTCGTTCGGGGTGGTGGCGGAGTAGCGGATGGGGGCGTTTTCGTACTCGTTTTCCGCGTGGAGAGAGTGGCCGCAGGCTGCGAGGAGGAGGCAGGAGACGAGGGTGTGCGGGTTCATTGGGTAAGGGGAAGGGAACGGGAGGGGTGGGGGTAATGATGCATTGGCGATGCGAGAATTGAAGGGGAGATGAGCGGCGGTTGGGATCGGGTGTGCGGATTTTGTGGGTGGAGGCGTTGTGTTTGTGGATATTCTAGTCTTGCCGATATTCTAAGGAGGTGGAATGAATGGCGGGATGGCGTCGTCTTTGGAATCCCACTCGACAAGCCCCGTGATCAGCGGGGCGGTGCGATTGGTGTTCTATGTTTTCATGGGGGTGCTGGCGCTGATGGAGGTGTTTGTGAGTTTTCGGGGGTTGAAGAGTCCGGCGGGGATGGAGCAGGCGCAGTTGGCGCGGGAGTTGGCGCGGGGGAATGGGTGGGTGACGAAGTGTGTGAGGCCTGGGGCGTGGCGGCAGTTGGAGGATGGTCGGGCTGAGGCGGTGGATTTGGGGAAGTTTCCGGACACGAGTTCGGCGCCGTTGCCTGCGCTGGTGTTGGCGCCGTTGTTCAAGTTGGCGGAACCTTGGTGGGCGTATGATCCGGGGAAGGATGGGGTGATTTATGCGTTGGATCGGATTTCGGCGGCGGTGGGGGTGTTGTTTTTTTTGCTGCTGCTGTATCACTTGAATGGGTTGGCGATGCGGTTGTTTGATGAGCGGGTGGCGGTGATCGTGTGTGCGGGGGTGGGGTTTTGCCGGCCGATGTGGGAATTGGCAGCGAGTGGGAGTCCCCGGCTTTTGCTGGGGTTGGAGTTGGTGGTGGCGTTGCGGTTGATGTTCAGTGTGATGGAGCGGTTGGAGAAGGGGGTGCCGATGAAGAAGCGTCTTTTTTTGCTGGGGGTGATGCTGGCGGCGATGGGGATGACGCACAGCATGGGTGTGTTGTGGGCGGTGGTGATTGGGGTGGGGGTTGTGCTGGGGATGGGGAGAGCGGGGCGGGCGATGGTGGGGCTGACTGGGTTGTTGTCGGCGCTGCTAGGGCCGTTGTTGCTGGCGGGCGTGCTGTGGATGTGGCGCAATCTGGAGCTGACGGGGGATGTGCTGGGGTCGTCGAAGCTGATCCTGCGGGGTTTGATTTCCGGGGTGGGTGAGGAGGAGATCTCACGGCGATTTTCGGATGCGACGGAGTCGATGGCGCTGCCGCAGGTGTTGCGGGGGATGGGGTTGAGGTTTGTGGCGCAGTGGGAAGGGATTTTTGGGCATATGGGGTTGATTTGGGGGGCGCCGTTGGCGTTGCTGGCGGGATTGCATCGCTTCCGCAATGGGATCTGTGAGGTGATATCGAGGGTGGTGCTGGTGTTGCTGTTGCTGAGCATGCTGGCGATGGGGTTGGTGGGTCAGGTGAAGGAGTTGATGGACGAGCACAATGTGTTCATTTCGTTGGCGCCTGTTTTGAGTGTGTTTGGGGTGGCGATGGTGACGATGGCGTGGTCGCGGTTGAATCCGAGGGCGCGGGGGTTTTGGCAGGAGTGGGGGCACGGGGTGATTTTGGTGGGGCTGAGTGCGCTGCCGCTGCTGGTGGCGCTGCCGGACACGATTCGGGCGGGGATGGCGTTGCGGGGGCGGCTTTCGCAGTGGCCGCCTTATGCGGCGGATCGGGTGGCGAAGGTGGGGGCGTTGCTGGAGGAGAACGAGGTTTTGATGGCGGATGCGCCGTGGTTTGTGGGGTGGTATGTGG